>CALWGE010000054.1 GCA_944378225.1 uncultured Merdimonas sp.
CACTGTCGCTTTCAGAGTAATTACAGTGCACACTTACCAGCAGATCTGCGCCGGACTCATTAATCAGGGAGACTCTGTCTGCAGCAGCAACACGTGTATCATCTTCCCGGGTCATAACAACCTGATATCCCTGGCTTTCCAGCATGATTTTCAGTTTTGAGCAGATCTTTAAATCCACATCTTTTTCCAGCACTTCCCCGCTGTTCATACCGATGTCTTCACCGCCGTGCCCCGGATCAAGGGCAATCACAAAGGTTTCTCCCTGTGCAGAAATTTGCGCGGAACCGGATCCTGTAAATTTTACAACCTGGAAAATGACAAAGGCAAGAACCAGGACAAAAACAGCAATTCCCGCTCCGATTAAAATTTTCTTCTGCCTTCTTCTGCGCTGGAGTTCCTTCTGTTTTCTTTTCCTGATCTCCATTCTCCGGCGGCGCTGCTCCGGAGTCAGCTGCCTCTTTTCGTTTGTATCCATTTTTCTTTATTCTCCCCTCATTATTTTTCCCATTTATCACAGAGTGCCTGAATCTGATCGGCAAATCTGGCAAGATCTTTATTGGCAAGTCCTTTGCTTCGTTCTATCAGTCCTGTCAGGCGCTTTCCACAGTCCACAAGTCGTTCATAGACCGTGGAAATCTGTCTTATTTTTTCCTTCTTCAGGATGCGCTCACGGCTTCCTTCCGTAATACGCACATTAGAAGGCAGATCCCAGCTTTCACCCGTATAGGGGGCAGCTGTGCTGTAGCCATATTCTTCACGCAGACATTCGGCAAAACTGTCACAGACCCGATCTTCTCCATGTACGATGAAGACACGCCTCGGCTTGTTTCTCAGCCCTTCAAGCCATCGAACAAGTCCCTGCTTATCAGCATGGCCGCTGATACCTGCCAGAGTTTCCACATGAGCGCGCACCTCTACCGGTTCTCCGAAAAGCCTGACCTCAGATGCACCTTCCACCAGCGCGCGTCCCAGAGTCCCCACTGCCTGGTATCCTACAAAAAGAATGGTACATTCCGGTCTCCAGAGATTATGCTTCAGATGATGGCGGATACGGCCGGCCTCACACATGCCGGAAGCGGAAAGTATAACCTTCGGTTCCTCATCGAAATTAATGGCCTTGGACTCATCGCTGGTAATGGAAAGACGCAGTCCGGGAAAGCTGATGGGATTAATTCCGGCGTTTACAAGCGCCAGTGTTTCCTCATCAAAACATTCATACATATTCTTGTTAAATACATTTGTGGCCTGAACTGCCAGGGGACTGTCCACATAAACCTTAAATCCGTTGTGCCCTTTTATCAGCCCCTTACTCTTGATTTCACGAAGAAAATAAAGCATTTCCTGAGTACGCCCTACTGCAAAGGAAGGAATAACAACATTTCCTCCCCTGTCAAAGGTTTCCTGCAGAATTCTGGTCAGGGACGCAATATAATCCGGTCTGTCTCCATGACTCCTGTCTCCGTATGTGGATTCCATAATAACATAATCTGCTCTGTCAACCGTATAGGGATCCTTTAAAATGGGCTGATGAATATTTCCGATATCACCGGAAAACAGCAGCTTCGTCTCTTCCTGACGTTCTTTCAGCCAGATTTCAATACAGGCTGAACCAAGCAGATGTCCTACATCCGTAAACCGGATATCAATTCCTTCCGCTATCTGAATCCGTTCTCCATAAGGACAGCCGCAGAACAGCTTCATAACTCCGTCTGCATCTTCCATGGTGTAAAGCGGAACATATTCCGGTTTGCCGGAGCGTTTTGCCTTCCGGTTTCTCCATTCAGCCTCAAACATCTGAATGTGCGCGCTGTCACGGAGCATAATCTCACAAAGATCCCAGGTGGCGTACGTAGAAAAAACGGCGCCGCGGAAGCCCCTCTTATAGAGCAGAGGCAAAAGTCCTGAATGATCAATATGGGCATGTGTCAGAAATACGTAGTCAATGCTTGATGCCTCTACCGGAATATCCTGATTTTCATAGATATCCGGTCCCTGTTCCATACCGCAGTCCACAAGAATAATCTTGCCGCAGGCTTCCAGCATATGACAGCTGCCTGTAACTTCATGATCTGCACCCAGAAACGTAAGCTTCATTGTATCATCTCCTTCTGGTTAAATTTCAAAGTTCGTCCTGTAAGGACCTTTTCCGAAGTTAATTTGTTTTTATTATACCGTCAGGTACAATAAAAAACAACAAATTCAAAAAAAATTAAAAATTACAGTTTTATGAAAATAAAAATTCCTTGAGCGCTGCAGAAATCTGTGATAGAATGGAAATCGTTATATATATTTTTATTCTTTATTTTAGGAGGTTTTATTTCTATGGATCCTGACCCTGACAATTTATGGCTGCAGTTACTTTTGCTTGTATTTCTGACGGCATTGAACGCATATTTTGCCGGTGCAGAAATGGCGCTTGTTTCCGCAAGCCCCAGCAAGTTGTCGCAAAAAGCCGATGAGGGCAATAAGAAAGCCGCCCTCGTTCTGGAGCTTTTAAAGGAACCCTCACGTTTTCTTTCAACGATTCAGATCGTAATTACGCTGGCCGGATTTTTCAACAGTGCTTCTGCTGCTACCGGTATTTCCAAAAGACTGGAAAGTGTACTGGTAACTCTGAATATTCCGAACAGCAGTACGATATCTGTAGTTGTCATCACACTGCTCCTGTCATACTTTACTCTGGTACTGGGTGAGCTTGTACCCAAGCGTATCGCTCAGCAGAAAGCAGAATCTTTCAGTATGGTTGTAGTCGGTCCTATCCGGGTGTTTTCGAAGATAACGGGCCCTGTCGTAAAACTGCTTTCTTTATCAACCGGACTTGTACTCCGTCTTCTCGGTATGCACGATGAAGTATCCGAGGAAAAAGTATCCGAAGCTGAGATCCGCGCACTGATTGAAAATGGTGTGGAGACAGGCGTGTTCGATGAATATGAATCTGAAATGCTGGATTCTGTTTTCGAGTTTGACGATATTCTGGCCCGGGAAGTCATGACATCACGTACAGACGTGTATGCCATTGATGTGGACGAACCGCTCTCTTCTTATCTGGATGAGATGCTGGCTACCCGTCATTCCAGAATCCCGGTTTACGAAGAAGACATCGACAATATTATCGGTATCCTGTACATAAAGGATTTTATTGTAGAAGCACGGCGCTGCGGTTTTGAACATGTGGATATCCGTTCTCTTCTGCGCAAGCCTTATTTTGTACTGGAAAGCAAAAATATCGATGAACTTTTCAAGGAGCTGCAGGAGTCTCATCAGTACATTGCCGTTCTCATTGATGAATACGGCGGTTTCTCCGGTATTGTTACCATTGAGGACCTGGTAGAAGAAGTTATGGGGCCCATTGACGATACCGGTGATGAAGATGATGAGCCGAAGATCGAAGAAGTTAACGATCATACCTGGCTGCTGGAAGGTCTGGTAACCATCAATGATTTAAATGATGAACTGGACACAGAACTGGAATCCGAAAGTCACGATACTATATCAGGTCTTTTGCTGGATGAGCTGGGATATATTCCTGAAGAAAACGATCTGCAGACTGTAGAACTTGATGGACTGCGATTTGAAATTCAGAAAATTCAGGATAAACGAATTGAACAGATTCTTGTCACAAAGCTTCCTCCGGAAAAGGAAGATGCCGATACAGAATCAAAAGAGAAAGACTCAAAAGAAAAATAAGCAGTATATTCGGATATTTTTAAAACGCTGCCGTAATCAGAAATAAAAAGCCGTCTGGCGTCTTCTCCCCTATTTATCAAGGAGTTCGATGCACAGACGGTTTTTCTTTCCTTTTGCTTTATACTTTGTTTCTTTATTCTGTATATGCGTTTCTCAGCAGAGCAATCTCCCGTGCCCAGCCCGCATCTTCATTCGGGGTTTCCAGAATAAACGGAAGCTCTCTGAGCGCAGGATGGTTAATCACCCGTACAAACGCGTCCAGACCTATACAGCCTTCTCCAATCCGGGCATGGCGATCCTTATGACTTCCCAACCCGTTCATGCTGTCGTTGAGATGCACCGCTTTTAATCTGTCCAGACCAATTGTACGATCGAATTCCTCCAGAACACCATCCAGATCATTCACAATATCATAGCCTGCGTCCCAGACGTGGCAGGTATCCAGACAAATCCCCACTTTTTCAGAAAGCTTTGTCTGATCCAGAATGGCGCGAAGCTCGCCAAAATTTCTTCCTAACTCACTGCCTTTTCCCGCCATGGTTTCCAGAAGTACTGTAGTAGTCATATTTTCATACAGACAGGTGTTTAAAAGCTCTGCGATCAGAGTAATTCCTTTTTCCTCCCCCTGTCCCACATGACTTCCGGGATGAAAATTATAATAATTCCCAGGAGTGTATTCCATCCGTTCCAAATCTTCCGCAAAGGCTTCACGGGCAAATCTCCGGACTTCCGGTTTATTCGAACAGGCATTCAAAGTATAGGGAGCATGCGCCACTATTTTTCCGTAGCCCTGTTTATCCCATAACTCCAGAAATCTGTCCACATCCTCCCGGACAACTGCTTTTGCACTTCCGCCCCGGGGGGTTACGGGTAAAAAAGGCAAACGTACTGGCTCCCAGTTTCAGAGCCTGTTTTCCCATAGCCTCATATCCCTTAGCGGATGATATATGACTTCCAATCCACATCATAATGCCTGATCCTTTAATGTAACAGATACCCAGCCGCTGCCAAATTCTTCGCTTTCATAATTAACGCCTGCTTCCAGACCCACCGGCGAATAAAAAAAGAACGCGTTTTCAGGATTCCGGAACTGAGCCAGCAGTTCTTCATCACTGGATTCCTCTACGTATTTCACGTCGCCATTCTGCACCTTGTTCTGCGCCCGGAACCGCATGACCAGTTCCTCGTTCAGTTCTGTCATCTGTTCCGGAAGAATTTCCTGTCCGTTCTCCAGGCTGAATGTCAGAGCTGTTACGCGGGGAAGTGTTCCATTCTCTTCGTAAAGTTCATGCTGGAATACGATACTGATTCGTTCTTCATCCATATAAGTGACATATCCGTAAGAAGAGCAGCCTCCCGGATAGGACCGATAGTTTTCTTTGTATTCCAGAGCCTTTCTGGTTATGGCACTGTTTATAGTTTCAAATTGTTCCCCTTCTCCATCAAGACGCGGATAAACTGCATAATACGTACAATAATCTTCCTCGCTGTCAGGCGTTATGGAATCGGTAATCCAGGAAATCCCGTATTCCAGATCGGTTCTCGTGCAGTCGGTTATCTCTCTGTAATAGGGATCGTCTGCGTCAGGGATATATTCCCCATCATAACTTCCGAAATCATCATAAAACCCATCGTCATAAATCCCGGCATCACCATATTCATCGAAAAAAGAGTCCTCTGCTGCATGCATGATATTTCCCACGGATTTTCCCAGGAATATTACTGCCGCAATCAGGGCTGCCAGCAGCAAAAATGCCGCCAGAACCGCCAGAACAACAAAGAGTCCTTTTCTATTCTTTTTCCTGGGCTGAGTCTGTGTAAACGGAGCTTCCTTTGGCCTTTCGGAATTTCCGGACATATCAGAGCGGACTGAATTGCGTTCCGCATAGCCGCAGCTTCTGCATACTCCATCCTGCATCAGTGCCCCGCAGCGGGGACAGAACCCATAATCTCTGTCTTCACTCATGTTTCTCCTCCTGTAAGTTCATCCAGATTTTTCCCATAGGCGTCTATAAAATATTTCAGGAAAAGCTCTGTTTCCGGCAAATCCATTTTTCGGATATGGCCAAGTGCCATTTCTTTTGCTTTTATAAATTCCCGGTTTCCGGCCTGTTCTTCTTCTATGCATTTAATATAGGCAGAAAGTTTATCTGCAGCCTTTACAAGTTTCCAGAGGTATGCGTCCGCCTCTTCCTTGCAGAAAATTCCGCGGTAAGCCTCCTGCATCTGCTCCGGAAGCATGGAAAGAAGCGATTCCGCTGCCTGATGCTCTATGTCCTTATAAGTATTTTTAATCTGTGAATTATAGTATTTCACCGGTGTGGGCATGTCCCCTGTGATAATCTCTGTCGCATCATGATACATGCCAAGAACAGCTGCTTTCTGCGCATCCAGCTGCTTTCCAAGACAGGTATTTCCGATAACAGCCAGCGCATGGGCAATCATGGATACCTCCAGACTGTGTTCACTCAGATTTTCCTGTCTGGAATTGCGCATAAGCGCCCAGCGATCTATATATTTCATGCGGGACATCATTGCGAAAAAACTGTTCATAGTCTGCCTCTTTCCTGTCTCATTTCTGTTTCTTCTTCCGCTTCTTTTCAGATATCAGGCAGATATTGCTGACAAGAAAACTGCTGCTTTTTCTGACAAACTGCAGATATTCCTGCCAGGAAATATAATATTCCTTTCCCCAGGATGAGATCTGAAGATAACCGTTTTCAATTCCTGTGACAACGACAAAATGCGCCCTGACTTCCACAGCCGGAAAATACTGACCATTTTCCTGACGATACAGTCCAAGTCTGCGTCGCTTCCAGAAGGGAATATTCTGTCCGATGGCCAGAAGAACCGGAAGATCTCTGGCAAGACTGTCTTCAATCCGTCCATACAGTTTTGACTGACTTACACACCACCTGGCCCGAAAATCTATTTTATAATGGCGGAAATAACGGTTCATGGCATGAGGAATCAGGAATCCCGGGACGCCAAATCCGGGAATAATACCCAGATATTTACGGCGTATTTTCCGCAGATAACGCTCATATCTGGGATAAGAGAGATTACCGTCCTCGCGCTGTATTCCATACTGAAGGTCTGTGCCGCAGGAAGGTCTGTTCAGGCCCATGTAAAGCAGAATGTCACCCATTCCTACCACGCCGCAGCCGTATCTTTGCATTATGCGGGAACTGCACCAGGTCTGGCTTCCGCCAAAAGAAAGTCCTTCCTGAGTCTTTACCGAAAGATAAGGGTTCCGCAGGCAGCAACGCTTCATTTCCATACTCATTCCCCCGCTTTTTTCTGCATATCTAAGACAAAGTATACCATACTTTGCCTGCGATGTCACCGGGAAATGGCGGACGGGTTTACAATGCTTCCCATATAATAAAACCCTCTACACTCCTCCAGCCGTACCTCCTTATATTCCCCGATCTGAGACTTGTCACCAGGAAAATGTACCAGCAGATTATTGCTCATTCTTCCTGTCAGATACCCTGGCTTGTGGCTGTTTTCCTCTTCTGTAAGCACTTCCTGCACCGTACCGGCAAAGCGGGCAGTCTGCTCTTTCGCCAGTTCCTGCACCAGTGCAAGAAGACGGTCAAAACGATCCTTGGTCACGTCCTCCGGCACCTGATTCTCCATGCCTGCTGCAGGTGTGCCTGTCCGTTTTGAATAAATAAAGGTATATGCATTGTCATAGCGAACCTGACGCACTACGTCCATAGTTTCCTGAAAATCCTCCTCGGTTTCCCCGGGGAATCCCACAATAATATCCGTGGTAAGAGAAATATCCGGAATTTCATGACGGATTTTCTGTGCCAGTTCCAGATACTGCTCCTTGGTATAACGCCGGTTCATGGCCTTCAGAATCCGCGTGCTGCCTGACTGAAGCGGCAGATGCAGATGACGGCAGACCTTTTTGGAATCCCGCATCACTTCGATCAGCTCATCGGAGAGATCCTTGGGATGGGAAGTCATAAAACGAATCCGCCGGATTCCTTCAATCTGTTCCACGCGGCGAAGCAGTTCAGCGAAGTTAATCGGATCCTCCAGCGTCTTTCCATAAGAATTTACATTCTGTCCCAGAAGCATAACCTCGGTTACACCGTCTTTTGCAAGCGCTTCTATCTCTTTCAGGATATCCTCCGGTTTTCTGCTTCTTTCTCTGCCGCGCACATAGGGAACAATGCAGTAGCTGCAGAAATTGTTGCATCCAAACATAATATTTACGCCGGATTTGAAGGAATACTTTCTTTCCACAGGCAAATCCTCCACAATCTGGTCTGTTCCCTGCCAGATATCAATTACCTGCGTATTACGTGCCAGACTTTCTGCCAGCAGCTCCGCAAACTTGAAGATATTATGAGTGCCGAAGATCAGATCCACGAAACGGTAACTCTTTTTCAGTTTTTCTATCACTTCGGGTTCCTGCATCATACAGCCGCACAAAGCAATACGCATGCCGGGCCGGTCTTTTTTACGGTGTTTCAAAAGCCCCAGATGTCCATACACTTTCAGATTTGCATTCTCACGGACAGTGCAGGTATTATAAATCACAAAATCAGCCTGCGCTTCTTCTTCGGGCTGATACCCGATCTGTTCCAGAATTCCTGCCAGTTTTTCAGAGTCTCTGGCATTCATCTGACAGCCAAAAGTTGTGACACAGAACGTCAGAGGACGCCCCAGTCTTTCGCTTTCTTCCTGTACCTTTTTCCGGCATATCTCTATAAAATAATACTGACGCTCCGGCTCCCGGATCGGCGCCTTTGCCTGAACTTCTGCATAGTTATTCATGTTTATTTCCTCCATTATCTGTATTCGCTTTTATCTGCTCCTGAAACAGCTGATTTGTCTGCGTTTAGATCAGACACCGAAACGGCTGAATCACTAGGCCGAACACAGCCCAGGCAATATGCTTCCAGGCAGATGAACTCCGAACCTGAAAATCTTCCGGGACTTCATATGTGTCTGCATCAATAATTTTTCTGGAATTAGTCTGAAATTCTGACAGATATCCCGCCAGTTCCTGATTCAGCTGCCTGCTTTCAACTACAAGCATCAGTTCTGTATCCACATAAGTACTTCGAAGATCCAGATTATAGGAACCCACAACAGAAATATCATCATCAATACGGATTGCGCCGCTGATACCATCCACAAGGATACGGATATTGACACCTTCCTCAGCTTTAGCAAGCAGAACAGAAAGGATGTCACAGGTACTCTCCCCCGGTCTCATGTCAAACGTTGAAAGAATAATCCTTTCCCTGGCCTGACTCAGAAGGCGCATTCTCTCCTTCCAGGCATCCATATTGGTTTCTACCAGAGCAGCTCTTTCCGGTCCTGTTGTTCCGGTCCGAAATGCTTCCGTATCAAAAGAACTTCCTGTCTCCTCTGTAATCTCCCGATACGACAAAAAAGGAGCCGTGGCTCCCACAAGCAGATATAAAATCAGAAACAGCAGCAGGCAGATAACCCAGTACCGTTTGATAAAGCGAATCATACCCTGAACCTTTCAAAAAAATTCGGAGAGGAGCCAGGCAGCTGTTCCTCTCCGAAAATATTGTATGATCAAAGCAGAATTATTGCAACTCTTTTTTAACAGGCACTGCCAACACCATCTAATCAGCAAAATTTCCTGTATAGAGCTGATAATATTTTCCTTTCTGCGCAATCAAATCGTCATGGGTTCCTCTTTCAATGATTCTGCCCTGTTCCATGACCATAATGCAATCCGAATTCTTTACTGTAGACAATCTGTGCGCAATTACAAAAGTGGTTCTTCCTTTCATCAGCGCATCCATACCGGACTGCACCAGTTTTTCTGTCCGGGTATCAATAGAAGAAGTTGCCTCGTCCAGAATAAGTGCAGGGGGATCTGCTACCGCTGCACGGGCAATGGCCAGAAGCTGGCGCTGTCCCTGACTGAGATTTGCTCCGTCGCCAGTCAGCATTGTCTCGTATCCATCCGGCAGACGGCGGATAAACCCGTCTGCATTGGCCAGCTTGGCTGCCCTGATACATTCTTCATCAGTGGCCTCCAGCTTTCCGTAACGGATATTATCCATGACTGTGCCTGTAAAAAGATGTGTATCCTGAAGCACAATTCCCAGAGACCGGCGCAAATCTGTTTTCCTGATTTTGTTGATATTGATTCCGTCATACCGTATTTTCCCATCTGCAATATCGTAGAAACGGTTAATCAGATTCGTAATTGTTGTTTTTCCTGCTCCGGTTGCTCCCACAAAAGCAATCTTCTGTCCCGGTTTGGCATAAAGACTGATATTATGAAGAACAATTTTATCATCGGTATATCCAAAATCCACATCATCAAATACTACGCCGCCTTCCAGCTTTGTGTATGTGACTGTTCCGTTTGCCTTATGGGGATGCTTCCAGGCCCAGAGGTTTGTACGCTTCGGGCTCTATTGCCAGAGAAATCCGGATTCACCCGCTCTGAAACGTCTGCTTGCTCTGCTGAGCGAGGAACTTCATACAGAAAAATAAGGTAAAGTTTTCCCTATGACACAAAACTGCTGCCGGAATATTACCGGCAGCAGGCTCTGAAGCTTCTTCCGTCTGCCCAGGTATATCCGATCCCGTATACGGTTTTTATGTATCGGGGCGTGTCAGGATCGTCCTCCAGCTTATCCCGCAGCATCCGGACAGCTTCTGATAAGGTTGCTTCATCTGTACACCAGAGATCTTCTTCCCGGAGCCGTGCCGTAAGTTCCTTTCCCGGAAGAGTAAATCCTCTGTTTCCCACCAGAAGCTGCAGCAGTCTCTGCTCTGCCTTCGAAAGTTCTACCCGTCTGTTCCCTTTTAAAAACTCCATTTTGTAAAATGAAAAATAATATTCACCGGACTGGTAAACCTGCAGGCAGTTTTCTGTCTTCAGCGCCTGAGCAATTTCATAATTCCACGTTTTGTCTGATTCTGCAATCAATACTCTATACATGACGTTTCCCCGTCTTCAGCTTTCAGTTTTGTAATATTTGTTCTTATTATACAGATCTAAACGTTTATTCCCTTTATTTATTTCTTAAATCTTTCTTAATTTTTACATTTATATTACAAAAATATTTCAGTTTGTTTTCCCACTCTCCTCAGACCGAAAATCAGAGCGCAAAAAAGCAGCCTCAAAAATGAGGCTGCCTGTGCTATCCCAGGGCTACATCCAGAATCATCATCAGGGTAAAACCGGCAGCAAAGAAAAGCGTACCCAGATTCGAATGCTTTCCCGATGACATTTCCGGAATCAGTTCTTCTACCACAACATAGATCATGGCTCCGGCTGCAAAGCTCAGAAGATACGGCAGTGCCGGAAGAACCAGAGAAGCAGCCAGAATCGTAAGCAAAGCGCCCACCGGTTCCACAATGCCTGACATCACGCCGTACAGAAACGCTTTGGACTTTGGTATTCCCTCGGCCCGGAGAGGCATGGAAATGATGGCGCCTTCCGGGAAATTCTGTATCGCAATTCCGAGAGAAAGAGCCAGTGCTCCTGCTGCGGTAATATATGCATTCCCCTCCGCCATGCCTGCGTAAACCACGCCTACTGCCATCCCTTCGGGCAGATTATGAAGCGTCACAGCCAGCACCAGCATCGTTGTCTTCTGCAGACGGCACTGCGGTCCTTCGCATTCACCGCTGTTCATATGCAGATGCGGAATCACATGATCCAGAAGAAGCAGAAACAGAATTCCAATCCAGAATCCTGCCGCTGCCGGAACAAATGCCCAGTTTCCCATATCTGCCGCCTGATCCATGGCAGGAATCAAAAGGCTCCAGATAGAAGCAGCCACCATGACGCCGGCCGCAAAGCCGGTCAGAGCCCGGTGAACCATCGGGTGAAGTGAGTTTTTCATGAAAAATACCATAGCTGCTCCCAGAGATGTCCCCAGGAAGGGGATCAGAATTCCCCGTAAAATTTCTGCCGTCATACTTTCCACTCTCCTTTCCGGTTATACCTGATAAACCACAGGAATATTATTTTATCTTTTTCCGTTTCATGGAACGAATCTGTGTCTTTATCTCCGGCTCAACCCGGTAAGACTCAATAATTTTCTGAAGCGCCTTGTTATAAGTCCAGTCGTCCAGACTGTTGTTCTTCAGATACGCAAAGGTTTCTTCCGGAAAAGAAACAAAATAAACAGACACCGCCCATGCAACTCCCATACGCACATAGTAGTGATCCATATGAATACTGTCAAGGAGTGAAAAAGCCTCCTCAAGATACTTCTTTTTCACAAAATGTCCCAGAAGCATCACCACCGCAAACCGCAGCTCATAGGGATTCTCAGACCGGAAACAGGTTCTCAGAAATTCCATATAAAGTTCGGGATATCTGTCAGCATCCTTCAGAGAACTGCAGAATATATCACAGACAGCCCAGTTCTCTATCCTTGGCAGGAACTGCCGGACCCGGATAAGCCGATCGCCTGGATCCATCCTGGCTCCGGCTGTCACAAGTGCCTGCAGAATATCATTCTCATACCAGGTACGATCATTTTCCTGAAGGAAGGTCTCCCAGTCTCCCTTTATAATTTCTCTGGCCAGCCTGCGAAGCTCAGGAATACGAACTCCCAGCACATTGTCCGTTCCCGGAAGAAGGCCGCTCTGAAACTGTCGATACTTAGGCTCCTCCAGTTCTCCAAGACGTTTCTTCAGGCTCTCCATAGAAAAAGGTACTCCATTATTTAAGAAAATCTGTGCTTCTTCTTTCATCATAATAAATCACATTCTCCTGCAGAACCCGCGCTTCTCCATTTCTGACTTCCACAATGGATACTCCGCAGTTTTTGTGCACGCCGCCCTTCCAGAAATCCTTCAGGTCAGAAATAGTCAGGCTGGAAAGCAGTCCTTTGACGCATGCTCCATGCCCCGAAATCAGAATTGTTTTTTCCTGATTTTCCGGATTTTCAATCAGTTCCGTCAGAAAATCGGTCGTGCGCACTGCAAGCTGCGCAATGGATTCTCCTCCTTTTGGAGGCGTATAATGTTCCGGATCTGTAAAGAAATTTACGAACTCAGGATCAGGAATACTGTACCCCTCCTTCGCGCAGCACAGGCCCTCGTAAGGACCGAAGCTGATTTCTTTGAGACGTTCATCGCTGCAGATCGGTATTGGCCGATCCCTGCGGATAATCTCTGCCGTCTCGACTGCCCGCTTCAGGGGGCTTGTATAGATAATATCAAATGGAACATGTTTCAGCGCCTCCGCTGTGATCTCTGCCAGTTCAATTCCATTCTGGTTCAGAGGGATGTCGGTCGCTCCCTGAAGAAGTCTCTTTGTATTCCAGTCCGTCTCCCCATGGCGGATCATATAAATCAGCATATTGTCTGCTCCTTTTTTCTGCTTCCGTATAAAAGAATGAATAAAAAATGCTGCAGTCCTTCAGGTGCTGCAACATTTTTCTTTTCCTTATCATGCAGCTTCACAGCCGCTCGCTGCTGTCAGCCTTCCCTGAAAACAGGCTTCCCCGGTTTGGTGCAGAGACAGGTTTACGCCTCTACAACCTCCAGAACGTCCATCGGACAGGCCTTTGCGCAGATACCGCAGGCAATACACTTGGAAGCAGTCGGAGAGGTTTCTGCCTTTACCATCAGACCAAACGGACAGGCTTCCACACATTTTCCGCAGCCGGTACACAGTTTTTTATTCACCATATATACGCCCTTTGCGTTCTGCTTAATCGCTCCAGCCTCACAGACCTCTGCACACTTGCCGCACTGAGGACATGCCATGGGGCGCACCGTCTTCTTTTCTACAATCTGAATGCAGGATTTATCCGGATCAAACTCTTTGTAAAAGCTTTCAGAACAGGCTCTTACACACTCCAGACATGCCATACAGGTAGATCCTTTTTTAACCATCAATTTCTTCATATTTCTTATCCTCCAGCCTTTTATGAAACATCATTTTGACGTTTTTTCCAGTTTACCATTTTTACTATATTTTCTCAAGATGTAAATTCCGGATGGGCTCTTTCTTATTCTCTGAAAAGTACATCGGAACATTAGGTGAACGCCACTGAGGAAGTATCAAAATTGAGGAATTAATGAAAACTTCATAACTTCTTAAATACATAATAAAAGCTGATAGATTATACTAATGCGCATATTCGTCGCTTTTATCCCAAAATATAGAAAGGTGGAAATGATATGGATTATATTTTACAAACAGATAACCTGTCCAAAGTCTATGGAGAAAAAACCGTTCTGAATCATGTAAGCATTCATGTGCCGAAAAAGTCGATCTATGGTCTGGTGGGAAAAAACGGAGCCGGAAAAACCACGCTTATGCGTATTATCTGCGGCTTAACACAGCAAAGTGAAGGCAGTTATACATTATTGGGAAAGACAAACGATACTGCAGTACGGAATAACATGGGAATGCTGATTGAAAAACCGGGAATCTATGAGCACATGACAGCGTTGGAAAACTTGCGCTATTTTTCTCTGCTGTTTGGCATCCAGTCTCAGGATCATCACAGGATACTGGAAATGGTCGGATTGCAAAACGCAGGAAAAAGAAAGCGCGCACTTTTTCTCTGGGAATGAAGCAGCGGTGTCCAGATTACGGTTGAGCCAGGATATTTGCAAGATGCCAAAACTCTCATTGCATCCCGGTATCCGGATGTTCGATGTGAAGTTGTTTCCAGGCAAAGCCTGCGCTTGCATGAGAAAATCAATCCGGCAGATCTGAACCAGTTTCTGGTGGAAAACAAAGTATATGATTTCGGAAACTTATCGCTCCGGTGTGATGAAGAACATTATAGGACGGGGTATTTCAAAGAAGCAAATCTATCTCTCAATCGTTTTTACGATATCCGCTGCATATATATTGGCAATGCTGATCAACAGCATTATCATGGGAGTTCTTGCATGCAGCAGATTTGGTATGGGAACAACTTTTTATCCTGCTTACTATGCTCTGTCCATAGCAGCGCGCATTCTTTTTGTGATGGCACACATCAGCTTTGCAGTTACAATGACGATCCTCACCAGGAATGCTATTACAGGAGTCATTTTCGGCCTTGCGGTTCCGAACATCCCGCAAATTCTGGAAATGGTTTTTAGATTTTTGAAAATTCATATTAACCTTGATTTTTTGAAAATCTCTACGCATATGCCGTCTGTTTACGCGGCATCAAATGACTTATCATCATTCCTGCCTTGCTTTGCTGTATTGTGCGGATATCTTATTTTATCTGTTTTCACCGGTTTCATGCTTTTAAAGAATCAGGATATCAAATGATTTCATCAAGCTGCCGGGCAGCGTTCAGACCGCGAAACAGCAAAGAAACGCCAGGGAGGCATGGCCTTTCAGCCATGCCTCCCTGCAGCAATGAAACTGCTTTCTTATAAACGTTTCTTTTTATGGTTTTACAATTTTACCTGGCTTTTTGAAATTCAAAGACCGGCTTACTTGCCTGCCATCTGTCTTTCCTGCGCCTCAATCATTTTCTTTACCATATAACCGCCTACGGAACCGTTCTGCTTGGAAGTCAGGTTTCCGTTATATCCGTCAGTGAGGGGTACGCCAAGCTCGCTGGCTACCTCATACTTGAACTTGTCAAGTGCACCCTTTGCCTCCGGAACTGCTGCGGTATTCGATGATTTACTGGACATAATAAACTCCTCCTTACTGCAGACAAAATCAGATTTTGCCCTGGGGCTTTTTTGTCTGCCGTTTGTTGTTGTTTGTTACAGGAGTTATTATGTGAAAATTTCAAAGTAATACACTGGCAGTTGTTTGTTACTCTGATAATTTTTTACAGGCTGCTATTTTTGTGCCTGAATTTTTTCATTGAGCTCTGTCAGATACATCCAGCGCTCCATTTTCTCGTCCAGAGCTGCCTGAACACTCTCTTTTTCCTTCGAAAGTTCTGCAAGCTTCACATAGTCACTGGCATGAGCTTCTATTCCGGTTTCCAGATCCTGAAGTTTTTCTTCAAGAGCCGCAATATCCTCTTCGATGGTTTCAAATTCCTTCTGCTCTTTATAGCTGAACCTCAGCTTTCTTTCTCCCTTGTCCCAGGAAGCCTTTCCGCCCGGCTTTCCGTCACCTGTTTTTTTATCACTCTTTCCGCCCTGGATTTTTCCCGCAGCCGCATTTCCATCCTTCAGTTCCTGTTTTACTGCCTCCAGATATTCTGTGTAGCCGCCCTCATACTGGCGAAACCGGCCGCTTCCGTCAAATGCAAAAATGCGATCCACTGTATTATCCAGAAAATACCGGTCATGGGAAACCAGAATTACAATTCCCACAAAGGAATTCAGATAATCCTCCAGAACCGCAAGTGTCGGAATATCCAGTTCATTGCTGACCTCGTCCATTACCAGCACGTTCGGAGCGCTCTGGAGCACGCCCAGAAGATACAGGCGGCGCTTCTCACCGCCGGAGAGCTTTCCAATGGGCGCATACTGCATATCCGGTGTGAACAGGAAACGCTCCAGCATCTGGGAAGCGCTGATCCTGCCGTCTCTGGTGGGAATATATTCGCCAATATCCTTTACATAATCAATAACTCTCTGATTCTCGTCCATGTCCGGAATTTCCTGAGCAAAATATCCCAGACGGATGGTATCTCCCAGTTCCACCCGGCCGTCGTCAGGCTGAATTTTTCCCGCAATCAGTTTCAGAAGTGTGGATTTTCCGCAGCCGTTGGGACCCACAAAGGCGACGGTCTGGTTTTTCAGAAAGATATAACTGAAATTTTCCACAATCTTTCTGTCTCCGTAGCTTTTGGAGATTCCGTGAAGCTCAATGGTCTTTTTCCCCATCCGCGTTTCGATGGAGTCCAGTTCCACCGTCTTATCGAACTCCGGCGCCTTCCCGGCTTTCAGGGCTTCCAGTCTCTGCAGACGTGCGCGCTGCTTCGTTGTTCTTGCCCGGCATCCCCGCGCTGCCCAGGAAAGCTCCATACGAAGAATACTCTGCCGTTTGCGTTCTGTGGCCAGTTCCATTTCCTCCCTCTGAGCCTTCAGCTCCAGAAACCGGGAGTAATTGGCATCATAGCTGTACAGATTTCCTCTGCTGATTTCCAGAATCCGGTTTGTAACCTGATCGAGAAAATATCGGTCATGCGTTACAAGAATCACCGTCCCGCGATAACGTCTCAGATACTGTTCCAGCCAGCTGATCATTGCCTCATCCAGATGATTGGTTGGCTCATCCAGGATCAGTACATCCGATGGCAGCAGCAGCGTTCTGGCCAGGGCCGCCCGCTTTTTCTGTCCTCCGGAAAGCTCAGAAAATTTCTTTTCATAGTCTGTAAGACCCAGAGCGTTCAGCATAGTTTTAGCTTCGTTGTCAGCATCCCATTCCTCCTGACGGACAGCCGCTGCAGTATAGGAAAGTACTGTCTCCTCCTCCGGAAAGTCATGTGTCTGAGCAAGCACGGCGATTTTAAGGCCGTTCTGACGGATGACCTGTCCCTGATCCGGCTCTTCATCTCCGGAAATAATACGGAGCAGCGTTGTCTTTCCGGTTCCATTGATACCGATAATACCGATTTTTTCGCCCTCCTGAATTCCGCAGGAAATATCGTCAAATATCCATTTATCTCCAAACAGTTTGCTTACATGCTCAATATTCAATATATTCATTGGTTTTCCAAACTCCTCTGCTTTCTACAGGCTCATTCGCCTGATTCCTTCCTCCCTGTACTGCGCAAGCCTTTTCTTCAGCGCCTGATGCTCTTCAAGATCCAGCGCAGGATCTTCGCATTCGATCCTGGCGGCTTCATCGCTGGCCGCTTTCAGAAGATCTGCATCCGTAAAAACGTCTCCGATTCTGAACTCCAGAAGACCGCTCTGACGCACGCCGAACAGATCTCCCGGTCCCCGCAGTTTCAGATCTTCAGAAGCAATATAAAAGCCATCATTGGATTTATTCAGAATTTCCAGCCTTTTTCTGGTGTTAGGATTGTCTGTACTGCTCATAAAAATGCAGTAAGACTGACTTTTTCCACGGCCTACCCGTCCTCTCAGCTGATGCAGCTGAGCCAGTCCGAAACGCTCCGCATTTTCCACCATCATCACAGTGGTATTCGGCACATTAACCCCTACCTCCACAACGGTTGTGGAAACAAGAATCTTGATGTCTCCTGATGCAAAACGCTCCATAATATCATTTTTCTGAGCCGGCTTCATTTTCCCATGCAGGTATTCAATCGTGACAGAGGGATTCAGTGCTTTTTTCAGTTTCTCCGCATAATCCACAACATTTTCAATTTCCAGCTCCGGATTCTCCTCCACCATAGGACAGATGATATAGGCCTGATGTCCTGCAGCTGTTTCCTTTTCCAGAAAGCGATAGGCGTTGGGACGCCAGTTTTCATCCACCACGCAGTTTTTGACAGGCAGACGGTCTGCAGGCATCTCATCTATAACGGAAATATCCAGATCTCCGTACAGTATAATAGCCAGAGTTCTGGGAATCGGGGTTGCGCTCATAACCAGAACATGCGGGGCTCTTCCTTTCTCTGACAGGATTTCTCTTTGACGCACGCCGAACCGGTGCTGTTCATCTGTAACTACAAGACCAAGATTGTAAAAATGAACTTTTTCCTGAATCAGGGCATGTGTTCCAATCACAATGGCGGCTTCTCCGCTTTCGATTTTTTCATAAGCTTCCCGTTTTTCTCTGGCTGTCATAGAACCTGTCAGAAGAACCATACTCAGGCGCAGTCCGCATTTTTCCAGCAGTTCACCGGCAGAAGCGGCATGTTGTCTGGCAAGCACCTCTGTAGGAGCCATCAGCGCTCCCTGATATCCATTTTCTGCCGCAGCCAGAAGCGCAAGCACAGCAATTACTGTCTTACCGGAACCTACGTCTCCCTGAACCAGACGGTTCATAACAGTCGCTCCTTCCATATCAGACAATATTTCTTCCCACACACGCTGCTGTGCTCCGGTCAATGCATAAGGAAGGGAAGCCAAAAGGCGTGACGGCCACGTCCCTCTTCGAACAGGGCATGTGTTTTTCAGACTTTCCGTCTGTTCTTTCATCCTCCGAAGCATAAGAATAAACAGAAAAAACTCATCAAAAACCAGCCGCCGCCTTGCAGGCAGCAGCTCTTCCTGTGTTGCGGGAAAATGGATGGCGCGAAGGGCATGAGAATACTCCACCAGTCTTTGCTCTGTCCGGATTTTCCCGGGCAGATAATCTGCCTCCGGAAGCAGATCCGCAAGTGACTGGCGGACAGCTTTGGTAACCGTTTTATTGGAGAGTCCTGCTGTCAGACCATAGACAGGCTGCAGGGAATTCAGCAGTTTTTCATAGTCCTCAGGCGAATAGATCTCCGGATGTTCCATCACAAGGCGTCCTTTTTTCCTCTGCACTTTTCCACGGAAAAAATACGTCTTTCCAGGCTGTATACTGTTCCGAAGGAACGGCATATTATACCAGATCAGATGAAGGTATGTGCCAAATTCCTCCAGTACTGCAGTTGTTACTGTCAGTCGTCCTGCTTTTTTATTCTCCGGCACCCGGTGTACAAAACCTTTCACGGTCTGTACGCGATCCGGTTCCAGTGTAGCAAAAGTTACCGGTTTCTCATATACATCATAAGTTCTCGGATAATAAGACAAGAGCTCTCCCACCGTGTCTACACCGACACGGTGAAAGAGCGCAGCCGTCTTATCACCCACGCCCTTAAGGGCTGTCACGGGGGATACGGTATTCATTTCACACTCCTGTGAAAACTCCTTACTCTACAGATACTACATAATAATAAATGGGCTGTCCGCCGAAATGTACTTCCACATCACAGTCCGGATATTTGTCTCCGAGAACTTCGCC
>CALWGE010000055.1 GCA_944378225.1 uncultured Merdimonas sp.
TATTTCTTAGGCTTCATTTTTTCATAACTTATTTGACACTACCCATCCGGCTAAAATATCACTCATATCTGCACCCTGCTTTCTGTAATAGGAACAAATTTTCAAACAGCAGATCTCAGACTTCTACAGTCCAAGTTTTTTCACAATTTCTCCAAGAGCCATGCGTACCGGTGAATTATCCGGAAGCCGTACAAGCGGTTCTCCGGCACAGTCAAAACGATAAATCATCTCATCCTGGGGAACTACTCCCAAAAGCTCCAGATTCTGTTTTTCTATTTCTTCCAGAGTTCCCTGGTCCAGCTTTCCGTCCGGCGCCCTGTTTACAATAAGTCCCGTTTTTCCCGGCTTGAAATTCAGCTCTTTCATAAGCGCGGCGATGCGTCCTGCCGCCTGTACTCCTCTTCTGGAACAATCACTTACCAGAATCGCAATTTCCATCATGGGAAGAATTCCTCGGCTTACATGCTCCATTCCCGCTTCGTTGTCCACCACCACATACGGATAGTGACTCTGCAGCTTTTGAATCTGTGTCTGCACCAGGCCGTTTACAAAGCAATAGCACCCCTGCCCCTGTGTGCGCCCCATAACCATCAGGTCAAAATCATCTTCTTCCGTAATAGCATCAGACAGACGCATTTCCAGATAATCTTTTTTTGTGATTCCCGCAGGAATCTGATAGCGGCTGTCCGCTCCCGCGCGTTCAATCTCCTCCCGGAGCTCACCAAGAGTAATTCCCGCCTCTACGCCAAGCACCTCATTCAGATTGGAATTTGCGTCAGCATCTACTGCCAGCACAGGCTTTTTGCCGCTTTGGCATAAATACTGAATCAAAAGCCCTGTCAGTGTGGTCTTACCCACTCCTCCTTTTCCGGCCACTGCAATTACATATCCCATACGTTCCCCTTCCTTTCCTCTTTCCCGCACACATATTTCCAAAAAACCATTTCAGTACATATCGATTTTTTATGAACATAGTGTTGATTTTCTTTTCAAAACAATTATAATAAAATCAGTAATAAAAGCAATCATCAATGTTTCATCTTATGTATGTTTTTCAACAGTTTTTGATAAATTGTTCAGAAACTCCAGAGAAAGGACTTATCATGGCAGAAAAATCAAAAAAAGAAGACAGACGGACACGTTATACCCGCCGCGTTATAAAAGATACTCTTCTCCATCTTCTGAGCGCAAAGGAATTCCCTCAAATTACAGTTACCGAACTCTGCAGACTGGCCGACATTAACCGCGGAACTTTTTATCTGCATTATTATGACACGGCAGATGTTCTGGATGATATCCTGGACGATATGCTGAAGGAAACCACCAGTGTCATCGATCATGTATTCTGTCCAAATCATTCTTCCGGCAACTGTTCCTATCCCTTCTGTGACAGATTACACAACAGCACACAGTATCAGGCTCTTTTTCTTGATGATACCATCTCCTCCCGAATCATTGAAAAAATGGCAGAAACAACAAAAGAAGACTATGTAACCTGGCTGATGTCACACAGTCTTCTTACCTTTGAAGAAGCTGAAGCTGTCTTTTACTTTCAAATGAACGGATGCCTGTCCATCAATAAAGTGATGCTGCGCAATCACTGCCGCGACTGGAAACAGATTCAGCATACAATTGATCAGTTTATCCGGGCGGGAATAGAGTCTTTCCTCATAAAGGATCAGAGAAATGAGCAAATGCCCGAATCCTAAGCCCGGAAAGCCCAAACATATCTATACCTCAGAACTTTGGAAGATACTGTCTGGCGATCCGATCCTCCGGCTTTTCGTCAAAAAGGTACAGCACTGCTATGAATACCAATTCCAGGGGTTTCATAATAAGATAAGTAATATCGGCAGTCAACGGTGTCCGAATATGCCGGGAAATGGGATAACCGTAGGTATCATAAAACTTTCGAACTCCCCGGTGAAAACGAGGCGTGCGTTCCTCCAGAAGTTGTTCAAATGCATTTGCCACACAAAGCTGACGGTTGACTACAATCTTCTCTCCCCAGCGAAGTCCCATTCGGGTAGGGCGGACCAGTTTTTCATGACCTCGCAAAGCCACCGTACAGAGATAGTGGGTGTTCGCCATGACTTCCGGCGGCGATATTTTGGTAGAAAGAGTCCAGTCACTGGTCTCTGTAAACGCCCGTATGGCACTGTCCGGTTTCTGCCCGAACAACAGCAGAATAACTGTGACTACAAAGAGAAAGGGGAGCGTCAGCAACAAGGCATACCAGCCCCAACGGCTGCTTTCCGCCAGAACCCGGTTGCAGTTATTCAGGATTCGACTCTTATAAGGTTCCTTTTTCCCGGTATTATCCAAATGATTTTTATCCAAAGTCTCTGCCTGCTCCTTCTGAAGTCTGCGACTGTGCTCCCGTACTGTATCCACAAGCTGAACTACGGCCAGAACAATATAGTTCAGAGGCACCAGCATCATCAAAAGTACGTCAAAGGGAAAAAAATTCATAAAACGGGAATTATCTGCACAAATACCCGAAAGCTGTATAACAATTAAAATATTAACCATAATTCCTGTATAAACCCCTGTCATAGCCAGCACCTTGGCAAGGGGTGGCTTCTCTTTTCTGTTCTTTAAAAACCCATACGAAAAAAGTCCTATAGCAAATAATACCACAATGGTTAATACATGTTCTGACGATAAAGGTTCGTGCATCTGTGAGAAACCTGTGGAAGAAACAATACTTTCATTCCATGGACGGGGGCTCCAGAGCGCATAAAGCAACATCATACAGAAAATCCCCAGGGAGAATGATTTCCACTCAAAATCTGTCCTGTACTTTTTTTCGAAAATAAGAGTTGTGAGATTCCAGATGGTGAGAAAAGGACCGGGTACTATAATCAGATACACGAGCACTAAAAGGATATTATTCAGGATCTTCATAACCTTTCTCCTATTCATACTACGGCACCGGCACCTAAGAAACAGCCCAGTACAGAAAAATCTGCTTCGGTTCTCCATACACCGGTACCTAAATAAATTCTATTCTGATCATACCCACTATTTTATCTTTTGTCAATAATATTTTATTGTTTATCGATATATTTATTCTCGCACCGCCTCACAAAAAAGGTTGATCTGATTGTCTTTTAACGACTTCATTTTCCGAATCGTAACCTTGTCCTCCGTGTCCGGCGTCCCGCACAGCAGTGGAGAATCCGGTCGGTAAAACCTCACCTTTGCCTTTACTTTCCCCTCATTTTCATTAGCGTAGCAGTATTTGCATCCATTCAGGCAGGTGTCATAGGCTCCCACCTCCACACTTTCCAGACAGCCGCAGGCCGGTCTCTGGCCTTTGTCTTTTCCTGCGCTGATTCTGCAGCCTGTGATCTTCTCGATCAGCCTTCTGTCGATACAGCTTCCGTGCTGGACACCGGCTTTCTGAAAATCCGTCTGCTCCGCGCAGGACTCTGCTGTCATCCCATACCTTGAGGCCATCTCTGCCATCCGGGCCGCAAGTTCAGCCATTTCTTCCTCTTTCAGTTTCCGTACGTCAAATTCCCTCAGGCTGCGCTCTGTCCTGGCATAAAAATCCACAAAGCTGATGACTGCTTTCTCTGTATATCCGGCCAGACTGTCCGCGATTTCTTCAAAAGCTTTCCTGTGATATTCCAGGGTATACCGGCTATTCACAAAAATAGGATCATATCTCCAGATAACCTTTTCTTTTCCTATTTTCTCCGACAGAGTCCGGAAGACAGGAATAAGTACCTTCCGCTTGTCGGGAAGATTCGGCTCCACATCCCGGCCGTAGCCTGTGAGAGTGAACTGGAAATAATAAGCGTAATCCTTCAGTTCCTCCAGTCTGTCCAGCATGGGAGCCGGGTTTTTCGTCCAGAACACGATACAGTCCGTGGTCTCCGGAGACAAATCGATTCTGCTGATCTGACGGGGATTCATTGGGTTGCGCACATAGAGGAACCCTTCCCTGATTCTGTTCAGGAACCATTCCGAGTAATAATTGGGTATATCGGTTCTTCTGCTCACACTCAAGATCACAGGACTTCTCTCCTTTCCTAATCCGTACGGCTAAACGATGCCAGAATTTCTCCTGTGTCTGCCTGGCAGAAAGTAATAACACCCATATTTCCAATCAGGTCAAAGGCAGAAGCAGCGCATTCTTCAAACGCTCCCTGCTGCGCCTCTGTCTCACCGCTAAGATAAACAGTGAGTTCATAGGGTTCCTCTGCCGTCTGAAGCTCTATGGACGAATAAGCGTAATCCTCCGGATAAGGGAGCTGCCGCGCGATCTGAGATACGGCAGGAGCGTCTCCGATATAATCTGTACGGTACTTCTCCAGATTCGTTTCCGCCGTTTCTTCTATGACTGCTTCCGCGTGCTCCACATTTAAGTAAACAATCTTATCCTCGTCGGTATCATTCTGCATATTCACACCGATTTTAAAGCACATGCCTTTTTCCGTCCGGATTTTCACAGGCATCCCCGGCGTCAGATATGCAGGCTCGCCGTAAGCAGTCTCTTCTCCTGCCTGCATGACTTTTAAGGATACTTCCGTGTCACCAAGTCCTTCTCCAGAGATGATAATCATTTCATTTCCAAGGGAAACAATCTCCTCTTCAGCATAAACTATGCTTTCCTGACTTCCGGCTGGTACAACAATGCCGAGGCGGACGCTGTCCTGTCTGGGACTGGTCAGAAAGCAGGCAGCCGCCAATGCGCAGATAACCACCGACACCAGAACCAGCCAGAAACCCGGCTTTCTGTAATTCATAATCGATTTTACCCTGTCTTTTACCCCCACTTCTCCGAAAGCCAGCGGGCAGGCGGCAAATCCACGACGGCTGACGCTCAGGGACACCAGGGTCTGCGTATAACCGGCTCTCTGTCCACCGTCCAGCCCCTGGATGACCTTCTCGTCACAGGCCAGCTCCAGATCCCGGCACAGCAGTCCATAGGCCAGCCATAGCAGCGGATGAAACCAGTAAACGGCCAGCAAAAGAAAGCCTAACAGCTTCCACCAGTGATCTCCCCGCCGGATATGGGCCTGCTCATGGGCTGTCACATATTCCAGTTCCTCCCCGCTCAGTCCGAAGGGCAGGTAGATCTTCGGACGGAACAACCCCAGCACAAAGGGAGAAACCGCGTTTTCACTCTGATAAAGTCCGTTTTTTAAGAGTACGGCCGTATCCAGCCTGCGCCGCAGCCGCCAGAGACGAAAAGCCGCGTAAAACAGCATCCCGGCCATTCCAGCCATCCAGATCAGAGAAGCCAGGGCAATCCAAATCTGCAGAGGATTGGCGCTGGCAAGAGGATTCGGCGTAAATGAACCGGCCATCACCGGATTGAGCGCCTCATTGACCTCGCGGATTCCACTGTCCACAGAAGGCTCTGCTGCCATTTCAATATCTGGTGAAAATGTTTCCACGCTGGGAATCAGACTGAAAGAACTCTCCACCGAAAAGGGCTGCACCAGCCTCGGAGCCACGATACCCCAGAGCAGCACATGCGTCCATCTGGGCGCTTTCTTCAGCACAAAACGAAGCACAAGCACAGCCAGCACAATCCAGCCCGCGGCAATACTTCTGTTCACTGTATTCAGAAAAAGTTCATTCATTACAGGCCTCCTTTCCGGATACGGTCGATCATCTCCTGCACCTCATCAAGCTCCCTGGCAGACAGGTCCTGCCTTTTCGTAAAGGCAGCAATAAAGGCCGGCAGAGACCCCTCAAACTTCTTCTCCACCAGCTCGTCGATTTCACAGGCCTGGGCTTCCTCCTTGGAAACAAGGGAAGTGACCGTCCCGTTGTCATTCTTTACCACCCCCCGCTCGCCAAGGCGGCGGATCACAGTATAGGTAGTCGTCCTCTTCCAGCCCAGCTGCTCCTGACACAGCTTTACAAGCTCTACGGCAGTCACCGGTTCATGTTCCCACAGGATCAGGCAGAACCGGTATTCACTTTCATAAATTTTCGGAATTTCCATCTTTATCGCCTCCTTGTCTAATAGATTAGACTCTAAATTTAGTCTAATGCATTAGACAAGAAAAGTCAACAGGGGATTTCCAGACTGCTGCCGAATCCTCTTTGCAATCTAACCCCGATGCAAAACAATATCCTCCTATTCTGCCCGTTCAACTGACGCGAAAACCAACGCTTTTTTCATTCTTGCCTCAAACATTTCAGCAGGAACAAGCGCTATGCCCTCCTGATCATCACTGAGAACAATTAACCTCTGTCCGCCGGTTAATCCGAATTTTTCACGGGCCGCTTTTGGAATAACAAGCTGTCCCCGTTCATTGATGGTCACAGAGCCCCAGATGTTTTTTCCTTTTGGCGCTGGCAGAATCACACCCTTTCCGTCAATTGTCTCCGTCTTTATCAGACTGTCGATGGTGATTCCATAAAAATCCGCAAGGCGCCTGCATTTTTCTATATCCGGAATGGTTGCGCCGTTTTCCCATTTTGCGTAAGCCTGGCGGGAAATCCCTATCTTTTCCGCAATTTCTTCCTGAGAAATGCCGCGGGCATTTCTCAGCATAATCAGATTTTCACTCAGCATATGTTCCCCATTTCTGCAGCGAATTTATCGCATCCACATAGAATTGGCTGTGAACGGTATGAATCACATGATCGCTTGTATCGGTTTCTGTCAGCCGGCAGTTTTCGCCAATGCAGGCTGCCGCACGTTCCGCCTGCTCACGGGATGCCGCGCACAGATAAATTCCATTCCCGCTTACAGCTTCTTTTGCGTGAATGTATACACAGGGAACTTCTATGGCTGATAAAATCTCCCTGTGCGCAAGCCCATGATTCCAGCTTAAATCATAAAATCTCTCGCCGTATGTAAAATCATAGTTCCTGGCGTATTCAAACACATACCACATCAAAGACGGAAGAAATCCTATCCTGACAGCCTGATCCGGATGTTTCTGATGCTGCCTTTCAGCATAGTCTGCAATCCACGGCATTGCACCAGCCATAAACAGCTTTCCCCAGCAGCAATGACGCAGATAATATGCTTCCCAACATTCCGCCCGTCCTGACTGATTCCAGTCATGCAGCGGCTTATAAGTATCAAGATAAGCAAAACTCTGTTCCCAGCCCTCGCCTTCTGTTGAGAAGATTGGAGGGTCTTCCAATACCACTCCTGCAATGTTTCTACCGCCATAAGCCCCAATATACGCCGCTGTAATTGCACCGTTACTGTGTCCTGCTATGACTGCAGACTCACCAATTACGTTATCAATGAACCAAATGAGGTCATCACCATTTGTATCAAGATAATACAGACTCTCATCATGTGACGACTCCCCATGTCCATAAACATCAACAGCATAAATATGCCAGTTCTGAGAAAGACGCGGTAAAACAAGTGCATAATCTTCCCAAATGCTCATCTGTCCGTGAATCAAAAGAAGAGGGGGGTTATCATTTACTACTTCTCCATAATTAATGATGTTACCATTTGGAAGCTGTACCTGTTTTTCTTCTGCACCTGCCTCCTGCAGCGCTTGTTCATATTTATCATACCAGTGTATATTGCGATACCAGTAAAATCTGAAGGCAGCCACCGCTGTCCCGGCAACAGCCAGAACAGTAATTACAACAATCTCCATAAATTCTTTCTCCCCGTTTGTTTTACGAAAATTGTAATGTCAGACTGCCGGATTATCCACCAATCAAAGTTGTCAAAATAATTTGATATTTGTTATGTTTCGTTGCATGATAGTGAGAAATGCCTGTAACTCTGACTCAAGGGTAACTGAACAAAAATTTTAAGTCAAGTCCGTTCTCTCTTTCCTTCAAAATCTTGAACGTATGATACGGGAATGTTATAATATCGCTATAAGATATCGGTTCACGATATTGCCGGAAATGGAGGTGTCTGTGTGAACGAAAAAGACCGCGGTCCACTGACAGAACCCATGTTTTACACTCTCATGTCCTTTCTTCACCAGGAGATGTGCGGCATTGAAATTACTGAATTTGTCGCCCAAAAGACCCATGGCAGAGTTCTCCTTGGTCCCGGTACCCTGTATACATTACTCGGGAAATTTCAGGATGAAAAACTCATTGAGGAAACTCAGGTAACAGGGCGTAAATGTACCTATCGGCTCACTGTAACAGGGCGTAAACGTACCTATCGGCTCACTGAAAAAGGGCGCAAGGTTTATCTGGAAGAGTTAGAACGATTAAAAACCTGTGTGCACGACGGAGAAGAGGCGCTTCTATGAAAAAAATCCGCAAAATTCTGCCGCTGTCCATATACGATATTCCCGGTATTGAAAACTGGCTGGAAGAACAGGCCAATCTCGGACTGTTCCCAGTGTTTCTCAATTCCTGGACTACGTTCACACCCACGGGAATTCCTGGCACCCGTTTCCGTCTCGTGGTAAAAACAGGAAAAGAAAATGAACTATCACTTGAACAGCAGGAACTCTTTCAGAAAGCCGGGTGGCGTTACGCATATTCCGTTTCCAGGATATACTTTCTCTTTTATACCACTGACCCGGAAGCTGCAGAGATATACTCTGACCTGGAAAGCCGCGGATTTTCCCTGGAACCGCTGCAAAAACGGATGATTTCCTGCCGCCGCAGAACTTTGCTTCTTTACTCCGTCCTGACCGCCGCAGTGCTCTGGATGCTGTTTTTCTTTAAGAGCAAGTATGATGTTCAGCCAGATCATTCCGCCCGATTCACATTGATTCTTCTGTATCTGTTTCAGCCAGGCAGTCTGCTGGTTTTTGTCAGTGCTTTCTGGCTCTGGATGCAGCATCTTCGGGACCAGCGGCTGTTTCGTCGTATTTACAGAGCATTGTCGCAGGGAATGGCTCCGCCACCCTCAAAAGGACCCAGCAAAGCCATTGTACGTGCACAGCTCATTATGGCCGCACTGCTCCTGCTGCTGGTATTCTCTCTCTTCATAAACCGTTTTGATATCCTTAACCCATGGGTTAACATTCCCATTGAGCGTTTTTTCAAGCCATATATCTCCATACAATCTATCGAGCATGAAAGTGTTTTACCGTGGGAGGAATTATTTGAAGAAGAACCTTTCGGAGGAAAACAGGAAAATTATGCCGAGAAAAAGTTTTCATTTTTAGCCCCGACCTGGTATAGCGTCACACAAGAGGCTTACAGTTCCCAAAGCGGCTCCAAACCCAACTATTTTTCTCCAAAACCGGAAAACGGAGTGGAGCGTTACGCGCCTGATTTGGATGCAACATACTTTAACCTGCTGATCCCTTCTCTGTCCCGTCCCACAGCAGAGGCTCAGCTGGATGCCTACCGCCTTGTCAATTTAGAATGGAACTATGCAGAGCTCTCCTGTCCTGGCCTTGACTTTGCAATCTATGGCACAGAACCAGACGGAATCTGGCAAATGCTCGCCATAGGAAAAGGTACTCGTGTGGCTGTATTCCGCTATGCCGGCAGGGAACAATTGTCTGAAAAATTACAAACGCTGTCTGAAGCAGTAAATTAAAAGTACACAAATCCCCCAGGATAACTCTTTTAAGATTTATCCTGGGGGAAAATTAATATTCTGATGCTGTTTTTTAATATTATAACCTTTTTCGCAATGCCAGTAATATCAGCACAGCTATGACTGCGGAAGCGCTGAGCACGGCCATTGCATAAAACGGCATAATGCTGGTATTGTCATCTGTTTTGGCAGCTGTAACAGTTTCAAGATGATTATTGCCGCTGCTCTGTGCATTACCCGAATTTGTGTTTCCATTGCTTCCGGACGTGGAGCCGCCGGTCGTCCCGCCTGATGAACCGCCTGTAGAACCACCGGCAGATCCATCCGCTGCACCATCTTCAGAACTGCCCGCTCCGTCCGTTGTTCCGTCATCTGAATTTCCGGGATTTTCTTCCGGTCTGCCTGACGATGAATTTATATCCAGGGTAAGCACTGATGATGAAACCTTGATTTCATCCTTCAGCTGTCCCGCTCCGTCCACATACTCCAGGCCGTCTTCCAGTACCGATATGGTAAGGCTGCCGGTACTGCTGTCTGCGGTGTTCGGCACAAGATATCCCAGTACAAAACTGCTTCTGTCTGTTATTTTATCTGTATCAGATAAATAAATGGTAAAATACCCTTTTTCCGCGTTATAGCGGGTTTGGAGGAGCGATGACTGAACCCCTGCACCAGCCTCAAATATAATCGGTTCTGCGGAATCCAGATATCTGATATCCCCTTCAATGCTGACTCTCAGACGAAGGGTCGATACACCCTGGGACTGATCCGGAATTTCAATCTGCACTGCCGCCTTTCCCTGTTCCGCAGTCAGAATTACTGTTTCCTGCTCTGCCGCCCGTACTGCATGCTGTGGCAGCAGTACGGAAAACAGAACCGCAATCATGAAATATGCTATCTTCTTCATTTTAAAACCTCTTTTATTCTTCTATCCAGACCTTCTCCAGCTGTTCCGGAACATTTACATACACGGTATCACTGGTCAGTCTTTCTCCCTCATTGGTTATCGCGTTATCCACCCGGTACAGTTCTGCCTTAACTTCAACAGGCTGCGTAAACTGCTGATCAGGTTCAATCCAGTAAATCCAGATTCCCTCGGATACTTCACCCAGAAGTGCATTACCCGGATCCGGAGCAAGAATGATCTGCTGGGCTATCAACTCTCCTTCAGCATTGGTACCGCCAACAATATTACCGTCCTGGTCATAAAGAACAACCACATTATATGCGGGATTTCCTTTATAGCTTCCCGCAAAGACAACAGAGCCTTCCGGAATCTTCAGATCCTGCTCTTTGTCATATACATAGTCTGCCGCAAGCTCCCCGATGGTCAGTTTTCCCTGATCGTCCGTAAATTCAATATTGTCTCCTGAAGGTCCGAGAATATCAAATTCCGTGATTCCGATATTCCGGCCGTTCTGCCCTGTTGCTGTTATTTTAATGTATCTGATGTCATAGGTCGTCACCCAGGGATCCGTTCCGTTTGTAAAGTAAACCGTATCCTGATGATCCTCCATATGGAAAGTACCCTCAGCTGCCTGCATATACTCTGTTCCGTCGGTACTTACCTCGATCCGGTAATCTGTCATTTCATTTGCGGAAGCATAGTAGCGGATCGCGCTTACTTCCAAAGTCTGTTTCAGGTCAATCAGAACATAGGGATCTTCATTTGCCTGACCTGTATATTCTTCCGTTTTATTTCCATCAATGACCATATGTACGGCAGGAATTTCTTCCGGTTCGCAGGGATCCTGCTCTGTAGCGTCTTCCTTGTGGTCCAGCTCCGACGTCATATTGGTTGTGGCCTCAAACTGTGTTTTATCATAACTTCCGTCGCTGAGCACCTTCACAGTCTCTGTTGACGCCGCCTGTGTCCGGTTTGTCTGAAGGTCGATGGCGCAGACCTCATAGCTGACCGCCCGGCTTCCCAGAGTTACGGAATCCGTAAAGGTATCGCCTGTCGTAAATCCGACAATTTCCTTTTCCACACTGCCCTTCTGGGTGGTCACACGAATAATCTCATATCCCAGAATCTGAGAAGCATATGCCTCCTCCACAGTCATTTTCAGAGTTACATCCGAGTGTTCCACCGTAACTTCTATGTCAGTAATCACACTCTGATCCTTCAGACTCTCTGTGCGTCCTTCGATAACTTCCGTTTTGGCGTCGTCATTCAGATACCAGATCGCTCTGGATTCCTCTTCAAACTGGGCCATAAACCGTGAGGTTTCCTCATCAGGCACATATCCCCACCTGATAAAGAATTCCGTCAGATCTTTTTCTGCCGCCGCAGACACGAGCCGCATCAGATTCTGATCCGTATCACCTGACAGCGTCAGAGCCACCGCTCTTTCTGCCGTATTGAAAGCTTCCGGATTTCTGGCATAGGTATCTGCTCTTGCAAACAGCAGATTGTTGTATATTTCCTCATAAGTTCCATAGGTTTTCTGTGCGTAATCACTGTCATAGGCAAGATGCAGCTGCCAGTACATTCCAAGCTGAGTAAATACATTGGAAGGATATCCGACTGCGCCGGAAGTCACCTTATTATATACATCCTCATAGCTGAATCTCACACTTTCGTTGGTTCCGTCCGCCTGGGCAAGCACCGCGAAATAATTGTTCGTCACTTCTGCGATAGCATAAGCTCCCTGATTGATCTGATGCCCGATTTCATGAGCAATTCCCCATCCGAAATAGCTTCCCTGAGTCAGCTTTCCATTTTCGTCAATCACCGGTTTTTCTGTCAGTATCAGTTCTTTTACCGATTCCCACTCAATTCCAATGTGGTTGCCGGCGGCGTACATAAACGCTCCTGAAAACATCTTCATGTAACGGATATTCAGATGCTGCGCAGGAATATGATTGCTCTGAATAACAGAAGAATCTGTTCCTTCCCCGAACTCTTCCGCCAGTCCTTTATGCTGGTAAAACAGCTCCATCATATCGTCCATGGCATCAACTGTATACGTCAGCTTCTCTGTCATCTGACTGTTTCCAAGACCTGCAAGGATCTGGGATGCCGGGGCAGAAATCATCATATGATCCAGCATAATATCGGTTGTATTATAAATACACGTTGTTTCATCATAGGAATCCAGGGTGAAGAACAGGACTTTCTTCCCATGATCCTCTGCGTGAGCGTTCTCCAGGGCAGCGCAGTATTCTGTCAGTTCTTCCACATAATCCGTTATCAGTCTCTGACGTTCTGATTCATCGGTTACTCCGTACAGATTCAGCACCGGCGTCTTTGTTCCCCCGCTTACGCGCACCGCATAACGGGTGTCTGTATCGCTTCCTGTATACTGTACATAGAGGGCTCCGCCCTTTTCCACGTCTGTAGAAACAAGTTCCGGAACGGAAATGACATTGCGTCCCACCTTAAGATTAATCGTCTGAAAGAACTGATCATTTTCTCCGTGCTGCTGGGTTACCACAAGCTGGAGCTTGGATGTGCTCCCCTGTTTTTGGTTTTCCGCGCCCACATAGATAAGAATCTGTTCGCCTCCCATTGCTGTAACCCCAAGGGGCTGCCATGCATTCAGACCTGACAGCTTCAGCGCACTGTCACTGGAAGCATTAATATCCGTATTTATGGTAAGAATATCATCCATCATCTTCTGCTCTTCATACAGCTGTTTCGCCATATCAAGCTCAATCTGAAGCGCTTCCCGCTCCGGATGATAATCTCCGTTAATCTTCGTATCTATCCTCTCCTGAAGTTCTGCAAAATCTGTCTCTGCAACATTCTCCCGCAGCGCGATATAAAGGTCATCCGTATAAAGCGCTCTGATATCATCCGCAAGCGAATCATATTCATAAAGCCGAATCTCAGCCACCTGAATTCTGTGTGTGCCATAGTAACTCACCTGAAAGCCAAACTGAATCTTATCTGTCTCGATGGGTTTGTAAAGTGTGATCTCATAGTAAGCTCTTCCGTTTTTGTCCGTCTTTCTCTGAAGAGACATACCTTCCGCTTTCTTTTTCGTTCCATCCTGCCAGTAATATACTGCAGCGTTAGTATAATAGGTGGTGTCGTCAGGCGCAGCAATCGCAAACCGGTTCATTCTATATGTCTCATCCAGCTGCACCGTCAGACCCCATCCTTCATTTCCGGTATGGTATGTAACCGCGTCATCCCAGTCATTGATCTGATAATAAGACTGGAAATTATTGTCCGCAACTGCCAGCGCACTTACAGAATTATCTGAATCAAGACTGCTGTTATTGACAGAAGTACCTGCTCTTCTCGTAACGCTTACAATATGTTCCGTCAGCTCTCCTTCTTCAGACGCACCGTTGATAATCCGGTACTGTGAAAATTCCACAGGCTTGTTTGATTTTGTCTGAACAGATGCCTCCAGTGATGCCGGACCCTCTCCATGGTCATTTACCGCTGTCACATAGATTACATAGGTCTCTTCATCGTCAAGATCATATAACGTATAATTTGTGGAGTTAATTCCGGACACGCAGGTAAACTCCGTGTCACCCTGTTTTTTGTAATATAACCGATAACTGTCCGCAGCATTGTCTTTCGGTGCAGTCCATGACGCACGGATAATTCTGTAATCACTTTCCAGTTTCAGAGAATCCGGCGCGTCAGGAACAGAATCATACATAGGGGTCGCGCTGTATGTGGTTTCATAACCGCTGTTCCAGCTGCCGTTCACCGATCTTACTGCTACAGTATAAGTCTTTTTATTCTCAAGAGATTTATTCCGGAACATGGATATCTCCAGTGAAGTATCTGTGGTGTCGAGATACTCCGTATATCCGTCCAGAGAGATAAGCACCTGATATCCTGTGACATTGGTTACTTTCTTCCATGATACACAGATTGTTTTGTTTCCTGCTTCCACACTGATTACTTCCGGAATATCCAGAACGGGCGCCGGAATATAATCTTCCATATTATTTACAAATTCAACACTTGTAATTTCCGCCAGAGAAGCATCCTTCTGTGTCATCGAAGTAATTTTAATCGTTACTTTCTTTACGGCAATCTGACCATTCAGTTTAATGGACAGCTGACCGTTTGAAGCCACCTCCGCAGTACCGATCACGCTCTCCGCACTTCTCATACGAGCTTCGCCAATCATGACAAGACCTATACGTTCTTCGCCGTCCTCTGTATATGTAATCTCTATCGTTCCCGTATCGATTCTGTTCTCAGACGGAGTCTGCAGAACAATACCGCCCAGCTCCACTTCCTTGCTCTCAGACATAAAGTCAAAAGAAATTTCTACCGGATTTTCATTACTGATTACCGTATGCTCTCCCGCAGGACTTAAAGAAATGGTTCCGTTTCCTGCCAGAAGCTCCTCAACATTTCCCTCTTGTCTGGTAGACTCTGGTACACTTGACTGAATCAGACCGGGAACGATACTCTTTGCAGCTGCCGCTTCACGCATGGTACTGTTTCCCTGTCCGCTGCCAAAAAGTTCCGTTGCTCTTTTCAGGTCGAGAAGATTTACATTTCCATCTTCATTCACATCATAAAGAAGCTCCCCTGCTTCTGACTCAAGCGCATCAACTACTGCCGCTGCGTCATTTGCATCCACAACACCGTCTTTCTGCAGATCGCCATACGGCATAATTCCAGTGCCGCTGATCCCTGTATCGCCGGTTGCCACAGACAGGCTGTAATCATATCCCTCTTCTATGGTTAAATCCTGTTTATAGGAAACAAATCCCTCAGATTCAATACACAATGTATAGGTCCGCGCATCCAGGTTATCGAAGACGACAGATGCTTCGTTCCTGTTTTCTGCCGGATTTAATGCAGTATACTCTGTCATGGAAGTATCCTGCAGATATATTTTAAACTCCTGCCCGCCATATCTGACAGAACTGTGAAGCAGCTGAACTTTCAGAGCACTGGATGTATCAGCTTCTTTCCTGTCAGGTTCCGGAAATTCATCTGCAGTAATACCTGCCATACTGTCTGCAGCATAATCATCTGTCTTGCCGGGAGCATCCTCAGCCTCCTCAGAATCGGTATCCGGAACATCTTCTCCCTCAATGCTTCCACCGGCATCTCCATCAACATTATCATTCATATTTCCATCTGTGCCGTCTGTACCGTCTGTTTTATCGACGGCTCCTTCGGGATCATCCTGACCTGTTATTTCAACTATTTCCCCTGCTGTCTGCTCTCCCACTTCTGCGGCTTTCACATCAACCACAATCTGTGAAAAAGCAATCTGGGCCGCCAACAGACCACACAGCACCCTCACAATTCTTTTGTTCATTGTATATACTCCTTTGTTTATTCCTGAGTCTGCAGGTCACAATGACCGCTCATTCAGCCAGTTCATTCTATACAACAACAGGGGCTTTTGTCCAATACCAGTTTCAGGCTTATCTATATCTTTTTTGTTATATCACATTCTGATTTAAATAATGCATACAAAACAGTTCCCGCATTTTTTCAAATTCAAGAGAATGTTTATTTCCCTTATAAAATATAACCAGGTGCATCCTGATTCCGGTATTTTTTAAGATTTTGCTTTTTATTCCCGACCTCTTCATAAATTCTGACTGCCACTTATTTCCAAACATAAAACTGTCCGTTTTCTGCAGAAGATACATCATCAGCCAGTAATGATTCACAGCCATCATCTGCTTGAATTCTTTCATTTTATATCCGTCAATCTCAATTTCCAGCCTTGTATTGGAATATTCGTCAAAGGGGATATGAAGATATGTACTGTACAGCAAATCTTCCATTGCTATTTCTTCCTGGTCATAATTCCGCTGATTCTGGCCGATATGTACATACAAGGGACTGCTGTCCAGTATTTCATAATGCAGATTCTGTGAAATGGCTGCGCTCTGAACGGCCGGCAATTCTATATCATTGATTACCGCTATTCCAATCTCACTTTTCTCACTGAGCAGATCATCAAACAGCTGCGCAAGATTTCCTTCCAGCACAGAAAGCTGAATAAAATTAGAAAGATTGTCTGTCACAAATTTCAGAAAAATATCTTTGTCCAAAAAAAAAGAATACAGTGATACCGACAGCTTTGCCTCAAGCCGGGCAAGATCCATGTTTTTCAGTTCTTCAATTTTCTTCAGATTCTGAATAATTGTTTTGGCATATCCATAGATGAATTTTCCGTCCCGGGTAGGATATACTCCCTGCTTTCCTCTGACCAGAAGTCTTTTCCCCATATTCTCTTCCATATCTTTAATTACTCTGCTCAGATACGGCTGAGATGTATTCAGATATTCCGCCGCCTTGTTCAGACTTCCGCAATCCACTACCGCCTGAAAAATCTCCAGCTGAGATGTCTTTAGCATGATTGATTCACCCTTCCTTCTGAAAGCTTTTTAGTTAAAAATTTGAAAGGCTTCCCATATGCCATGCATCGGGAAGCCAAATTCCATTTATTAATATATCACTTTTTATATATAGCTGCAAGAGCGTGGCAGACAGACGAAACAATCCATTTATTCGTCTGATTCCAGAATTTTTTTCTTTAACTCCAATATCCGTTTTTCTATCTCTTTCATAACAGTCTTAAAATCCTCATCCGATTTTCCCATGGGATCTTCAAGACCCCAGTTATCATCGAATGTTCTTCCGATAAACGGACATCCAACATTACATCCCATGGAAATCGCCACATCAATTTCCGGAATCTCTTCTATCAGCTTACTGTGCTGTCCCTCCGCCTCCATATCTATGCCATACAGTTCTTTCATCAGTCTGACCGCATCCTGGTTAATCTGTGGTTTTGTCTCTGTTCCTGCGGAATAGCTTTCAAACACATCCCCGGCCAAATGCCTGCCGAAAGCCTCGGCCATCTGGCTTCTGCAGGAATTATGCACGCAGATAAATGCTACTTTTTTCTTTTTCATCACTGAAACCATCCTCTTGTTTTATTAGCAGCCAGACTTTTTCAAAAGTTCTGCAACCTGAGACACTTTTAATACTTTCCCCATAGATACTACCTGTTCATTCACAACAATGGCAGGCATACTCATAACACCGTAACCCATAACTTTTTCCATGTCTGTGATGTATTCAATTTCTGCGTCCAGATTCATCTCCGCCACCGCTTTCTTTACATTTTCATACTGCTCATGACAGGATTTGCATCCCGCTCCCAGAACTTTAATATGGCACCCGTTTCCTCCGCACGCACAGCAGCCTTCTTCTGCAACATAAGCTTTACTCTCTCCCGCAGATCTACAGCAGCAGCATCCTTCCTTTACTTCTTCCTTTTTTCTTCCAATTCCAAATAATCCCATGTTTGTTAAACTCCTTTCTTATAGATAAATGAAACAGAACCTATTTAATGTGCTCTCTAAAATTGCAGAGCCAGCATTTATCCCGTTTTAAACGAGCATATGCTGTATCAGATTAAAGAAATATCCGACAATGATAATTCCCACTGTACAGATAACAACAAATACTCCCAGCAGCTTTGATTTTACGGCCTTTTTCAGCATAATCATGGATGGAAGGCTTAATGTGGTCACACCCATCATGAAAGAGAGTACCACTCCAAGTTTTGCTCCCTTTGCAAGCAGTGCTTCTGCGATTGGAATACAGCCAAAAATATCCGCATACATAGGAACCCCCGCGACTGTCGCAAGAATAACTCCAAACGGATTACCTTTTCCCAGGAATCTCACAATCAGGTTTTCCGGGATCCAGTTATGAATAAATGCTCCGATTCCCACGCCAATCAAAATGTATAAAAATACCTTTTTGAATGTTCCCGCAACCTGTTCTGCCGCATACGCCAATCGATCCTTTACAGTAAGTTCTTCCTGCGGAATCTCCATCTGCTTTGCATTTCTTATAAATTCTTCCACCTGATTCTCAAGGTGGAGCTTTTCTATCAGAGTTCCTCCGGCAACAGCAATCACAAGTCCCAGAACCACATATACAATCGCTACTTTAGCGCCAAATATACTCATCAGAAGCACAAGTGAACCCAAATCAACCATCGGCGATGAAATCAGGAAAGAAAAGGTAACTCCCAGCGGAAGTCCTGCACTTGTAAAGCCGATAAAAAGAGGGATGGACGAACAGGAGCAAAACGGTGTGACCGTTCCCAGCAGCGCCGCCAGTATATTTGCCCCGATTCCATGAAATCTCCCCAGAATCTTCTTTGTTCTTTCCGGTGGAAAGTAACTTTGTATATAACTGATAATAAATATCAGAGTACAAAGCAATACTGTAATTTTTATCATATCATAAATAAAAAACTGAATGGAACCGCCTATTTTCCCTGTTATATCCAAACCCAGAGAAGTTAATAAATTTCCGATCAGTACATTCAGCCATTTCATGCCAAGTACCTGGTCCTGTATAAATGTCCACATACATATACCTCCGTCTACATAGATATTCATCTATGTATTTATTATATTTTTTGCTGGCGCAATCTGCTCCAGCAAGTAATATTTTTATTCAAGTATTTATTATCATTTTTCGGAACAGCTTTCCCTTAAGGCATCACAGCTGCAGGTAACAGCTCCAAGATAGTTTTTAAACTCCTTAAACCTTTCACAGTTAATCATATAATGATGCCACTTCCCATCTTTATACGAACTTACAAGCCCGCAATCCGAAAGAACTTTCATATGGTGAGACAAGGTCGGCTGCGTAATCTGCAGTTCTTCAAGCAGTTCGCATCCGCATCTTTCCCCCCGGGTAAGCATTTCAATAATCTTTAGCCTGTTCGCATCTGACATCGCCTTACAAATGGCTGCAACCTCTTCTCTTATCATAGCTTTTCCCTCACATAGATAAGTGTCTATATGTAGATTAACAATATCTTTTCTGTTTGTCAATATCTCATTTGAATATTACGGTGCGGCGGAGCCGTCAGTCCGGTGTGGCGAGAGCCACCTGTCCGGACTAATGGAGCCACCTATTG
>CALWGE010000056.1 GCA_944378225.1 uncultured Merdimonas sp.
GGAAAAACCCCGGAAACCGCGTAGTTCCGGGGTTTTTGACCACTTTTGATAAAGTTTAGCGCTTGCTGAACTGCGGCGCGCGACGGGCAGCCTTGAGGCCATACTTAAAATGTAAATTTATCTGCGAAGTAAGCATCCAGCTCGTCAATTTTCACACGAACCTGCTCCATGGTATCGCGGTCACGTACTGTTACGGCACCATCTGTCTCGGACTCAAAATCGTAGGTTACGCAGAACGGAGTTCCGATTTCATCCTGACGACGGTAGCGCTTTCCGATATTTCCTCTGTCATCAAACTCGCAGTTGTACTTTTTGCAGAGCTGTGCATAAATCTTCTCCGCACCCTCGTTCAGCTTCTTGGAAAGCGGCAGTACGCCGATTTTCACCGGAGCCAGCGCCGGATGGAACCGAAGAACGGTACGCATATCGCCGCCTTCCAGTTCTTCCTCATCATAAGCTGCGCACAGGAAGGCGAGAACCACACGGTCTGCTCCCAGAGACGGCTCAATAACATAAGGAATATATTTCTCTTTCACTTCGTCATCAAAGTAAGACATATCCTCTCCGGATACATTCTGGTGCTGTGTCAGGTCATAGTCGGTACGATCTGCGATACCCCAGAGTTCACCCCAGCCGAACGGGAAGAGGAATTCCAGATCTGTGGTAGCCTTGCTGTAGAAGCAGAGTTCCTCAGGAGAATGGTCACGGGCACGCATCTCGTCATCCTTCATGCCCAGAGCCTTAAGCCAGTCGATGCAGTACTGCTTCCAGTATGCGAACCACTCCAGATCAGTACCCGGCTTGCAGAAGAACTCAAGCTCCATCTGCTCAAACTCTCTGGTACGGAAAGTGAAGTTACCCGGCGTAATCTCATTTCGGAAAGACTTTCCAATCTGAGCAATACCGAACGGAATTTTCTTTCTGGATGTACGCTGCACATTCTTAAAGTTTACGAAAATACCCTGAGCCGTCTCCGGACGGAGATATACAGTGTTCTTCGCATCCTCTGTTACACCCTGGAAAGTCTTGAACATCAGATTGAACTGACGGATATCTGTGAAATCATGCTTTCCGCAGGACGGACAGGGAATCTGATGCTCATCAATATAAGCCTTCATCTCTTCCTGAGACCATGCGTCCACGGAGCCCTCAATCTGGATGCCATGCTCCTCATTATAATCCTCGATCAGCTTGTCGGCACGAAAACGCTCTTTACAGCTCTTGCAGTCCATCAGCGGATCTGAAAAGCCTCCCAGATGACCGGAAGCCACCCAGGTCTGGGGATTCATCAGAATCGCACAGTCAACTCCTACGTTGTATGGATTTTCCTGCACAAATTTCTGCCACCAGGCACGCTTTACATTATTTTTCAGCTCTACGCCCAGATTACCGTAATCCCAGGTATTTGCCAGGCCGCCGTAGATTTCGGAACCCGGATATACAAAGCCTCTCGCCTTGGCCAGAGCAACAATTTTGTCCATCGTCTTTTCCATCATGAATTCTCCTTTATTTGTAAATAATATAAGACAGTCCGGCCTCCTGTACAGACGCCTCCCTGCTGCCTGTAATTGTCACATAATCAGTAGGGCTCACTGCCAGAATCTTTCCCGGAACCTGCACCTTAACGGCCTCTTCCAGAATCAGAACATGGACATCCTCTCCTGCCGACACGGTATCCACATCCGTCAGGCTTCCGTCTGCGTCCAGATATTCTCCGGACAGGTCATAGCCTTCCTCCTCCGCTTCACTGACTGTCCCTGCAAACAGCGTAAGTCCCGTGTAATCGGAATAATATTTCCATTCATCAAAGACCAGCTGCAGGGATGCTGTGCCGTCTTCGACTTTAAAAGCTTCCTTCCTGATATGATCCGCGGCAAAATTCTGATTATACTTTGCCAGCTCCTCGTCTATCTCGCCCTCCAGCTCCTCTGCGTCGTAGAATTCCTTATCAAATTCCTCCACAATCGTACTGGTTACCCTGCCTTTTTTATCCACAGAAATGGTATCATCTTCCGGCAAGGCTCCCTTACAGCCTGAAAACAGCAAGATACTGCACATCAGGAGGCATAAACTGATTCTTTTTCTCATGTTAATCTCCTCCCGTTCATTTCGGGCGGAAAAAAATCCCCTGCTTTTTCCTGAAACCCGAAGATCCCATATAGTATACCGTCTTTCCGGTGATATTTCAACTGCTTTTCATACAGGCTTCCAGAATCTCCAGAGATTTGAAATGGCCTTCCATATAAAGCTCCCTGTAACGGTGCAGAACATATTTCAGCTCGCCCAGTACCTGCTCCGAGACTGTAAAGGTATAAAGCTTCTCTATGGAAGAAGATGCGATATACTGAAGAGTGTACAGTGTGGATTCGCAGATATCCAGATCTTCAAACTCCACCGGACATTCGCCATTCACCACCAGAACCTTCAGTTCATATATGTATCGAATCAGCTCATCAGGTATACTGGGACGTGACAGAGCCCGCAGTGTCTGATATAAAAGCTTCAGCATCGGGAGCTCATCATTAGCCTCTCTGGTATAGTAATCCGCTATCTCACAGAAGTAGAAACCATAACAGGCACCTTCAAAATCCGTACTTAATTCATGAAAGTAATTCTGTGCCCTGGCCTGCATCAGATTGTAAGATGTACGCCCTTCATAAACAGTAAACTCTCCGAACACAAAGGAACTGCAGACAGCCAGAAGGGGACTGTTCTGTCTGCGCGCCCCTCTGGCAAAGACGGTAATCTTACCCCTCTCCTTTGTCAGAACCGTAATTCTTTTGTCATAATCACCGTAGGGACTGGCTGCCAGAACCATACCCGTCACCGTGATCATCTGTCCCATAACCTGTTTTCCTCCGGTCTGCTTCCCTTTCTTCCTTCCGTGCCGAACCGTCTGCCGCACAGTCTGCCATACCGGCCTGCGCTGTTTCTCTCCATACACCCCTGTATCTGAGATAATCCTCCACCGCGCCTGTCAGTTCAAATCGATCCCATGCTTTCTCTGTCATCCGTCTCTTCGCCTCTGCTTTTCCTGGTTTCCTTTGTCCTGACGGATTCTTTTATTCAAACCAAAATCACCCGCTTCAGAACTCTTCTTTCGTTAGAATACCCCGAAAAACCATTCTTATCCTGCGAAAAAACTGCCAGTCCGGAAGGCCTTGACAAAATGCTCCGTATCGTTTCCGCTACAGTTCAAAGTCCTTTTTGTCATAACCGAAATTCTTTATCAGAAAGTCACAGTCTCTCCAGTCTTTCTTGACCTTGACCCAGAGCTGAAGATTCACCTTCATTTCCATCATCCGCTCAATTTCAAAACGTGCCGCGCTGCCGATCTTTTTCAGCATAGCCCCCTGTTTTCCAATAATAATTCCTTTATGTGAATCCTTCTCACAGATAATGGTCGCATCGATATCGCAGACTTTTCCGTCGCTGCGTTCTTTCATCTTATCGATCGATACGGCAATACCATGCGGGATCTCATCGCTGAGACAGCGAAGAGCTTTTTCCCTGATCAGTTCTGCCACAATCTGACGCATCGGCTGATCTGTGACAGTATCCTCATCATAAAATCTGGGGCCATACGGCAGATATCTGAAAATCTGCTCAATCAGGGTCTGTGTATTATCTCCGTTCAGCGCTGATACCGGTACAATCTCATCAAACTCATACAGCTTCCGATACGCATCAATAAACCGGAGAATCTCCTCCCTTTTTACTGTATCGATTTTATTGATAACCAGAATTACCGGCGTCTTTGCTTTACCCAGCTGCTCGGCAATATGACGCTCTCCGGCTCCGATAAAATCTGTAGGCTCCACCAGCCAGAGTACCACGTCCACCTCCCGCAGAGTCCTCTCTGCCACATTGACCATATACTCGCCCAGCTTATTTTTCGCCTTGTGGATGCCCGGTGTATCCAGAAATACAATCTGCCCCTCATCGCAGGTATAAACTGTCTGAATCCTGTTTCTCGTAGTCTGCGGCTTGTTCGACGTAATCGCGATTTTCTGTCCAATCAGCCTGTTCATCAGTGTAGACTTTCCTACATTCGGTCTGCCAATCAGTGTGGCAAATCCTGATTTCTGCATCTGTTCCATACATTATCCTTTCCGGTATACAAAGGCAGTACATCCGTTTTCCCGGATGCCTGCCCTTTTTCATATCTCTGTTCAGTGGAAAAGGCTCTCCAGCCTGCCAAACATTTCTCTCTGTTTCTCCAGTTTTTCTTCGTTTCCAATGGCACACAGACACTTCTGATCCAGAATCGCTTTCAGGTAGGGAGCCAGCGCCCGTATCTGACTGCATCCGCAGGAAAGAACCTCATCCCGTTCCCTCTGTACTTCCTCAAAGGTAAGACCTGTCATCCAGGCAGCCATGGAGCGGCTTCCCTTTGCGCTTGGCGTCAGCGGTGTGTCCATAGAGCTGATTGTTCCGATGATATATTTGGTCATATCCCGTTCGGAAACCTCAAAACTCTCCGTATAATCTACGCTCTTCTCAAATATTTCATTCGTTTTCTCCAGATTGGGATCCCGGTAGGATACCAGATAGGAGTTTCCGGACCGGGCATAATTATTCATACACCCATAAGCCCCGCCCTTCACACGAATATTATTCCACAGATAATCATAGCTCATAATCGTACGAAGCACCTTCAGCGCTCCCGTGTAGGGAAGTCCTGCATCCACAAAATTTCCGGACCGGGCCACATACTGAATCTTCGCGGAAGTCTTCAATCCCTCATTTTTGCGCTGCGGTTTCATATCCCAGGCTGAAACAGGCTCTGTCATATCCCGGAAAAGTTCAAGGCTCAGTTTTTCCGTCTGCTCAGCCAGAGTTTCCAGACTTTTCTTTTCAGCCGTATAACTTACCGTGAGATTTTCCGGACGGAACAGATACCTGACAAGTTTTGAAAGGTTTCCGGCTGCCTCTTTCTGTCTCTTCTCAAATTCTCCATCCAGCTGCTCAATAAAATGATAGAATGCCACACCGCCTGTCATGTCGGAGAAGCAGGAGCTTTCTGAGAAATAGGACATAGCCCTCAGAGCTGCCATGGAATGACCTGCTGTCTGGAAAGACATCTGAAGTCTGGATTTCGTTTCTGCCACAATCTCCCGCAGCCGCTTTGAATCATCCATTCTGGATGTGAGCAGCATTTCCCTCATCATGGAAAAAGCCGTCTTCTGCTCCTCATAAAGAGCCTTGCTGTGCACTTCAAATACTGCTGTGTATTCTCCGGGCTTCTGAAGCTTATCATAGCTTCCCACAGTACAGTAAATTCCGCCCGTATGCAGATTCAGCTCCTTGGCAAATTCTCCATAGCTGTAGTTCTCCGTATCCACCTTTCCAAGTACCGCTTTCAGGAGTCCCAGATACGGTATCAGCTCCTGAGGAATCCTGTCCGCACGGAAAATCAGATTTACATATCCGATTCCATTTGTAAACAAGTCGTGGTGAACGACTGTGATACCGCCAGCCGTGAACTCTTCATTCTGGAACGGCAGCGCCTCTTTTCCGATATCCCCGCGCTCCAGCAGCGGGATTTTTTCCAGATCCTCCTGGGGTGACGGCTCACTCTGATACTCCTTCAGATGTCTGGTGAAATCTGCAATCTGCCTTCTCTCCTCTGCTGTCAGACTTTCCTTGTAAGCGGCAAGCTTTTCTTTCAGCTTTTCATCCTGCTCCGCCGTCAGTCCTTTCTTAGGCCGGATCACCACCAGAGAACCATGGGGATTCTCCAGCAGATATTTTGTAATAAGTCCTTCAAAATAACCGTTCGCCACCTGCTCCTTCAGAAACGCAAAGGTATCGAGAGCTTCCAGATGAAGGAACACAGAATCATCTTTGTAAAGCCAGCTGTCAAAGGCCTGAAGTCCATACATCAGTCCCGCAGGGTAATTGCCGAAATCCGCTTCCCGATAGCGGAACTCGAAATAATTAATCCCTGCCAGCAGAGCCTTTCGATCCATTCCCTCACTTACAAGCCTGGCCAGGGTAGTCTCTATGGTCTGCACAAAAGCATTTTTCTGATCCTCATTGGCATTCTTTGCTATTACAGAAAAGATAGGCTGCTTTACTCCATTGTCATAGGAACTCATAATATCATGACCGATTCCTGCATCCAGAAGAGCCTGTTTCAGAGGAGCTCCCGGCATGGAAAGCAGCACATACTCCAGTACCTGCATACCCAGATAAAGTTTCTCATCCAGCGTATCTCCCACAGATTTATTGTAGGACAGATACGTATTGTCTTTCTCGCTTTCCTCTGCGGAAATGGAGTAATCCTTTACGACCTCCGCCATTTCTTTAAAAGGCGTCTGAGTGCGGACTTCGGAATCAATGTCCAGATAATCATAGTTTGAAAGATACTTCTCATCCAGCCAGTTCAGCTTTTCTGCCATATCACAGTCTCCGTACAGGAAAATATAGCTGTTGGACGGATGATAGTAACGTCTGTGGAAATTCAGAAACTCCTCATAGGAAAGCTCCGGAATTGCCTCCGGATCTCCTCCGGACTCATTGGCATAAGTGGTGTCCGGATAGAGAGAACTTAAAACCACGCGCTCCAGTACACTCTCCGGAGAAGAGAAAGCACCCTTCATCTCGTTATACACTACGCCATTCAGCGTCAGTTCTCCGTCTTCGGACTCCATCTCATAGTGCCAGCCCTCCTGACGGAAAATCTCTTCCCTGTCATAGATATTGGGATAGAACACCGCATCCATGTACACATGAATCAGATTCTGAAAATCCTTGTCATTGCAGCTTGCCACCGGATATACCGTCTTATCCGGATAAGTCATGGCATTCAGAAAGGTGTTCAGAGAGCCCTTTGCCAGTTCTACAAAAGGATCCTTCACCGGAAATTCCCGGGAGCCGCAGAGCACTGAATGCTCCATGATATGAGGAACGCCTGTGTCGTCGGGAGCCGGAGTCCGAAATCCGATATAAAACACCTTGTTATTGTCTTCATTGGAAAGCAGGCAGACTTTTGCGCCTGTCTTTTTGTGCTTCAGATAATAACCTGTGGAATTCAGTTCCGGAATTTCGCGTTTTTCTATCAGTTCATATGCCTGTACCTGTTCTGCTGTCATAATTCTCTCCTGTCTTTTCATATTTGCCCTGTGTCCTCCAGGAAAACAAAAAGGCGTCCAAAATCCATTTTCATCTAAATCAGGAATTTCAGACACCTTCTGGAAGTCTGTGGCATCTGCCACATAGTATATCACTTTTTACTATTGTTTAAAAGCAGAAAACGGAAGTTCCGCAGTTACCTGCGTTTCTCTGCGGCTTATTCATACCTCAGCGCTTCGATAGGATTCATCATCGCCGCTTTATTGGCCGGATAGTATCCGAAAAAGACACCGATGAAAATCGAAAAGGCCACCGAAAGGAAACATCCTGCAATGGAAGGCGCCGCTGCATAACCCATGGTATTTGTAATAACCCTGGCCAGAATAAGTCCCAGCACTATCCCGATAAAACCACCCATCAGGCAGATAACGATTGCTTCCATGATAAACTGCAGGCGGATAGAATCGTTGGTTGCTCCCAGAGCCTTTCTTGTACCGATTTCACGGGTTCGTTCTGTGACGGAAACCATCATAATGTTCATAACGCCGATTCCTCCTACCAGGAGAGAAATTCCTGCGATGGCAGAGATTGCAGCTGAGGTTGTGCTCAGCATACCCGTCATGGATTTCACCATGTCCTCCATGCTGGTAGCGCTGATTTCGTAGTTTTCATTATCCCGGAAATATTTCCCGTTAAACCAGGTCTCCAGTTCCCGGGCAAACCTCTCTGAATTTATACCGGATTTTGCAGTCAGCATTATCTGAGAATATCCCGAGGTCTTATGCATCTGTTCCCTCGCCGCTTCAAAAGGAAGATATACCTCTGTGGAAACATACTCTTCCGGAATAGCGGTAAAGACAGATTTGTCATATTCATAGACTCCGACTATCGTATAACTGTAATATTTTCCGTTCAAAAACACCTCAATCCGGCTGCCCGGAGCCTTCCCGGCATCCCCGTCAAAGAGTTTTTTCACAACACGATCGGAGATAAGCACAACTTCTGTTTTCTCAGCCTGATCCCTCTCTGTCAGAAGCCTCCCGCTCAGCAGCTTGAAATTCTGATTTTTCATGTAGGCTGTATTTGCTCCTATAACCGTTACATTAGAGGATTTTTTCCCTTCTTTTGCCTGTCCGTCTCCCACACTTTCCGACAGAACAACGCCTTCGATTTCGTCCGCAAACTGCTTCTTTGCTTCCTCCAGCATCTCATTAGTCAGATAATCCTCCTCCGACATCGTTGTCTCTCCCAGTTCTCCTTCAAACCGGTATCCTTCCTCTGTCACTTCTTCCTTCTTTTCCTTCTGCCTGAGCCCAAGTGTAATATTGTTTGCCCCGATAGATTCCATGGAGCGGACCAAAGAGACTCTGATAGAGTTGCCTACACTCATGATAGCAATTACAGACGCAATGCCGATGATAATTCCCAGGATTGTGAGCAGTGCCCGCATTTTATTTGCCCGCAGACTTTCAAGAGCCAGCAGAATATTTTCCAGAAACAGCATCATCTCTTCCTCCTTTCTCCTGTAATCTCACCGTCCCGGATAGTGATGATCCGATCTGTCTGCTCTGCCAGCTCAGCAGAATGCGTAATGAGCACAATAGTCTTCCCCTCTTCCCTGTTCAGACGATGGAAAATATCCATAATTCTGTTCCCTGTTTTAGAATCCAGCGCCCCTGTAGGCTCGTCTGCCAGAAGGAGTGAAGGTTCGTTAGCCATGGCGCGGGCAATGGAAACACGCTGCTTCTGACCGCCTGACAGTTCATCCGGCTTATGATACATGCGATTTTCCATACCGACCATTTCCAGATAGTACTGCGCTCTCCGGGTCCTTTCCTTAGGTCCCACACCTGCATACATCATCGGAAGTTCTACGTTTTTCAAAGCGCTTGTACGGCTGAGCAGATTGTAAGTCTGAAACACAAAACCAATCTTCCTGTTCCTTATTTTTGAAAGTTCCTGATCTTTTAAAGAGGAAATATCCAGTCCGTCCAGCCGGTAGTCACCCTGCGTGGGCCGATCCAGTACCCCGATAATATTCATCAGCGTGCTTTTTCCGGAGCCGGACGCTCCCACAATTGACACAAATTCTCCCTTATATACTGTGAGATCAATCCCATGCAGAATCTCCAGCTCATTCGGTTTTCCAACATAAAACCGTTTGATTATTCCTGTCAGTTCAATGGTTTTTTCTCTGTTCTCCATAGTTCCTCCTAGTAAATTCCGAAACCAAAATCCACTGTTTTTTCCGGTTCTTTATCGTCCAGCATTCCTCCTTCTTTCATTCCTTCAGAAAGATAGACGGTCATTCCCTCTTTCAGTCCTTTTCCCCGGATTTCCGCATAATAGCCAGTGTCCATGCCTTTTTCCACTTCTACTTCCTTTTTATGTCCACCATCGTCCACATAGATAACGGTTGTACCGTCTTCCTTTGTCTCCACACAGTCATAGGGTACCGAAAGAGCTGCTTTGCTCTCCTCCTGTACAATACTCACCTTTGCTGTCATGCCGGGGCGCAGCTTTTCCTGCTCGCCCTCAATGGTAATCTGTATCTGATAAGACGGCGCACCATCTGTTCCTGTCTGCGAACTTCCTGTTCCGGAACCACCGTTTCTGGTATTTCCTGCTGTAGGCGCAACATAGGTAACAGTTCCCTGAAGAAGCTCGTCTCCCATGGAATTTGTTTTTACATACGCGGGCATTCCCTGTTTTATCTTAATTACATCGTATTCATCCACAGACGCTTCCACTACAAAATGCTTCAAATCCTGCATTTCATAAATCACGCCGCCCGCAAATGTCTGCCCTTCTTTTACGGAAAGCGCTGTGATAACACCGTCCATGGGCGCTTTCACTGTGTAATCTTCCAGCTGTTCTTCATACTGATCAATCTGCTTTTTTGCATCATTTTCCGGAATAAGCTGAGACTGCAGCTTGGATTTCTGATAAGCATTTTTAGCGTCTTTTACGCTGCTGTCGTAACTGCCCTGGGCTTCCTGTCTGGCTTCCTGAGCCTGATCGAAGGAACTTTTTGCCTGTCCTTTCTCGGCAGATGCCTGTTCGTAAGCATTTCGGGTTCTCTCTGCTTCTGCCTTTGCCCCCTCGAGAGCAGACCTGGCTGCATTATAGGCGTTCAGCGTATCCTTAAGAGCCGTGTAATCAGGTCCGTTCACATCCAGAGCTGCGATATATGCGTCAATATCGTTAATAGTGACCGGAGTTCTTTCCGGCAGCGTCTCAGAGGTGCTTCCTGATGTGTTTTCTGTATTTGCCGGAGTATTTTCATCAGTTCTCTCTGTACCGGCAGCGCCAGCGTCCTGTTCTCCGGTCTGTTCTGCCCGGGATGCTGACTGGATTCCTTCAGAAATTCTCTTTCGGTCTGCCTCGTAAGCCGCCTGTTTGCTGTCCTCATACGCCTGGGCTGCCGCAGTAGCTGCCTTTTTCGCTGCTTCATAAGCCGCCTGTTTTTCATTAAGTTCTGACACAGCCCTGTCCGCTGCTTCGCGGGCTGTTTTCTCTTTTCCGGAAGCTTCCTGATATGTATTCTGTGCCTGATCCCGTTTCTTCCGCGAATCCTGCAGGCTGCTGTCTGCCTGCTTCAGACTGTCCTGGTACTGTTTCTCATAGTCTGATCCCAGTGCGTCCAGCTTTTTGTTAACCTCATAATTGTTCCGTGCTGCCTCAAGAGATTTCTCCAGCAGTTCCGAATCAAAGGTACAGAGAAGATCTCCTTTCTTGACCTCATCTCCCACCTTTACATGCACCTGCGCCACTTTCAGATTGGTAAGTCCGGTATTTCCTGCTCTTCCGTCTGCCGAAACAATCACTCCCGTTACTCCCACCGACTTTACCAGATCCTTTCTCTCGATAACCGCCGTATTGACAAATTCTTCTGAAGAGTCTTTCTGAGACTTTCGTCCTTCAAAAAAGACAAGACATCCTGCCGCAATCAGCACTGCCGCAAAGCCTGCCGCAATCCGTCTGATTTTTTTGTTCTGTAAGTACTGAAAAAAAATATGAAACGCCTTCAACTGTAATTTCCTCCTCATATCATATCTGTATTAACACTGTCTTCTATCACAAAAAACCGGCCAGGTATACTTTCCCTGACCGGTTTCTATACTAAAGAGGAATTCTTAACAGTTCCTGATCTGTTTCTTAACAGTTCTGAATTTTATTCTTTTGATTCTGTATACGGAAAGAAAAGTTTAATCCGGAATCGCCCTTCTTTCTCCTCCGTGATGCATGAACCTTTCATTCTTTCCATCATCTTTTTGACATTTTCCAGGCCTATTCCCGTACTGTCTCTCCTTTTTTCCGGTTTTTGCCCCACATTTTCAAATACGAGACAAGCCCCAGCAGCCGTATGTTCGGAAAAAATGCGAATCGGGACGTGCGGATCTGCATATTTTAAAAGATTCGATGTAATATTATCCAGAATCCTCATGAGAAACTCTGTATGAACCTGTATACACTTTTCGCTCCACACCATATCCATTTCCGTATGAAATCCATTCTGTTCCAGATAAGTGCAGGTTTCTGAAAGAAGATCATAAAAGGCTGCTTCAAAAGGCACCGGTTCTTCCAGCGCCACCTCCGTCTCTCCTGTCACAAGCGCATATTCAAACAGATGATCTGTCAGCTGCTTCATCCGACGCATTTTCTGATCGATTTTGTCAATATATTCCCACAGCTGCTCTTCGCTTTTCAGCTGCCGCTTTTTCAAAATCTCTGTATAGAGCATGACGGCTGTAAGAGGCGTCCTGATATCATGAGACATTTCCGTAACCATTTTATAATGGGCTTCCGTCAGATGCGCTTCCTGTCTGACCTTGTCCCGAAATGAGCTGCGCATCATGTCCAGCCCCTCTGCCAGAGCTGCCAGCTCATCTTTTCCGTCCACCGTGATTTCATAGTCCAGATCTCCGGATTCCAGGATTCCTATCTCATCATTAAGTTTTTGGATATATCTGATTTTATACCTGATTCCCAGAAGAACAATTCCGGCAAACAGACAAAACGACAAAACAAGTTCAGCAACCAGAGCGTAATTATAATATTGATAAGAATAAAAGCCCCAAATGGAAACATCCGCTTCTCCATCCGCAAACATCACCTGATAATACACATTCCAGTCATATTCCTCCCCTTCAATCTGTTCTGCTTCCAGATCCCAATCAGGGTATACCGAATCATATACCAGTATTTTGTTTTTATATATCTGCAGCGCTATTACCTGCTGCTTCTGTACCCATTGCGTCAGTTCCTGAGTATCTCCCGTGGAAAGACTGTTCTGTGAAACATACTCCTGAAGCTGTACGATATACTCCTCATCTTTTGACTGCTCGTAATTAGTACTTATATATAACCACTCCAGAAAAGTATTGCCCGCCCAGTTCAGAAGAAAAAAGATCAGAAAAGAAAAAAAGGCTGCGGCGGCAAGAAGCTTCAGGAGCTGAACATATATGGAATCTCTTTTACGCACCACAGACATCAAATTTGTACCCCTTTCCCCATTCTGTCCGGATATATTCCGGTTTCTGCGGGTCTTTCTCTATCTTTACGCGCAGCTTTCTGATATGTACCATAACTGTGCTGCTGCAGGTATAAAAATAGGGTTCATTCCAGATGCTTTCATACAGATTCTGCGCGGAAAAAATTTTTCTCGGATGCTGCATCATCAAGAGAAGTATTCGATATTCGATGTTTGAGAGTTCTTTTTCCTCTCCGTTCACGTAAACCTCATTGAACTCCTGATGAATCCGGATTCCGGAAAGCTCCAGATACTTCTCTTCCTCTGCGTCTTCTTTTCTCTCCGCCTTTCCCCGGTATATCTGGTACCGGCGAAGCAGCGCCTTTACTCTCCCGAGAAGTTCTCCATAGGAAAAGGGTTTTGACAGGTAATCATCTCCTCCCGCCATCAGCCCGATAAGCTTATCGCTTTCCTGTGATTTTGCCGTCAGAAACAAAACAGGCACATTGGAACGCCTGCGGATTTCTTCACAGGTACGCAGTCCGGACATACCCGGCATCATAATATCCAAAATTACCAGATCCGTATCCTCCGTCAGAAGTTCCAGCCCCCTGCTTCCGTTTTCAGCTTCTGTCACCTGATAGCTTTCACTCTCCAGAAGGATTCTGACTCCTTCCCGAATATCCGGATCATCCTCAATCATCAGGATTTTTGAATTCTGCATCCGCTTTTCTCCTCTTCGTCTTTTGTGCTTATTGTACCTGCCGATCCTGTTCCGTGCAACCATTCCTTTCAGAAAATTTTAGAAAGAGGGCGCCCCCGTCTTCGGACACCCTCTTTCTTCCGGCAAATAATCTCTATTCGTTTTTCAGTTCTCCAGGCATCTTCCATGCATGGTGATCTGTGTGCAGCAGTTCATGAGCACGATGCGACAGCGGAGATCCCAGATAATCCTCATAACATTTAATTACTGAGGGATTCTCATGGGAGAACCGAAGCTCGCTTGCTTTGTCCAGCGCGTACAGCCGCTGGCCGCGAACCTCTCCCAGCTCCTGTCCGTCGTGAATAGGCTGTCCTCCGCCTCCGGCGCAGCCGCCGGGACAGGCCATAACTTCCACAAAATCGTAGGAAACCTCGCCTTTCCGAAGAGCCTCAATCAGCTTTCTGGCATTACCCAGTCCATGAGCCACAGCGATTTTCAGCTTTGTCTCTCCCAGCATAAATTCAGATTCCCTCCAGCCGTCCATACCGCGGACTGCCCGGAAGGCGTCCGGGTCCGGATTAGAGCCCGTCGCCAGGTAATATGCACTTCGAAGCGCGGCTTCCATAACGCCGCCCGTTGCACCGAAAATCACACCCGCGCCGGTACCAACGCCAAGGGGCATATCAAATTCTTCTTCCGGAAGCTCTGACGGAACAATGTGTTCTGCCCGAAGCAGCCGGTCTACCTCCCGCGTGGTCAGCACCACATCTACATCCTGACCTGCTTTCGCATCATTCATAACCGGAATCGCGCATTCATGCTTCTTGGCAATGCAGGGCATAAGGGAAATACTGAAAATCCTGCCCGGATCCACATTCAGAAGAGAAGCATAATAGCTCTTGGCCACTGCTCCGAACATCTGCTGCGGCGATTTGGCCGTGGAAAGCTGGTCAATCATATCCGGATACTGGGATTTCAGGAAACGAACCCAACCGGGACAACAGGACGTAAACATCGGGAAGCTTTCCGTATCTCTGTGTTTCAGTTTTTCCAGAAATTCACTTCCTTCTTCCATAATCGTAAGGTCCGCACTGAAATCCGTATCAAAAATGTAGTTGAAGCCTATCCGGCGAAGGGCAGCCACCAGGCGCTGTGCCGTGGCAAACTCCCGGCTGAGACCAAATTCCTCTCCCCAGGCAGCCCGCACGGAAGGCGCCATCTGTACAACTGTGATTTTATCAGGATCTGCCAGCGCTTCCAGCGCCTTATCCACATCGTCTCTCTCCCGGAGAGCACCCACAGGACAATGCGTCACACACTGACCGCAGAGCGCGCAGTCTGCCTCTTCTATTTTTCGGTTGCGGGATACATCCACTGTCGTGCGGGATCCTGTTCCGGACACATCCCAGATATTCAATGTCTGAATCTTATCGCAGACCTGTACACAGCGCATACACTTGATACATTTTTTATAATCGCGAATCAGCGGATAGGCAGGATTCCATTTCGTCTTCGGAAGCTGCTTTTCAAAAGGCATCTCCAGAATTCCCAGATCATTGGCAAGCTTCTGCAGGCTGCAGTTTCCGCTTCTTGCGCAGATGGCACAGTTGGTATCATGCTGGGATAAAATCAGTTCCACATTGATTTTCCGGGTTTTACGCACTTTCGGGCTGTTCGTATGTACAACCATTCCCTCCACAGCACGTGTATTGCAAGCGGTAACCAGTTTGGAGTTGCCTTCCACCTCTACCATACAGACGCGACAGGCGCCGATCTTGTTCAGTTTCTTTAAATAACAGAGCGTAGGAATATGGATACCTGCCTGTAAAGCTGCGTCCAGAATTGTAGTTCCGTCCTGTACCTGCAGTTCTATTCCGTCTATCGTAAGCTTTACCATTGTTCCACTCTCCCTCCTTTAAATGCTCCGAAGCCGAAGCGGTCACAGCGCAGGCAGCGGCGGGATTCCTGCATCGCCTCTTCTTCCGTCATGCCACACTCTATCAGTTTGAAATCCTTTACCCTTTCACAGACACTGCGTTCCTTCATATTAACGCGGGCGCAGCTCTTCCTGGTATCCATACGCACCTTCGGAATCTTCACATCCGCTGATATTACATGGTGATAACCCAGAAATTCATCAATATTCGCTGCCGCTACCTTGCCCGCTGCAATGGCCCGGATAACTGTAGCCGGACCTGTAACACAGTCTCCGCCTGCAAAGACGCCGGAAATATCCTTGACGCCGCTCCAGTTCAGCGCGTCGATAACGCCCCGTTTTACAGGGATTCCATATTTTTCAAAGTTTTTGGATTCAATTCCCTGACCGATAGCTACCAGAACCATATCACATTCCAGTCTCACCTCAGGCTGAGAGGAATCCATGGGTTTGGGTCTTCCGTTTACCACAGGACCGATAATCTGCGGCTTCACCCAGAGTGCCGCCACCTTTCCCTCCGCATCCTTCTCAATCCGCAGAGGTGCATGAAGTTCTACCAGTTCGCAGCCTTCAGCAATAGCTCCCTCTACCTCTTCCGGCATGGCAGTCATATCTTCGCGCCGTCTGCGATAAGCGATGCGCAGGCGTTTTGCCCCCAGACGAACCGCAGAACGGGCCACATCCATAGCCACATTTCCTCCGCCGATCACGATGATATCCTTTCCGGTAAAATCCGGAAGGCTTTCATCACCGATTCCCCGAAGCATTTCTACAGCAGAAAGTACACCTTCCGCATCCTCTCCTTCAATTCCGATCTTCCGATCCGTATGAGCTCCTATGGCGATGTAAACCGCATCATACTGACTCCGCAGTTCCAGAATGTTGGGGCTCTCACCCACTGTCACTCCTGTCTTTACATGAATTCCTGTGCTCAGAAGCTGGGAGATTTCTTTATCAAGTGCTTCTCTGGGAAGGCGATAGCTGGGAATTCCATAACGGAGCATTCCGCCCAGCTGCTTTCTCTGCTCATAAATCGTCACATCATGACCCATAAGCCGCAGATAATAAGCCGCGCTGATGCCGCCCGGACCTCCGCCGATCACTGCAACCTTCTTTCCCGTGGCCTCTGCCGGCTCCGGAACAGGCACATCCCCTGCATGTTCTACTGCAAACCGTTTCAGTCCTCGGATATTAATGGGATCGTCCATCAGCGTCCGGCGGCAGCGCACTTCACAGGGATGCTCACAAATCAGGCCGCACACACTGGGGAGAGGATTATCCTTGCGAATCAGACGAACCGCATCTGCATAATTTCCTTCCGCTACCAACGCCACATAACCTGGAATATCCACACCTGCAGGGCACTGGGAAACGCAGGGAACAGGCTGATTCAGTTCACATATACAACGCCCCCGCAGCACATGTTCTTCAAAATCATTACGAAATCCTTTAACTCCCTTAAGTACCATCAGAGCCGCTTCATAACCTATGGCACAATCTGCCGAATAAAAAATGCTGGAAGCCGTGCTTTCAATCAAATCAATGGTTTCCAGTGTTCCGTTCCCGTCCAGAATATCTTCCATCAGCTTTTCCAGCTGTCCCAGCCCCACACGACAGGGCACACATTTTCCACAGGACTGTGCATGGCACATTTTCAAAAATGATGATGCCAGATCAACGGGACAGAGTCCTGGAGGACTTGCACTGATTCTTCGTTCCAAATCCTTATACAGTTCCTCTACTGTGGTCTGAGCCTTGTTTTCTGTAATAATACTGAGTCTGCTCATGGTTTCCTCCTCTCTTCCTGTCTGCAGTCTGTTTGATTTCTTTCCGTCTTTTCTGAAAAGCACCCGTCTGCAGTTGTTAAAATTTTATCATTCATTATTTCCAACGGTCAATCCTACACTTTATACCAGAATACAAAAATACTGCCAGAGCGCTTCTTTGCGTTCTGGCAGTATCCTCATTTCTCATCTCCATACCTGCAGCACAGGCATGTCCCTTTCCGGAATTCGTATTTTACAGATTCTCCTGGAAGAACTTCTGGATAGCCTCAAATGCGGTATCCTCATCCTCTCCCTCGATAGTTACGGTAACTTCTACGCCCTTCTTTACGCCCATGGACATAACAGCCATGATTCTCTTAGCGTCAGCCTTCTTTACTCCGCTGTCAAGAGTAACAGCGCTCTTATATTTAGCAGCTTCCTTAACCAGAAGTCCTGCCGGTCTTGCGTGAAGTCCCAACTCATCCTGTACTACATACTTAAACTCTTTCATGATACGTGTCTCCTTTATTCTTTTTTCATAATATTTATAGCCATAAGCCGGTAAGTCCGGCGAAACTATCGCTTCTCTTATTCTGCCTCGCGAATCTTCTTGCGCAGCTCCAGTGTAAATACAGGAGATACAGACAGCTCATCAATACCCATCTGAATGAAACGGCGGGTCAGTTCCATATCCGCTCCCAGCTCACCGCAGATTCCGCACCATGCACCGTGATCATGTGCACATTCAATCGTTCTCTGAATCATACGGAGTACTGCTTCATGATGCGGATCATAAATGCTGTCAAGAGACTGATTCTGACGGTCAATCGCCAGTGTATACTGAGTCAGGTCATTGGTTCCGATACTGAAGAAGTCTACTTCTGCAGCCAGCATATCAGCAATCATTACAGCGGCCGGAGTCTCAACCATGATTCCCAGCTCTACATCACCGAACGGAATATCTTCCTGTCTCAGCTCATCCTTCACCTCTTCCACGATTTCCTTAATCCGTTTTACTTCTGCAACGGAAATAATCATCGGGAACATAATGGATGCCGTACCGTAAGCACTGGCACGATAAATCGCTCTCAGCTGAGTCTTAAACACATCTACGCGATCCAGACAGATTCTGATTGCACGGAATCCCATGGCCGGATTCTCCTCGTGCGGGATATTAAAGTAATCTGCCTGCTTGTCTGCTCCGATGTCCAGTGTACGGATAATAACCTTCTTACCGTTCATCTTGGCAATTACATTCTTATATACCTGGAACTGCTCCTCCTCTGTAGGATAGTCATTACGTCCCAGATACAGGAACTCGCTGCGGAACAGACCAATACCCTCAGAGTCATTCTCCAGAACAGAATCCACATCCTCTTCACTTCCGATATTCGCATACAGATGAATCACTTTGCCGCTCTTGGTTACCGTGGGAAGTCCCTTCAGACTCTGAAGCAGCAGCTTACGCTCTTCTTCTCTCTTTTTCTTCTCCTGCATAACAGCTCTGGTTACTTCATCAGGCTCGATATAAATCTTGCCCGTAAATCCGTCCACGATTCCTTCCTTTCCGGTCAGAGACGGATCCAGATCAATATCTGCTGTTACAATACAGGGAATATTCATCATACGTGCCAGAATAGCAGTATGTGAATTTGCAGAACCCTTCTGTGTCACAATCGCCAGAATCTTGTCCTTCTCAAACTGCACCGTCTCACTGGGAGCCAGATCCTCTGCCATCACGATTACCGGCTCCGGCATAGCCTCTGCACTTACCTGAGTACCGCTTAAGATAGCAATCAGACGGCTGGAAATATCATTGATATCTGCCGCACGTCCGCGCATATAATCATCATCCATACTCAGGAACAGTGCCGCACACTGCTCGCCTGTAACAAATACGGCATACTCGGCGTTCACCTTATCCTGCTCGATCATGTTGGTGATGCCTTCCACAAAATCCAGATCCTCCAGCAGCATCTGATGAGCCTCAAAAATTTCGGCCTCAGCTTCTCCCACATCACGCAGAGTCTTCTCCTTCAGAAGCTTCAGCTGCTCGCCTGCTTTTTCCTTTGCCGCCATATAACGTGCCACTTCTGCCGCTGTATCTTCAATATCCTTCTTTTCTACAACCTGCTTCGCTTTTTTGAACACAAAAAGTTTTCCGATTGCAACACCGGAAAATACGCTTTTTCCCTGACGAGTTTCCATAAACTATCCTCCTATTTCCTGACGCATGAAACAAAAAAAATCCAGATTCTGCAATCTAAAATACCGGTTCTAAACTCCCATATCTTATCTCACACAATCTGGTCTTTCCAAAGAGCATCTCTCCCGTATATCATGCTTTATCTAGTAAT
>CALWGE010000057.1 GCA_944378225.1 uncultured Merdimonas sp.
GCGAGGTGATCGAGCGCCCGGCTTCTGGAGTGAAGGAACTGGTGGAAAATTGCATTGATGCAGGCGCTGAAGCGGGTACTGTGGAAATCAGAGAAGGAGGGATTTCTCTGATTCGGGTTACAGATAATGGAAGCGGCATTGCGCAGGATCAGGTGGCGACAGCGTTTCTGCGCCATTCCACCAGTAAAATCCGCACAGTGGAAGATTTGTTCCATGTGGGCTCTCTGGGGTTTCGGGGTGAAGCTCTTTCCAGTATTGCCGCAATCGCCATGGTTGAGCTGATCACAAAAACAGCCGATGCTGAGGCAGGTATCCGATATGTCATAGAGGGCGGCGTGGAGAAAAAAACTGAGGAGACAGCAGCACCGGACGGGACAACCTTTCTTGTGCGCAGCCTTTTTTACAATACACCAGCCAGGCGGAAATTTCTCAAGTCTCCCATGACGGAGGCAGGCTATGTCAGTGAACTGATGGAGAGGCTGGCCCTTTCGCGGCCGGATATTTCATTCCAGTTCATAAATAACGGTCAGACCAGGTTACATACTTCAGGTAACGGTAATCTGAAAGATGTGATTTATCATATCTATGGAAGGGATATTGCGGCCAATCTTGCAGAAATCGATGCGTCACAGGGAAAGGTGCATATTACCGGATTTATCGGAAAACCTGTGATTTCCCGCGGCAGCCGCGGCTACGAAAATTACTTTATTAACGGACGTTACATTCGAAGTAAAGTTGTGGCAAAAGGAATCGAAGAAGGCTATCGTACTTTTATGATGCAGCACAGATATCCTTTTACTGCGCTCCATTTTTCCATTGACGGCAGTCTTCTGGACGTCAATGTACATCCTACAAAAATGGAACTGCGTTTTTCCAATCAGGAAGAACTGTATCGTTTCGTACGTGATACCGTGCGTCAGGGATTAATGGAAAGAGAACTGATCCCTGAGGTAAGGCTTCCGGAAAGAAAACTTCCTGAGGAAAAAATTCCGCAGACAGAAATTCATGACGCGAAAGTTTACGACAGTAAATCTGCAGAGACAGACAGGAAAGAGGACAAAGAGCAAAAGGAAATGCAGCTCAGAGCAGAGCAGGAGGCAGGCTCTGGGAGAAAAACAGTTTCTGCGTCTCAGGAAGAGAATCTTGAATATTTTATGGCGCAGATGAGAAAAAGAGTCACAGAAGAATTCAGGAAAAAGGGGAAATATGCTTCCGGGGAAAGCTGTGAACTGGTAAAAGAAAGCAGAAGCCATTATACAGAAGCAGCCGCCGCTGCACAGCAGAATGTGCAGTCTGTGCCGAAGGAGGAGATTTCACAAAATGTGGAAGAACCTCCGCACGTTCCGGAAATGCCTGAGTCAGTCTGTGAGACAAAACAGCTGGATCTTTTTGAACAGCGCCTTCTGAATCCTGCTGCAAAGTCAGATATCCGGATTATCGGTCAGTTGTTTGATACATACTGGCTTGTACAGTATGAAGATAAGTTTTATATTATCGATCAGCACGCAGCTCATGAAAAGGTTCTTTACGAAAGGACAGTCAGAAGTCTGGCAAACAAAGAGATTATATCTCAGATGGTAAGCCCTCCTCTGGTTCTGACGCTTTCTATGCAGGAGGCAGAAAAGCTTGCGAGATATCAGGATTATTTTAAGGAACTGGGATTTGAGATAGAGCCGTTCGGAGGAAAAGAATATACAGTCAGCGCTGTCCCCGCTAATTTATACGGACTCGCAGAAAAGGATTTATTTCTGGAACTTCTGGACAGCCTGGAATATGTAAGCGGCAGAAACGCAGAGATGATTCTGGACAAGATCGCTTCTATGTCCTGCAAAGCTGCGGTTAAGGGAAATCAGCGCATGAGCACAGCAGAAGCACAGGCTCTCATTGAAGAGCTTCTTACGCTGGAAAATCCCTATAACTGCCCTCATGGCAGACCTACTATTATTTCTGTGACAAGGCAGGAAATAGAAAAGAAATTCAAACGGATTGTGTAAGAGGAAGAGGAAACCTATGAATCCATCAGTATCTGTAATCGTACCTGTTTATAATGCGAAAGAATATCTTGGCCGTTGTGTGGACAGCATTCTCGGACAGGAATATACAGATTTTGAACTAATTCTGATAGACGACGGAAGCCAGGACGGCTCAGGAGATTTATGCGACGCATATGCGGAAAAAGATGAAAGAGTGCATGTGATCCATAAGGAAAATGGCGGTGTATCTGCTGCAAGAAATCTGGCCATGAAAATTGCCAGGGGAACCTATCTGCAGTTTTCGGACAGCGATGACTGGATTACACCGGATGCCACAAAACTGTTAGTTCGTATGGCGGAAGACGAGGGCAGCGATCTGGTTATATCAGATTTTTACCGTGTTGCAGGAGACAGGGTCTCTCAGAAAGGCGATATTGATGCAGATGGGTGTATGACCAGAGAACAGTTTGCAGCGCATATGATGGAAAATCCTGCGGATTTTTACTATGGCGTGCTGTGGAATAAATTATATCGTCGTAAGCTGATATCAGAGCATCATCTGTGCATGAATGTGGAAATCAGCTGGTGTGAAGATTTTATGTTTAACCTGGAATATATCCGTTATGCAGAAAAAATCAGTGTCCTGCATGCCCCTGTTTATTACTATGTCAAACGAAAAGGGTCGCTGGTCAGTCAGGGCAACAGCCTGTCCAGAACAATTCAGATGAAGCTGACGGTGTTTGAGTATTATCACAGTTTTTACAAAGACGTCCTGAATGATGAGGAATATGAACGAAAGCGTCTGCAGGTTTATCGGTTTTTGGTGGATGCTGCGGGGGACGGAATTGTTGGAATTCCTTTTCTTCCGGGAACCAAAAGGCTGGGTGACGAGAGGGCAGGCATAAGCGCAGACGCAATGGAAGGGAACGGCATTCTTCATGACCTTTATCGGGAAAGAAAACTGCTGGAGCGCTACCTGGAAGCGGCGGCTTTAAAAAGTGGAATGACGGTTCCGGAAGTGACGCTTCTTCTCTATCTGAGTCACAGCAGGGAAATGGTCAGCCGGAAAGAACTGGCGGATTTCTCCGGTATTTCTGCCCGGAAAGTACAGCGGCTTCTGCAGAAGCTTACGCTGAAAGGTATGATTAAGCAGGAAGAAGAGCAGGAAGAGAAGAATGGGAAAAAAGCAAAAAAGAAAGAGAAGGCAAAGAAGAATAAAACAGTTACCATTCTTCCTGCGGCCAAACCGGTGCTGGAGGAACTTGCCATGGTGGAATGGGATTATGATAATGCCAGGTTCGGAGGGTTTGATGAAGAGGAACTGATTCAGTATACGCAGTTGTCGGAAAGAATACAGGGAAATATGCAGCGAATTCTGTCGACAGGGAGGAAGATGTGATGGCAGAACAGAAAAAGAAGAAGGCAGTAAACTGTGAATACTGCGGCAACTATGTTTATGATGAAGAGTATGGATATTACATATGCGAGATGGATCTGGATGAAGATGAAATGCGGCTCTTCGTACAGGGAAATTTTCATTCCTGTCCGTATTTCCAGTATGGCGACGAATACCGGATTGTAAGAAAACAGATGTAAAAATTTGTACGGAGATATAAAAAAATAATAAAATTCTTGCTTTTGCAAGTGAAATAGAGTAAGATGATAAACAAGTTAAAAATGCATAGGCAGCAGGGAATAAGGGAGTAGTTGGCGCCGACGGCGTGACAGAATCAACATTCATGGTCTTGGAAGACCTGGTTTTGTTTGAAATAACGAGACTTATCCGCAGGAAAATTCTTGTGGGTAGGTCTTTTTTGTTTCCCGGAAAACAGGATGCTTTGAAAAAGCTGCTGATGCAAAAGCCAGAAAGCAGATGAAAGGAGTAAGAGAAAATTTGCAGGTAAGCCAAGGAAAAAGAATTCATCGTCCCCCGCCAATTAAGGAAAAAGAATGATGGAAAAGGTTTGTCTGGCAGTATGAAAAGTACTCATAAGGTGGGGAATGTTGGACAAAATGGAGAATAAATGATAAAATAAATCAGACTGCACAGCGGCAGTTAAAAGTACTTCAGTTTCAGTTCGAAACAGACAGGATGGACTGAAAAACAGACAGCCGTAAGGCAGGAGAAAACGTGACGTAAAAACGTCCGGACAGGAGGAAACGTGAAAGAATATCTGGAAAGTGTAGAAGAAGTATTAAAGGAGCAAAATTCTTCAGAACAGGGCCTGAGCTCACAGGAAGCTGAAAAAAGACTGGCGGAATTCGGAAGAAACCGACTGGAAGAAGGAAAAAAGGAGTCTCTTCTGAAGCGGTTCCTGAATGAACTGGCAGATCCCATGATTATCATTCTGATCGTGGCTGCCGTTATTTCAGGAATTACAGCGGCATATGAAGGGGAATCTTTTGCGGATGTAATTATTATTATGGCCGTAGTTGTTATTAATGCGGTGCTTGGTGTTGTTCAGGAGAGCAAGGCGGAGGCAGCTATTGCGGCTCTGCAGGAAATTGCGGCGGCGACCAGTAAAGTCATGCGTGACGGCAAAATTGTTACCCTGAAGAGTGAAGAACTGGTGCCTGGAGATGTTGTGGTTCTGGAGGCAGGAGATGCAGTGCCGGCTGACGGACGTATTATCGAATGCGCCAGCATGAAAATTGAGGAGGCAGCACTGACAGGAGAATCTGTACCTGTAAATAAGCTGACAGGTCTGCTTCAGCTGGAAGGTCAGAAAGATATTCCCCTGGGCGACCGCAAAAATATGGTTTATATGGGTTCTACTGTTGTATACGGCCGTGGAAAAGCAGTTATTACCGGAACCGGTATGAATACGGAGATGGGAAAAATTGCATCTGCTCTGGCTCAGGCAAGGGATGAGGAGACACCTCTTCAGCTGAAATTGAATCAGCTCAGTAAAATCCTCACAGTGCTTGTAGTAGGAATCTGTGTAGTAATTTTTGCCGTAGGTCTTCTGCGCTCCGGTATCAGCGGAGATGCAATTCTGGATACTTTTATGGTTGCAGTTTCTCTGGCAGTTGCAGCAATTCCTGAGGGACTTGCAGCGGTAGTAACGATTGTGCTTTCCATTGGCGTTACGAATATGTCGAAACGGAATGCAATTATCCGTAAGCTGACAGCTGTGGAGACTCTCGGATGTACACAGATTATCTGTTCTGATAAGACTGGTACTCTGACGCAGAATAAGATGACTGTCGTGGAGCATGTGACGGATGATGAGAAAGAGCTGGAGATTGGTATGGCTCTCTGCTCCGACGCAGAATGGGATAAGGATGCGGGCCAGGCAGTCGGCGAGCCGACAGAATGCGCTCTGGTAAATGATGCGGCCAAGAACGGATATGAAAAGACAGAGCTGAAGGAAGAATATCCCCGTGTGGGAGAGGCCCCCTTCGACTCCATGCGTAAGATGATGTCTACCGTTCATCAGACAAAGGACGGAAAGATCATACAGTATACAAAGGGAGCTCCCGATGAAGTTCTGAAGCGGTGTACCTATGCAGTCAGGGATGGACAGCGTATTGCACTGACAGAAGAAGTGAGAAATTCTATTCTTTCTTCCAATAAGGCTATGGCAGACAAGGCGCTCCGCGTTCTCTGCTGCGCGAGAAGAGACTGGGACGTAGTTCCTGCAAATACGGATCCGGAAGTGCTGGAGCAGGATCTGACTTATGTCGGACTTTCCGGTATGATTGATCCGGTTCGCCCGGAAGTAAAAGCTGCGATTGTGGAATGCCGTGAGGCAGGTATCCGGCCGATTATGATTACAGGAGACCATAAGGATACTGCAGTTGCTATTGGCATGGAACTGGGTATCATTAGCGGACCTGAACAGGCTATTACAGGTGCGCAGCTTGATGAACTTGGAGATGAAGAATTCAATCGCCGCATTGAAGAATTTTCTGTATATGCCCGTGTGCAGCCGGAACACAAAGTGCGCATTGTGAAAGGCTGGAAGGCAAAGGGAATGATTACGGCCATGACAGGCGACGGTGTAAATGACGCTCCGTCTATCAAGAGCGCAGATATCGGCGTAGGCATGGGAATTACGGGAACGGATGTAACCAAAAATGTGGCAGATATGGTTCTGGCAGATGATAATTTCGCAACTATCGTTTCTGCTGTAGAGGAAGGACGGCGTATTTATGCCAACATCCGAAAGGCTATTCAGTTCCTGCTGGCATCCAACCTGGCAGAAGTGCTCGCAATCTTCTTTGCGACACTCATTGGATTTACAATTCTGAAGCCGGTTCATCTGCTTTGGATTAACCTGATTACGGACTGTTTCCCGGCCCTGGCTCTGGGTATGGAAAAGAGCGAAGCGGACATTATGAAGCGTAAGCCCCGCGATCCGAAGGAAGGTATTTTCGCAGGCGGCATGGGATTTGATGTATTCTTCCAGGGACTGATTGTGACTGTTCTCGTTATGATTTCCTATCTGCTGGGACACTATATTGAGAGCGGTGTCTGGGAATTTGTGAACAGCCCGGATGGAACAACAATGGCATTCCTTACATTGTCCATGGTTGAAATCTGCCATTCTCTGAACATGAGAAGCCGGCGCGGCTCTATCTTTAAGCTGACTACTCACAATATGTTCCTGTATGGAGCAATGATTGTATCTCTGGTGCTGACTACAGTTGTTATTGAGGTTCCGTTCATTGCAGCTGCGTTTGAGTTCACACCGATTGATCTGAAAGAGTATGCAGTAGCGCTCGGTCTCGCGATTGCCATTATTCCGATTATGGAAGTGGTGAAGGCCATTCAGCGGAAGGTTGAGAAAACAGTACGCTAATAAGCTGAAAACAGAAACAAGGCAGTTATAACGAATGACTGCAAGTAAAAATGAAAACACTCCGGAAACTCATTTTATTGAGGATTCGGAGTGTTTTTATGCAACAGCAAAGGGAACAGGTGGACAGAAAATGAAAGAATTCAGTAGCGACTGCTGATTTTTCTGTACCGGCTTTTTCGACTCAGAGTTTCTTCCGCTGCACACAGCTTATCGGCAATACAGAGAATGATGCTTTCCGGGTATGCGGGCGGACAGGGATTCAGCGGAAACATGTGGCGGAGAATCATATCGCGTTCGATTTCTCCCAGAGCGAAATCCCGGGAAGCATTTTGAAAAGCAAGTTTTGCATGAAAAAAACCGTGGAGACGATGGCTCTTATCGGGTACATGCCAGTCATAGAGAAAGTAGTCGTGCAGCAGGGCGCCGCGAATCAGAACACGTTCGTTTAAACGGAAGTTCAGGTACAGCTGCAAAAGGCGCGCAATCCAAAGGCAGGTGCAGGCGACAGCTATTGAATGAGCGAAAACTGAGACGTCTCCGTGCTGCATATAGTGTTTTTCTGACTGCATACCGGGAGAATGGAGAATGTCCGCTCCGAACTGTGAAAGCTTTCTGTGATATGTAGATGGTTTCATGATAAATAAAGTCCTTTCGTGGTAGCTTTGCTGAGGTTCGAAAAAACAAACAAAGGGCAGATAAAGCACAGGTTCAGTCCCGGGAAGAATGCCACTGACGATTCAGATTTGTCAGGACTTCGATTGTGCTGACGGTCATTTCTTCTGTCATGACAGGACTTTCTGTCATTCCCTGACGGATGCATTGCTCTGCGTGCATTATTTCATACATCAGCTCAAATTCACAGGGCTCTTCCAGAATAACAGAATGTGGTTCCTTGGCATGGTAATGAAGAATTGCTTTTCGTGCCTTCCAGTAGTCCGGAATTTCAATATATCCTTTTTCTCCGTAAAGATATCCCGTATGTATTGTTTCAGAGCGCATGCTGGTCTTATTTGTGTACAGAGTATCATTTTTCATGCGTACAGTAAGAGAAAACTGATCTTCCACACCGGTATGACTGCGGGTGCAAAGCCCCACCCATTCGGAAGCACGTGAATCCAGAAGGTACTGCATCAGCTGCAGACTGTAACTGGCGTTTCCATAGAGAGGTCCTCCGCCTTTCGAAGCATCGAAGAACCAGCTGTTGTATCCTGAGTCAAAGGAGCTGGAAAAATCGGCCATGGTAATCTTGCCAAATTCTCCGATCTGAATGAGTTTTTTCAATTTCTGTATAACAGGAAGAAAGACGGTTTTCTGCATTTCCATCAGAAACAGCCTGTTTTTACGTGCCAGTGAGAACAGTTCCCGGGCCTGCCCGGGATCCAGGGTGAAAGGTTTTTCACAGAGGACATGTTTTCCTGCTTCAAGAGCTGCCTTTGCAAATCGATAATGTTCACTGTTTATGACAGCAATATAAATCACATCGATGTCTGGAGAATGGATCAGGTCTTCGTAGTTTCCGTAAGCGGAAGGTATATTCCAGAGTCTGGCCTTTTCAGAAGCAGTTTCGTAACTGCGCGACGCCAGGGCGGCAACGGTACATCCTTCTGTCAGAAAAGACCCGGCAGAAGAGGAAGAGACAGCCTTATCTGCTGCGCGGACAGCGCCGATGAATCTGGGGACAATGGATGCGGTGCTTAAAATTCCTATACGAAGTTTCATTGTTACACTGCTCCTTTCTGAATGTTTGGCATAAGTATAGACTCCTGTAAAAGATATGTGAAATTATATCAGAAACAGGAGAGTATAGAAAGAGAAGATACACTTCTTCTTACGGTTTTCACAGAATTAACATAAAAATGACACAGAACCAACAAGGAATTATCACAATTCCCCGATATAATGAAACAACATCAGGAACAGAAAGGGGATGATTGGCAGAACAAATACAGAAGGAGAGTATGAATGAAAAAAAGGAAAACGCCTTCAGAGAAAGTAAATATCCTGCGGCTGTAGGCGAATGAAAGAAAGTACCTACAGTACTGAAGATGCTGCGGAAAGTACAGACGACAGCGTGACTGCAGAAGAAACAGAGGAAGAATCAGCAGAGCAGCCGGCAGAAGAAACAGAGACGGGTACTGAGACAGACCGTACAGAAGAAACAGCAGAGACAGAAGCTGACTACGATGCAGATAATACATCTTCTGCAGATGAGGATACTACTGACAGTGAAACAGAGTCGTTAGAAACAGAGTCGTTAACTGAAGAAGAATAAATAAAAATATGCTGCAGTACTATTGGGAGCTTAAATTCCGGATGTACTGCAGCATACTTTTTGTGCCGCGGGCAGGGATTCTGAAAGAGGAGACTTTTATTTGAAATATTTTTCGCGGATAGCTTCCACGGGCATCTCCATTCCGGTCCAGTCCCAGAAGGCCTTTGCTCCCTGATGAAGCAGCATATACATACCATTAAAAGTATGACAGCCTGCCTCCCGGGCAATTTTCAGCAGCTGTGTTTCCCGCGGATTGTAAATAACATCCCCTACTGTCAGCTCGGGATGAAACCAGGCGGGATCTGTGATAAGAGAAGCTTCGGGATGGGGGGACATACCTACGGAAGTGGCATTAATCAGAGCCTGGCTTTGAGCAAGGCTCTTTTTCAGTTGAACGGAATCAGCCAAATCAAAAAGATTCAGCCGGCAGGCACATGCTTTCCGGATACGTTCTGATTCCTCTTCGATGAGGCGGACAGACGGGCTGGAGGTTCTGGCGAAAATGTCGATGGAACCGGCACCATCCAGAGCGGCCTGTGCGAGGATGGCAGCAGCGGCACCGCCGGATCCCAGAAGAGTAATATGTGTATTCCGAATATTGAAACCGGCCTCTTCCATGGACTTCAGGAAACCATAGCCATCCGTATTGTCGCCCCAGAGAATTCCGTTACGATTGATAACGGTATTGACAGCGCCGCTCAGGAGAGCTGAGTCTGTAAGTCTGTCGACCCGTTCATACATAAGACGTTTCAGAGGCATGGTACAGTTCCAGCCGGCAGCGTTTATGGCTGTCAGGCCGTTAACTGCCTGCTCAAAGCTTGTTTCATCTACATCAAAGGCGAGATACACGGAATTGAGCCCGAGAATCCGGAAGGATTCATTGTGCATGGAGGGAGATATACTGTGGGAAACAGGACTTCCCAGAAGACAGAACAAAGTTGTCCTGGCGTCGGGCGCTGTGATAAATCCGGGAATTCCGGCAGATCTTTTTTCTGTATTTGCTGTATTCATTGCAGAACCTCCTGGTAAACTGTACAGGCTGTACAGCTGTTCCTGTAGATTATTTTTGTGAAAAAGTTTCTTGTGTGAGAGTACAAAAGTTTTTGAAAAAAGTCAATAGAGAGCCGAGTGAAGGACAAGGACTGCAAAGAGAACGGAAAGGAAAGTGAAAGAGAATTCCTACATTATGCAGGAAAACAGACAGGGGGAAAAAACGGTAAAATAAAGAAAAAAGCTCTTTGTACAAATTGCAGAATAGTGTTTGAAATGTACGAAAATAAAAACAATCCATACTCTGGAATCCCCTAAAATCGACTTGCCTAAATCCCCTCCATGGGGTATAATTGAATTAAATTTGACAGGAATTTAACATAAAATACGAAAAATAGACAAGGAGGAAAATCATGCATATTGTAGATGGAGAACATGGACACTGTCATGGACATGCTCACGATCATGCGCATGACCATGCTCACGATCAGGAGCACTGCGGCAGCTGCAGCAGCGAATGCGGGGCAAAAAAACCGGGAAGTGAGCAGGAAGCCCTGCTTTCCTATATGCTGGATCATAATAAGCACCATGCAGCAGAACTTGCTGACGTTGCGAAGAAGTTCCGGGAGACGGGAAAAGAGGATGTGGCTGTGCAGATTGAAAAGGCCATTGAGAATTTTGATAAAGGAAATCTGTATTTAAGTCTGGCCCTCTCTCTGGTAAAATAAGAGAGAAACAAAAGGCGCAGAAAACAGAGATCCGGGCACGCAGGCTGAAGGAGGATGATAGCATGTGCTTGGCAACTGTTTATAAGACAGTCAAGGATACAGAGGAGGTCGTACTCGGAAATGTCAGCAAAATCTATGTAGAGGGCAGGAATGTCCGGCTGGTGGATATTATGGGTACTGAAACTGTAGTGGAAGGAAGCATTTCCTTTGTGGATCTGGCCAACTCTGTTGTAAAGCTGTCCTGCTCAGCAGAATAAAATCTGCCGCAGGAAAGAAATATCTTAGACTGACAGAGTATCATAATAGAATGTACGGTGTGCAGGAGCCTTTTGAAAGGATTCCTTCAACCGTCTGGAGAAAGGCTGGGAGAGAGAATTTATGCCGCATACAATTGCTGTAGCCGGAAAAGGCGGAGTCGGTAAGACAACGCTGACGGGACTTTTAATTGAGTATCTCTGCGGGAAGAAAGCAGGTCCTGTGCTTGCCGTAGACGCAGATGCGAACTCAAATCTGAATGAAGTGCTTGGCGTGGAATCCCCGACAAGTCTGGGAGAGATACGGGAAGAGGTGGCTCAGGCAGAGATGTCATCCAAAAACCCCATTCCCGCGGGAATGTCCAAGCAGGATTTTATGGAACTGAAATTTGGAGAGGCTTTGTCCGAGCAGGATGATTATGATCTGCTGGTGATGGGGCACACACAGGGAAAAGGCTGCTACTGTTTCGTGAATGGTCTTCTGACAACACAGATTGCCAGATATGCCAAGAACTATAAATATATAGTAGTAGATAACGAGGCAGGCATGGAGCATATCAGCCGCGGAATTCTTCCTTCCGTGGATACGATTATTCTGGTCAGCGACTGTTCACGCAGAGGCGTTCAGGCTGTGGGACGAATCGCAAAGCTGATTCCGGAGTGCGGGCTGAAGCCCAGAACGGTAGGCCTGATTGTAAACCGGGCGCCGGGCGGTGTTCTGAATGAGGGAACAAAAGAGGAGATTGAAAAGCAGGGGCTTACGCTGCTTGGAGTGGTTCCCCAGGATGAGCAGGTATTTGACTTTGACTGCGAAGGCAGACCGACCGTGCAGCTTCCGGAAGATTCACCCGTGCGGAAGGCGCTGTATCAGATTATTGAACAGCTGGATCTTTCATAAAAAATAAATTTTTATATAAAAGCTAGGAGGTTTATAATGGGAGACTTTAAATTGACGACGGTGGAAGAATTTGAAGCCGCAACAGCCAGACTTCTGGAGACAGGAGCAAAGGTAGGAGCTGACGCCTGGCAGCTTCGTGTGAAGAACCAGACGCCCCACTGTAAATTTGGTGAGCAGGGTGTCTGCTGCCGAATCTGCTCCATGGGACCCTGCCGTATTACGCCGAAGGCGCCCAGAGGAATCTGCGGCTGCGACGTACACGGCATCGTAGGACGCAACTATCTGAAATTTACTGCAGGCGGAGCTGCGACACATTCTGACCATGGTCGTGAGATCTGCCACACTCTGTATCATGCATCCGCAGACGGAAGCTACAAAGTGAAGGATCCTGAGAAGCTTATCCGCATTGCCAGGGAATGGGGCATTGAGACGGAAGGCAAGGATATCTATGATTTGGCTCATGAGGTGGCTTATGAGGCACTGATGGAGTATGGTAAGCCCTTCGGTTATTCCCGCTGGACACAGCGTACACCGAAGCATACACAGGAGCTGTGGGAGAAGGCAGAAATCACACCGCGTGCAATTGACCGTGAGGTATCCTGTTCTCTGCATATGACTCATATGGGATGTTCTTCTGAACCGCAGGCGCTGATTCGTCAGTCTCTTCGTGCAGGTCTCTGTGATGGATGGGGCGGTTCCATGTGCGGAACAGAGTTTTCTGACGTACTGTTTGGAACACCGAAGCCTATCGAGACAGAAGCAAATCTGGGTGTTATGGTAGCAGAGAATGTAAACATCGTGGTACACGGACATGATCCCAGCCTTTCTGAGATGATTTGCGAGTACGCAGATGATCCGGAGATGATTGCATATGCGAAGAGCATGGGTGCAAAGGGAATTACTGTATCCGGCGTTTGCTGTACATCCAATGAGGTTGCTATGCGCCGCGGAATTCCTATGGCCGGAAACTTCCTGCAGCAGGAGAACGTTGTTCTGACAGGAGCCTGTGAGGCAATCGTTGTAGACGTTCAGTGTATCTTCCCGGCACTTGGACCTCTGAGCAAGTGCTTCCATACAAAGTTCATTACCACATCCAAGATTGCACAGATGCCGGATGCTGAATTTATTCATTTTACAGTAGAGACAGCTGCTGAGAAGGCAAAAGCAATTGTGAAGATGGCAATCGAGAACTTCAAGAACCGTAAGCCTGAACTGGTACATATTCCGGATATGAAGCAGAAAGCAGTTGTAGGATATTCTCTGGAAGCAATCAAGAAGGTTCTGGATGGTGTTACCAATTCTCAGGTAGACGAGCTGGGAACTACAAAACCGCTGATTGAGTGCATTACTTCCGGTGTAATCCGTGGTGCAGTGGCTATGGTAGGATGTAATAACCCGAAGATTCGTCCGGACCAGGCTCATATTGATTTGATGAAGAAGCTGATTGCAAATGATATTATTGTTGTAGCATCCGGATGTTCTGCACAGGCAGCTGCAAAGGCAGGTCTGATGGACAAGGCTGCGAAGGATCTCTGCGGTGATGGCCTGAAGAGAGTATGCGAACTGGCAGACATTCCTCCGGTACTTCACATGGGATCCTGCGTGGATATCAGCCGTATGATGAATCTGGCTGCAGATCTGGCAAAAGATTCCGGACTTAATATTTCCCAGCTTCCGTTAGTAGGTTGTGCGCCTGAGTGGATGTCTGAAAAGGCAGTATCCATCGGAAACTATGTAGTAGCTACTGGTATCGACACATTCCTGGGTGTGGATCCTTATGTATCCGGTTCTGAGGAAGTAGATAATCTTCTGAAAAACGGCATCCGTGAGTGGGTAGAGGCTGCTTATACTGTAGAGAAGGATATAGAGAAGCTTGTAGATCTGATGATCGAGAGAATTGAAGAGAAGCGTACTGCACTTGGAATCTAATTGGAACAGTAATTTATTGTAAGTAAGGGAGCGTATCTGGCATGAAAATAGCGATTACAGGAAAAGGCGGAGTCGGAAAGACCACATTTGCGGCCACACTTGCAAGACTCTATGCGGAGGAAGGCAGGACAGTGCTTGCGGCGGACGTGGATCCGGATGCCAATCTGGGACTGGCGCTTGGATTTCCGGAAGAAATTCTGGATTCCATTGTACCGATTTCTAAAATGAGAAAGCTGATAGAAGAGCGGACAGGGGCTGGTGCAGATAATGTAATGTACACACTGAATCCGAAAGTGGATGACATACCGGATACTTACAGCAAGACTTACAATGGTGTCAAGCTTTTGACCCTGGGAACTGTAGAAACAGGCGGGGGCGGATGCGTCTGCCCCGAGCATGTGATGCTGAAGCGCATATTAAGTTATCTGAGCCTCAGAAGCCAGGATGTGGTTATCATGGATATGGAGGCGGGGCTTGAGCATCTGGGACGCGGGACCTGTCAGGGTATGGAGCAGTTCGTAGTGGTGATTGAGCCGGGAGCAAGAAGCGTACAGACCTACAAAAATGTAAAGCGTCTTGCCCAGGATCTTGGAATAAGACAGGTACGTGTGGTAGCCAATAAAGTACGGGGGCCGGAAGATGAGGAATTCATTCGTTCCAGAATCCCGGAAGAGGATCTGCTGGGCTTCATTCATTATAATCCGGAGGTCATTGACGCAGATCGTCAGGGCAGATCACCTTATGATGTCAGTCACACAGCTACGGACGAGATCCGCAGGATCAAGGAGCTTTTGGATAAGCCTGATACTCCGTAACAACTCAGCGGAGATTTATAAACAGAAATAAAAAATACAGTGTATTTTATGGAGGTAAAACTGTGACATTATTTGATGTGGTTTTCAGTGGAAATGATGCAGTATACGGCCTGACAGAAAAGGCCATCGATGACGCGATTGCTGCAAACGGCGCCGACAAGGCGGTAGCGTTTCCGGATACGGCGTACAGCCTTCCCTGCTATTACGCAGTAACCGGTACGAAGGTAACAAATCTTGGAGAACTGAAAGAGGCTCTGGGAGTGGTAAAGAGCCTGATGACAAGAGAGAAGAGACTGCATGACGCATTCATGAGCGGTGTTGCCACAGCTCTGTGCGCAGAGTTCATCGAAGTTCTGAAGTATCTGGATAATCCGGCTCCCTATGCGGCTCCGGAAGCAGGTCATCTGCCGGACGCAGCCATCCGTGAGCTTGGCGTGCCGCTGGTAACCGGCGATATCCCGGGAGTAGCCGTAATCCTTGGAGCAGCTCCCACAGCCCAGGAAGGCGTGGATCTGGTAAAATCCTACCAGGGACAGGGTATTCTGGTAACTCTGGTTGGCGGAATCATTGATCAGTGCCAGGAGATGGGCCTGAAGATGGGCGCGAATGTGCGCGTGATTCCTCTTGGAAAAGACGTGACTTCCGTAGTTCACGTTGTATCCGTCGCAGTTCGTGCAGCGCTTATCTTCGGCAATATCCAGCCGGGCGACGCAGCCGGACTGATGAAGTACACCTTTGAGCGTGTACCGGCATTCGTAAACGCGTTCGCACCGCTGAATGAGGTGATTGTAGCCTGCGGCGCAGGCGCTATTGCGCTTGGATTCCCGGTTATCACCAACGAGGAGACCTTCCGTGTACCGAAGAGCCTGATTGTACAGAAGGATGTAAGCAAGTTCAACGCAACCTCTCTGGAAGCGCGTGATATCAAGCTGAAGGTTACAAAGATTGATATTCCGGTAGCCTTTGCTTCCGCATTCGAGGGAGAGATCATCCGCCGGGGCGATATGCAGGTAGAGTTTGACGGTTCTCGTGTGGACTGCTTCGAGCTGGTGCGTTCCAGAGAGGCGTCCGAGGTAGAGGATCACAAGATTGAGCTGATTGGACCGGACATCGACGAGATGCCGGAGGGAAGCAAGCAGAGCATTGCATATATTGTAGATGTAGCCGGAAAGTCCATGCAGAGCGACTTTGAGGCAGTATTTGAGCGTAAGTTCCATTCTTACCTGAACTGTGTGGAGGGACTGATGCATACAGGACAGCGCGACATGATCCGTATCCGTGTAAGCAAAGAGACATTCCAGGCAGGCTTCCGTGCAAAGCATATCGGTGAAGTACTGTATGCCCGGGTAAAGAGCGAGTTCGCTGCAGTAGTGGACAAATGTCAGGTGACAATCGTTACCGACCCGGCACAGTGTACAGAGCTTCGTCACAGCCTTGCCATTCCGATGTTTGACAAGCGTGACGAGAGACTGACAACCCTGACGGATGAGGGCGTAGACGTATACTACAGCTGTATCATGTGCCAGGCCTTCTCTCCGAGCCACGTATGCGTGGTAACTCCGGAGCGTCTGGGCCTGTGCGGAGCCGTATCCTGGCTGGATGCGAAGGCTACCAATGAGCTTGACCCGCAGGGCCCCTGTCAGGTGATCACCAAGGAGCGTGTCATCGATGAGAGAATCGGTGAGTACGAGGATGTAAACGAGGCAGTAAGAAAGTTCTCCCAGGGAGCGCTGGAAGACGTATCCCTGTACTCTCTGATTGAGAAGCCGATGACTTCCTGCGGATGCTTTGAGTGTATCTGCGGAATCGAGCCTCTTTCCAACGGCGTATGTATCGCGAACCGTGAGTATGCAGGCATGACTCCCATTGGAATGACCTTCTCCGAGCTGGCTTCCATGACCGGCGGCGGAGTGCAGACACCGGGCTTCATGGGACACGGAAAGCATTTCATTGCTTCCAAGAAGTTCATGAAGGCAGAGGGCGGAATTGCCCGTATCGTATGGATGCCGAAGGATCTGAAGGATCAGGTGGCAGAGAGACTGAACGCTACCGCAAAAGAGCTGTACGGCATCGACAACTTCTGCGACATGATCGGTGACGAGACCATCGCGGAAGATCCCGAAACACTGCTGGAGTTCCTGACAGAAAAAGGCCATCCGGCACTTGGCATGGAGCCGA
>CALWGE010000058.1 GCA_944378225.1 uncultured Merdimonas sp.
CCTGCCACCGGACTGTCGATACCGCCGGAAAGCAGCAGCATGGATTTTCCGTTCGTTCCGATCGGCATACCGCCGGGACCGGGAATTACATCTGAATACAGATAAATCTTTTCCCGGACTTCTACATGGATCATCAGCTCCGGCCCATGTACGTCCACCCGCATCTGGGGAAAGGCGTCCAGAATTTTTGCACCCAGCTCAGCATTCATCTCCATGGAAGCCATGGGATACGTTTTGCGGGCGCGTTTTGCATGAACCTTAAAGGTCTTTTCGCAATCCTCTCCATACCTTTCTTTCAGATAAGACACCACAGCCTCTGCCAGCTTATCAAAGCCCTGGTCCTCCAGAATGACTACCGGACAGATGCCCACAATACCAAACACACGGCGCAGAGCATCCACTGCTTCGTCAAAATCATAGTCGCCCAGTGCTTCTGCATAGATACGCCCCTGTTCCTTGGTTACCCGGAACTGACCGTCTGTCTGTTTTAATGCATGACGAATCTGAGCCACCAGAGCATCTTCAAACAGATAACGGTTTTTTCCCTTGATTCCGATCTCCCCATATTTTATCAAAAGTGCGTGAAACATCTTTTTCCCCTTTCTATTATACCGTCAGGCCAAAGGATTTTTTCCTGAACAGCCTGCATCTTTATCTTTTTAACGGCGTGTAAACCGCCGCAGCACCGGCAGCAGTTCCTTTAATGTATCCAGTGTATAATCCAGTTCCTCTTTTGTCGTAAATTCACAGAAGCTGAACCGGAGCGTGGAGTCCAGATATTCTTTTTTCACTCCGATAGCCTGCAGTGTCCGGCTTGCCGCCGGATGAGAAGAAGAGCAGGCTGAACCGGAAGATACATAAATTCCTTTGTCTTCCAGTGCATGCAGCAGCACTTCGCTCCGCACTCCTGCGAAACTGACACTTACAATATGCGGCGCCCCTTCTCTGCCCTGGGGGCCGTTGACTGCAGTGCCTTCAATTCTACCGATTTCCTGTATAAAATATTCCCGAAGACTATACAGACGCTCTGTTTTTTCCTCAAAATCTGTATAAATCTCTTTTGCAGCCTCTGCAAATGCGGCCACGCCAGGCACATTTTCTGTTCCGGAGCGCAGATTCTGCTGCTGCCCGCCGCCAAACAGAATCGGGAGAATTTTAACCCGGGAGTCCACATACAAAAAACCGACGCCTTTTGGCCCGTGAATTTTATGACTGCTTACGCTTAAAAGATCTATCCCCAGCTTTTTGGGATAAATGCGAAATTTTCCATAGGCCTGAACTGCGTCCACATGAAACAGAATCTTATGTTTCTGCTTTTTAAGAAGACTGCCTATTTCCTCAACAGGCTGGACCGATCCAATCTCATTATTCACATACATAATCGATACCAGAATGGTATCGTCACAAAGCGCCTGCTCCAGATCAGAAAGCCTCACCCTGCCGGTCTCATCCACCGGGAGATATGTTACACGGAAGCCTTCTGCTTCCAGCTCCTTCATCGTATTCAGAACAGCGGCATGTTCAAATTCTGTGGTAATCAAATGATTTCCGGCCCGTCTGTTTGCCCGGGCACATCCCATCAGGGCAAGGTTGTCGCTCTCCGTACCTCCGGATGTGAAAAATATTTCCTTTTCCTCTACCTTCATAGTACGGGCAAGAATCTTTACAGCCTCTCTCTGATAGCGTTCAGCCTCCACTCCCTTTTTATGAAGCGAGGCAGTATTGCCATAATGCTCTGTCATAATATCATACATCAGCCTGGCAGCACCCGGATAACAGCGGGTCGTCGCCGAATTGTCAAGATATACTTCCATTTTCTTTATTCCTCCAGCAGATATCCCAGCATGGCCAGTACAGCCATTCCCGCTGTTTCCGTCCGCAGGATGCGCCGCCCCAGTGTTATAGGCTTTGCCCCCACAGCCATTGCCTGGACTACCTCTTCTTCTTCAAATCCGCCCTCCGGACCCACAAAGATCCCAATCGAGGCTCCGGTGGGAATTCCGGACAAAACTTCTCTCGTATGCGCCATATCCTCTGCCTTTTCATAAGGAATCAGGCAGACGTCCAGTTCTGCAGCTTCCTTCAGGGCCTCCGGAAAACTTTTTACCGCAGAAATTTCCGGAATAATTCCCCGCCCGGACTGCTTGGCTGCACTTTCTGAAATCGTCATCCAGCGTTTTCTTCGGCTTTCTTCCTTTCGGGCATCCAGTTTTACTACTGTCCTCTTTGTATTCACAGGAACAATACGGAACACTCCCAGTTCTACACACTTCTGAATAATGAGGTCCATCTTGTCGCCCTTGGCCAATCCCTGAAACAAGGTAATTCTTGAAGGCAGCTCTGCATTTTCATCCCTTTTCGCACAGATCTCTGCCCGAACTTCACTCTCACCTGTCTCCTTCAGAACACAGTGGTATTCTTTTCCCTGACCGTCACTGATCAGAAGCTCCTCGCCTGTTCTCATACGCAGAACGTTCCGGATATGGTTTACATCCGATCCTGTTATGATAATTTCCTTATCACCAATCTGAGACGGCTCAGCAAAAAAACGATGCATAACCAGACTCCTTTACTGTTCCTTGCGTGCTGTTACGCTGACCCATTCGCCCTGGTGCGTTACTTCCAGTACAGTCAGACCGCACTCTTTCACAGTTTTTACTACCAGTTCCTCTTTGTCGTCAATAATACCTGAAGTAATATAGATTCCTCCCGGCTTCAGCTGGGAGAGAATCACAGGCGTCAGGGGCACCAGAACTTCCGCAAGGATATTGGCCACAACAATATCATAGCAGCCATATCCTACCTGATCCTGAACTTCTTTTTCTGTGATGATATTCCCGATCAGCATCTCAAAAGAAGCGGGATCAATGCCATTGACTTCCATATTCTCTTTTACTGCTTCCAGCGCACAGGGATCCAGATCGGTTCCCACTGCATGCTTTGCTCCCAGTTTCAGACTGATAATAGACAGAATACCGCTTCCGGTTCCTACGTCCAGCAGTACAGTTTCAGGCGTCAGATGTTTGCGCAGCTGACGAATACACAACTGTGTCGTTTCATGCATTCCTGTTCCAAAGGCCGTGCCCGGATCAATCTGAATCAGAAGCTTATCCTGATCTTCCGGCAGCACTTCTTCCCAGGAGGGTTTAATCAGAATATCATCCACGTAAAACTGATGGAAAAATTCTTTCCAGTTATTAATCCAGTCCTTGTCCTCTGTCTCTGAGGCAGTGATTGTAGCCTCTCCCACATCTACGCCCCAGCTGCGGATCTCCTCCAGCCCATCCTGGACTTTCAGAAGCATCTCTGCCTGTTCCTCTTCAGGCTCCAGATAAAAACTGATATAGGCCACGCCGTCATCATCCGGGCTGTCCGGCAGGATGTCCACAAACATCTGCTCCTTATCCCGCTCGCTTAAAGGTACCTTGTCCTCAATCTCAATTCCCTGAATTCCCGCGTCCTGCATCATGGAGCTTACCAGATCTTCTGCTTCTGTTCTTGTTTTTAATGTATATTTATTCCACTTCAATTCCGTTCTCTCCTTTTCTCAGCACATCTTATCATAAAACAGCAGGTCCGGCAAGATTAACCGAACACGATTCCCACCAGCATGCCGTAAACAGGGATTGTAATCATGGATACCAGTGTGGTGAATACAACTACATTGCTGGCAAATGTATAATCACAGTCATGCTGGGAGGCCAGAAGAGCCGTTGTATTGGCTACCGGCATGGAAACCAGTACAGTTACCACCTCTGCCACAAGAGTTTCCAGATTCAGAAGCCGGCAGACCGCAAGGACCAGCAGAGGCTGAATCCCCAGACGCAGTACCGTGATGACGAAAAGATCTCTGCAGAACATTTCTTTCAGATTGGTCTCTGCCATGATAAATCCTATGACCAGCATGGTCATAGGTGTCAGGCACTGATTAAACCCGGAAATCGTATTATAAAGAAATTCCGGCAGTTTAACCGGAAAAAACATCCACACCACGCCCAGAATTGTAGCCAGTACGCAGGGGTGAGTCAAAGCCCTGTTTATGGTTTTCCGGAAGCTGCCTGTTCCCTCCTGAAAACACTCCAGTCCCACGCTCCACATAAAAAGCCGGACGGGAAGCAGAAAAACAGAAGCGTATACCAGACCCGGAGCTCCATAAAGACCTTCAATCACCGGATTTCCCAGATATCCGCAATTAGAAAACTGAAATGCGTAACGCATAACGCCGCGGCGGCTCTCCGGCATTTTTCTCCAGAGCAACTTACTCAGGACATACCAGACCAGCTGAATGAAAAATGCCATAGCCACTACCACAAGCATGGAACGGAAGGCCGATGCATCCGCTTTGGAAAAAGCATACAGGATATTGCTGGGGAGAATCAGGTTTACGACCAGATTTGTCATGCTTCTGCGGCCTTCCGTTGTGACAATCTGTATTCTGCGCATTCCTGCGCCAATCAGAATCATCAGAAACATCATACCCTGCATTGTAAGGAGACTTTTCATATCTACCATTGCCCGAATCCCCCTGTCATCTCTTTTTCGTGTCTGATGTCCTTCTTTTTCTGAAGACGCAGAATTGTCTGCGGAATCTTTTCCGCCAGATCTCCCGGCAGCATTCCATATTCTCCAAGCTGTTCTCTGCAGAGATCTCCGGCCGCGCCATGGATCCAGACTGCCAGTGCGGCTGCGTCCAGAGGTTTCATACCCTGCCCCAGAAAAGAAAGAATCATGCCGCCCAGTACGTCACCGCTCCCGCCTTTGGCCATTCCGTTATTTCCTGTTGTGTTGATATAAGCTCTTCCTTCCGGAGCGGCCGTTACGGTAGCCGGTCCTTTCAGAACCAGAATACAGCCATACTGTTCTGCAAACTGTACGGCAGCCTTTCTCCGCCCTGCGCCCAGCTCTCCGCCCAGATATGCAAACTCTCCCTCATGGGGCGTAAGAATCGTCACAAAACCTTTCTCACTTCTTTGACGCAAAATCTCTTTTCTGTCCTTTATGGCATACAGACCATCTGCATCCACAACAAGCGGAGTTGCCGTCTGCTCCAGGAGCTTGCATACCAGCATCGATAATTCCTGGCTTCTGCCCAGCCCCGGACCAATAAGTCCTGCATCACAGGAATTCAGCCGTTCCAGAATCTGAAAAAAAGCCCTGGAAGAAATCCGGCCATTCTGCTCCAAAAGCGGCGCGGGCATCACTTCCAGACAGGAAGCTGCAGCAATTCCATAAATGCTTTCCGGAATGCCAAGATATACAAGACCGCTTCCGCAGCGGGCTGCTCCTCTGGAAGCCAGCAGCGGTGCTCCTGTAAAACCTATGCTTCCGCCCGTTATCGATACTTTTCCAAAGCTTCCCTTATGACCGTCAGGACGACGTCTGGGAAGAAGTTCTGCCGCACAGGTTTCATCACAGACTTCAAAGCTCACTGCTCCTTTTCCGGGAACTACTTCTTTCACAATCTCTTCCGGAATTCCGATATCGTATACTTTCACTTTTCCGGCATAATAACTTCCCTGGCCCTCATAATGGCCAAATTTGGGCAGAGTAAATGTCACTGTCCTCTCTGCATGAAGGGCTGCACCCAGAATTTCTCCGGTATCTGAGCTTATGCCGCTTGGAATATCTACCGCCAGGACAGGAACCGAAAGAGAATCCAGCCACTGAATTACTTTCCTTACATCCGGACGTACCTCTCCCTTCAGCCCGATACCCAGAAGAGCATCCAGAATAAGATCTGCCTTTGCACACCATTCCTTCTGTTCATCGCTTCCTGTCCAGTCTTCCAGCAGCAGTCCTGCTTCTTTCAGCCTTTCTTCCATCAGCTGTGTATCCGGGGTGAGTTTCTCCCGTTTTCCCGCAAGAAAAGCCCTCACCTGTTTTCCCTGTTCTGCAAGAAAGCGCGCGGCGGCGACACCGTCGCCGCCGTTATTTCCCGGACCGCAGAAAACCGCAATCTGTGCTGTTATCTTCTGCTCTTCCTGTAAAATTCTTCCTTCCGGAAATGTGGCTGCTTCTGCTGCCACATGGCGGGCCGCCGCCTCCATCAGGATCGGAGAAGGAATCCCCCTCTCTTCAATCGCCCTGCGATCTATTTCTTTCATCTGTGCCGCTGCCGCAATCCTCATAGCGCCACTTTCCTTTCTCTTTCCAGTACAGCCATTCCGGAACCTTTCAGTTCGGGAATGGCTGTATATGGAATCACTCCGGCAAAATCACCGGACTCTCTTAAATGTCAGCAATATCAATCAGTTCCAGTGCTTTTACATCTGTATTTTCCAGGCTCGTCACCAGAGCTTTGGCTGTATCTATAGCAGTCAGTACATTAACGCCCGTCTCTATGGCATTCCGCCGGATAACAAAACCATCATGACTGTGATCCACACCCTGTGAAGGTGTATCAATGACCAGATCAATCTGATGTCCAAGAATCAGGTCCAGAATATTCGGAGATTCCTGCTCCAGTTTTCTTGTCAGACGTACGGAAACATCTGCCTCCAGAAGGGCTCTTGCCGTTCCTTTGGTAGCGTAGATGCGGTATCCCAGAGCCTCAAAGCGCTTGGCAATCTCCACAGCTTCCTGCTTGTCCTCATCACGCACGGTGATAATCATGTTTTTGTATTTCGGAAGCCGGATTCCTGCTCCCAGGAAAGCCTTGTAAAGAGCTTCATTAAAGGTCTTTGCAATACCAAGACACTCTCCGGTGGACTTCATCTCCGGTCCAAGGCTGATATCTGCGCCGCGGATCTTCTCGAAAGAGAATACCGGCATTTTAATTGCGTAATAATCCGCTTCCGGCTGCAGTCCCGGCTTATATCCCAGTTCACGAATCTTATGTCCCAGAATTACTCTTGTAGCCAGAGGCACAATGGGAATGCCTGTCACCTTACTGATATAAGGTACGGTACGGCTGGAACGCGGATTTACTTCAATAACGTAAACCTCGTCTCCCACCGCGATAAACTGAATATTAATAAGACCGATAACATGCAGGGAACGGGCCAGACGTCTGGTATACTCTTCAATCGTTGCCTTTACTTTTTCACTGATACTCTTGGCAGGATATACGGAAATACTGTCTCCTGAGTGGATACCGGCACGCTCAATATGCTCCATAATACCAGGAATCAGGATATCTTCTCCGTCACAGACTGCGTCTACCTCAATCTCCTTACCCTGAAGATACTTATCCACCAGAATCGGATGCTCCTGAGCATACCGGTTAATGATGCCGATAAACTCCTCTACATCCTTATCATTAATGGCAATCTGCATGCCCTGTCCGCCCAGCACATAGGAAGGACGCACCAGTACCGGATATCCCAGCTCATTGGCTGCCTTCTTGGCCTCCTCTGCCGTAAATACTGTGTGTCCCTTGGGACGCGGAATACCGCACTGCTCCAGAATCTCATCAAAGAGTTCCCTGTCTTCGGCTGCGTCTACATTTTCTGCAGAAGTTCCCAGAATCGGAACACCCATCTTCATCAGAGCCTCTGTGAGCTTAATAGCCGTCTGACCGCCAAACTGCACAACTGCTCCGTCCGGTTTCTCCAGCCGTACCACGTTCTCTACATCTTCCGGTGTCAGAGGCTCGAAATACAGCTTGTCCGCGATGTCAAAGTCTGTACTGACTGTTTCCGGATTGTTATTGATAATAATGGTTTCATAGCCTTCTTTGGAGAAAGCCCAGGTACAGTGTACAGAACAGAAGTCAAACTCAATTCCCTGTCCGATACGGATAGGACCACTGCCCAGAACCAGTACCTTTTTACGATCTCCGGAGTTCTCCGCCTCATTTTCACTTCCGAAAACAGAATAGTAGTATGGCGTGCTGGCTGCAAATTCCGCAGCGCAGGTATCTACCATCTTATAGGCAGCCGTAATGCCGTTTGCATAGCGCATGTCACGGATTTCTTCTTCCGATTTTCCCGTAAGCTGTGCAATCACATTATCCGGGAACTCGATGCGTTTTGCTTCTTTTAAAAGCTCTGCTGTCAGCTCCTGTTCTTTCAGGGCCTGCTCCATCTCCACAAGAATCGCAATCTTGTCAATAAACCAGAGGTCAATCTTTGTGACAGCATGAATCTCTTCATATGAAATTCCTTTACGAATCGCCTCGGCAATCACCCAGATACGACGGTCATCCACCACTTCCAGCTGTCTTATCAGTTCATCCCTGGAAAGTGCCGTGAAATCATAGGACATCAGACTGTCCACATGCTGTTCCAGGGAACGGATGGCTTTCATCAACGCTCCTTCAAAGTTATTGCAGATGGCCATAACCTCTCCGGTAGCCTTCATCTGTGTCGTAAGCGTTCTCTTCGCGCTGATAAATTTGTCAAAAGGCAGACGGGGCAGCTTCACTACACAGTAATCCAGCATGGGCTCAAAGCTGGCCATAGTCTGTCCTGTAATCGCATTGGGGATCTCGTCCAGTGTATAGCCCAGAGCAATCTTTGCCGCCACCTTCGCAATGGGATATCCCGTCGCCTTGGAAGCCAGCGCAGAAGAACGGCTTACACGGGGATTTACCTCGATAACGCAATACTCAAAACTTTCCGGATGAAGAGCATACTGCACATTGCAGCCGCCGGTGATGTTCAGCTCGCTGATAATGTTCAGAGCGGAAGTACGCAGCATCTGATATTCCTTATCTCCCAGGGTCTGGGAAGGAGCTACTACAATACTGTCACCTGTATGCACACCAACCGGGTCAATATTTTCCATATTACATACGGTAATGCAGTTTCCTGCGCTGTCACGCATCACCTCATACTCAATTTCCTTCCATCCGGCGATACAGCGCTCTACCAGCACCTGTCCCACGCGGGAAAGGCGGAGACCATTGGCCAGAATTTCTTCCAGCTGTTCCTGGTTATGAGCGATACCGCCGCCGCTTCCGCCAAGAGTATAAGCAGGCCGCAGCACAACCGGATAACCGATTTTAGAAGCAAAAGCAATACCGTCCTCAACACTCTCCACTACCAGGGAGGCTGCCACCGGTTCACCGATTTTCTCCATGGTACTCTTGAATTCCAGACGATCCTCTGCCTTCTTAATAGTTTCAGAAGTTGTTCCGATCAGCCTTACATTATGTTCTTTCAGAAAACCGCATTCTTCCAGTTCCATAGCCAGATTCAGGCCGGCCTGTCCGCCCAGAGTCGGCAGCACGCTGTCCGGCTGTTCTTTCAGAATCAACTGTTCCACTACTTCCACAGTCAGCGGCTCAATATATACATGATCGGCAATATCCTTATCCGTCATAATCGTTGCAGGATTGGAGTTCAGAAGTACAACCTCAATACCTTCTTCCTTAAGAGAACGGCAGGCCTGAGTACCCGCATAATCGAACTCGGCAGCCTGTCCGATGACAATCGGGCCGGAACCGATAACAAGAACTTTTTTAATAGAAGGATTCTTAGGCATTTTTCTTCACCTCCATGGTACGGATAAAACGGTCAAACAGGTAACTGGAATCCTGAGGACCCGGGCAGGCCTCAGGATGGAACTGTACAGTAAAAATATTTTTGCCTGTATAGCGCAGTCCCTCATTTGTCCGGTCATTTACATTTTCAAAAGCAGGTACGGCTACCGCCGGGTCAAGACTTCTTGTATCTACCGCATATCCATGATTCTGAGAGGAAATATAAACCTTTCCTGTCTCCAGATCACGAACCGGATGATTGCCGCCGCGATGTCCGTATTTCAGTTTATACGTATCAGCTCCCGTAGCCAGCGCCATCAGCTGATGACCGAGACAGATGGCAAAAATCGGGATATCCGTTTCATAAAGTTTTCGGATCTCATCAATAATCGGTCCGCAGTCTTTGGGATCTCCAGGACCGTTGGACAGCATAATTCCATCGGGATTGGCTGCGATGATCTCTTCTGCTTTCGTTCCCGCCGGATAAACGGTTACTTCACAGCCGCGTTCATAAAGAGAACGGGCAATATTACGCTTTGCTCCCAGATCCAGAAGAGCCACCTTAAAGCCGTCATTTTTCAGAACCGTTTTTTCCCGGCAGGTTACTTTTTCCACTACTTTGCCTGTTCTGTAGGCCTTCAGCCGGGGAATAACCTCATCCAGAGAATCATATTCCTTTGTGGTAATCATACCATTCATGGTTCCGCTTTCACGTAATATCTTGGTCAGCGCACGGGTGTCGATGCCGGCGATTCCCGGGATCCCGTATTTTTCCAGAAAATTCTGAATGGTATCCTGGCTTCTGAAATTGCTGGGAATTCTGGACAGCTCCCTTACGATATAGCCGTCCGGCCAGGGTCTTTCTGACTCCATATCCTCATAACATATGCCGTAATTTCCAATCAGCGGATAGGTCATCGTTACAGCCTGTCCCGCATAGGACGGATCGGTCAGTACTTCCAGATATCCCGTCATAGAGGTATTAAACACAATTTCGCTGATTACTTCACGCTGTGCGCCTATGCTGGTTCCTGTAAATACGTGTCCGTCTTCCAGTATCAGAAAAGCTTTCATAGTCCACCTGTTCCTTTCCATTTCCACTCGCGCTCTATTTTTTCAAAAAAAAAAGACAGATACTGCCTCTTTGCGCATGAGGCCCCAATTGCCTCTCCTATAAATCTGATATATTATACTATAAGTCTTCAGGCACTTCAAGGGTTTTTTTAATTTTTTAAGTCCACTGAAAACAGAAAAAAAGGATGCCCCTCCTGCGGCCTGCCCGCCGGGAACATCCTCTTCTCTCCCTAGTCGATAGTAAGTCCGGATTTCTCCAGAATCTTCGGTACATTTTTCTCTGCGCCAATCGCCATAATATGTACGCCGTCGCAGATTCCCTCTTCTTTGATCTTTGCAATCATCTCGGCTGCCATCTCTATGCCAAGCTGAGTGGGAAGTCCCTTCACGCCCTTTTCCTTGCCTTCTGCCGCAGCAGCTGCCAGACGATCGATCATATCCTGCGGAACCGCAATTCCCGGTACGTTCTCATTCATATATTTAGCCATTCCGGCTGCTTTCAGAGGAATGATACCTGCCATAATGTGTGTATGGATATTGGCCTTATCTACCTCGTCCATAAATCTCTTCAGGCTCTCCAGGTCAAAAACTCCCTGCGTCTGAATATACTGCGCACCCGCCTCTACTTTCTGGCGCAGCTTGTTAATCTGCAGCGGAAGAGGATCGTAAACAGGTGTTACCACCGCTCCTTTATAAAAGGCAGGCGCACCTCCTTCAATGGGATTTCCTCCGCAATCCTTATCTGTAGCTTCCATAGCTGTCAGCATGTGTAAGATCCCTACAGAATCCAAATCGTAAACAGGTTTGGACTGTTTGCAGTCTCCCACTGTAGGATGATCTCCCGTCAGCGCCAGCATCGTATCGATGCCAAAGGCTGCTGCCGAAAGCATATCGCCAAGAATACCCATTCGGCTTCTGTCGCGTCCCGTCACCTGAATAATCGGATCCAGCCCTGCCTGCTTCAGCTTAATACAAAGTCCCAGAGAAGATGCCTTCAGACACGCAGACTGCATATCTGTTACATTTACTCCATGCACCTTTCCCTTCAGAAGCTCTGCCGCCTCCATCTGTTCTGTAAAATCATATCCCTTAGGGGGTGCCATCTCAACGGTTACACCAAATTTTCCGCCTTCCAGCGCTTTTTCCAACATGCCCATTACTTGTTCCCCCTGATATTAATTGTTCTGGGATATGCAACCTTCTCATATCCTTTATCCTGTCTTCTCTTTGTCAGTTTATCCAGCTGGCCCAAAGCTTCCAGGCGTCTGTAAATCATAATCCATGCGCAGTCATTCTCAGGATTAACTTCACATTTTCCGTTTTTCTGCCCGCCGCAGGGACCATTCACAAGAGATTTGGCGCAACGGGAAATCGGACAGATGCCTCCGGTCGTTCCCAGCACACAGTCTCCGCAGAGATGACAGGCTTCCTCAAACAGCCCGAATCGAACGGCTTCGCCAAGGAACATTGTATTATTAGACGGATACACAGGGGCCGGGCTGTGATTTGCAGCTACCTGAACTCCATCGCCGCAGGACATACAGACCACAGCGTCCGGTCCTGCCGCCGTCAGCTTTTTCATTGCAGTCTTGACCCCCATATTCATACAGCAGTAATCTGCCATTCCTGTGGCTACTACTGTTTTGCCCTGAGATTCCAGATAGGCTTTCAGCTCTGCGACTTCCTTCTCACCGCCGGTAGCACAGGCTGTAGCGCAGCTTCCGCAACCCAGAATTGCGATCTTCTGTGCATCGCCGATCATTGCCATCAGTTCTTCGATGGGCTTTTTCTGTGTGATAATCATGCTTTTTTCTCCTTTTTTCTCGCTTACTTTCAGCTCACGATGCTACTCTTATTTTAATACATTTTCACAGGAAATCAACCCGTAATTTTCTTTTTTTAACACTTTTTATCATTCTTATAACATAATTTATTGTTAATATAACATTTTATAACATTTTTGTCTTTTTTCATCAAAAAAGCAGCTACGCATGCGCCTTCTTATCGCACACATAACTGCTCTTTTCTACAGATTTTTTACTTTGAATTCTTTTTCTGCCTCCCGGCGCTGATCCTTTTTCGCAATATCCTGCCGTTTGTCATAAAGCTTCTTGCCTCTGGCCAGACCTATCTCCACTTTGACCAGACTGCCCTTCAGATATACGCGAAGAGGCACCAGTGTATACCCCTTTTCAGCCGTTTTTCCGGCTATTTTTCGGATTTCATATTTATGAAGCAGCAGCTTTCGGGGCCTTAAAGGATCCTTGTTGAAAATATTCCCTTTTTCATAGGGACTGATATGCATGCCGTATACATACACTTCTTCATTCTTTTCTACTTTTATAAAAGCTTCCTTGACACTGCATTTTCCCATACGGACAGATTTTACTTCCGTCCCTGCAAGGGCGATGCCCGCTTCATAGGTATCGTCGATAAAATAATCATGGTACGCCTTTTTATTATTGGCTACCAGCTTGAAGTTATCCTTCCCCATAATTCCAAACTCCTTTATGCCATTTCAAAATCTATTGTCCGGCAGAGCCGATCTGTTCCCTTTACGCGGATACGCACTTTTTCTCCCAGACGCCATGTAAAACCAGTATGGGCTCCCCGGAGTTCTCCTGCATTTTCGTCATACTCATAAAAATCATTCTGCAGAGAATTCACATGAACCAGACCCTCTACGGTATTATTCAGCTCTACATACAGACCATAAGCTGTGATACCAGAGATAACGCCCTCATACTCTTCCCCAATATGCTTCTCCATGTAATCTGCTTTTTTCAGCTTCACTGTCTCGCGCTCTGCTTCATCTGCCCGCCGTTCTCTTTCACTGGAAAGCTTGGCCACATCCGGAAGGATTGATTCATAATGCTCCATACGCTCAGCATTCATGCGTCCTCTGAGATTTTCCTTGATAATACGATGAATCTGCAGATCCGGATAACGCCGGATAGGCGAGGTAAAGTGACAGTAATAGGATGCTGCCAGTCCAAAATGACCACTGCAGTCTGTAGCATACTGGGCTCTCTTCATGGAGCGAAGCGTCAGACGGCTCAGCATCGCTTCCTCCGGCGTTCCTGCAATACGGTCCAGAAGCTTCTGAATCTCTCCCGGATGAATCTCGTCTCCCGCTGTCCGAAGCCGATAGCCATAGTTCCGGATAAAGGTACCGAGTCTCTGCATCCGGTCCGGGTCCGGCTTTTCATGCACCCGGTATACAAAGGGCTGCGCCTGCCAGTAATAGTCCTCAGCCACCGTCTCGTTGGCAGCCAGCATAAAATCCTCAATCAGACGGGTAGCCGCATTTCTCTCATAGGGACGAATGTCCACGGCATGCCCGCTTTCATCCAGAATCACCTTGGTCTCAGGGAAATCGAAATCGATAGACCCCCGCTTTCTTCTCCTCCTGCGCAGCAGAGCTGATACCTGCTCCATCTCCAGCAGCATGGGGACCAGCTCCGGATACAGCGCCTGTTCCTGTTCATCTCCGTCCAGCACCTTCTGAACGCCGGTATAACTCAATCTCCGGTTTACGCGAATCACAGTCTCCGCAATGGTATGTCCGGTTATTTTACCCTTTCCATCCAGAGTCATAATACAGCTTAAAGCCAGGCGATCCTCACCTTCATTCAGGGAACAGATACCATTTGACAGAGTCCGGGGAAGCATGGGAATTACCCGATCCGCCAGATACACACTGGTCCCTCTTTCCTTTGCCTCCCAGTCAAGAGCGCTGTTTTCCTGTACATAATTCGCCACATCAGCAATATGGACGCCCAGTATATACTGATCTCCTTCCCGGCGAAGCGAAACAGCATCATCCAGATCCTTTGCGTCCTCGCCATCGATGGTAACGCAGATCTCTTCTCTCAGATCCAGCCGACCTTCCCGGTCTGCTTCCGATACAGGTTTCGCCACACGTTCTGCCTGATTTTCCACGCGTTCCGGAAACTCTGTGGGCAGACCGTAAGCCATAATGACAGAAAGAACTTCCGTCTCCGGATCAGATGCCTCTCCCAGAATCCGGGTGATTTTTCCTTCAGGATTTTTCCTGCCCCGGCCATAATCTGTAATCTCTGCTGTTACCTTCTGTCCTGTAACAGCTCCTCGCGTTCTTTCCAGCGGAATGAAGATATCCCGGTTAATTCTCTGATTGTCCGGAATCACAAAGCCAAAATTTTTACTTCGTTCAAAGGTTCCGATCACCTCTGTCACACTGTGGCTCAGGACCTTGGTAATGACTCCCTCGGGTCTTCTTCCTCCCCGGCCTTTGATAACAACTTCAACCCGGTCTCCAAGAAAGGCATCCCCTGTATCATTTTCACCGATAAAGATATCCTGCTCCTGCCCTTCCACTGACACAAAGCCAAAGCCTCTTGCATGACTCGTAAAAATTCCCTCTGCCTTTCTGGGCTGAGCCTTGCTGTATCGTCCCCGTTTGGAAAGCTCGATTTTACCCTCTGAAAGGAGTTCGTCCAGAGCCCTGGATAATTCCTCTCTGTCTTCCCTTGCCACCTGAAGAAGCACTGCCAGTTCCTTTATTTTCATTGGCACATAATGCGGGTCACAGATAAATTCATATATGATGTTTTTTCTTTCCTGAAATGTCTTATTTGCCATGCTGCTCCTATATTGGCAGATAAACATAAAGCACTCTCGGAATTTCCGGGAGTGCTTTTGTCAACTGCATTACTTTAGAAAAAACTGAGGTTCAGTACCAGCGCCAGTACAATGAAGGAAGCTGCCAGTATCTTTGTAACCAGTACCAGTTTTCCTTCTGCGGAACGTCCCTTATTCTGCTCCCAGAAGGAGTTTCCGCCTGCGATTGCGCCAAGTCCGTTGGACTTTCCCTCCTGCATCAGAACGACTACTGTCAAAACAATGCATACTAAAACAAACAGAACTGTCAAAATAATTCTGAAAATACCCACGATTACACCTCCTACGGTCAAACAAGGGTTATTCTACCACAGGTTTCCTTACGGATCAAGCCTGTTTCCTGAAAAACAGCTTATTTTCTCACCAGAAGGGACTTTCCTGTCATCTCTGCAGGCTGCTCCATACCCATCAGCTCAATCAGAGTCGGAATAATGTCTGCCAGGCAGCCTCCCTCTCTTAAGGTGTAAGACGGATCCGCATTTACAAGAATAAAGGGAACCGGGTTTGTGGAATGAGCTGTCCAGGGCTCGCCAGTGCTGTAGTCAATCATCTGCTCTGCGTTTCCGTGATCTGCACAGATGAACATCTGACCGCCTGCCTCTTTCAGAGCCTCTACCGCACGTCCTACACACTGATCCACAGTTTCAATAGCCTTTACAGCTGCCGGGATCACGCCTGTGTGTCCTACCATATCGGGATTTGCGAAATTGATGATAATTACATCGTATTTATCAGATTTAATAGCCTCTACCAGCTTGTCGCATACTTCCGGCGCGCTCATTTCAGGCTGCAGATCATAGGTAGCCACCTTCGGGGACTTTACAAGAATACGATCTTCGCCTTTATTAGGCTCCTCGACTCCTCCGTTGAAGAAGAAAGTCACATGCGCATACTTCTCAGTCTCCGCAAGACGAAGCTGAGACAGATTATGAGCTCCGAGATACTCTCCAAAGGTATTGTGAAGTTCTACCTTGTGGAAAGCTACCAGCTTGTTCGGGATAGTCGGATCGTACTCTGTAAAGCACACATACGTAAGATCCAGTTTCTTATCTCTCGGGAAGTTTGTAAACTCATCACAGCAGAATGCTCTGGAAATCTCTCTTGCACTTTCCGGACGGAAATTGAAGAAAATTACAGAGTCGCCATCCTGAATAGT
>CALWGE010000059.1 GCA_944378225.1 uncultured Merdimonas sp.
GTCAAAGGTCAAATGAATCATGATTTTGCCTTTAGAATAGAGGTAAATCCCTGTGTGATTGAGATTACTATCGGTAAAACAATATGATACTTGCATTCCCATTTTGTATGGGCTAAACTATTTACGTCCATTCTTAGGACCTCCTGTGTTATTGTATTTGTGGTTTTGCAGACCCACTTATATTTTAACACAGGAGTTCATACTTATATCTGAAGATCTTCCCTCCCCCTGCATAGCAGGGGGTTTATTTTTATTGTGACACAAGCATTGCAAAAAGCGACTGGTTTTCCAGCCGCTTTTTCCGGTACGATACAAGTGTTCTATCCAAATGTAAGAATTCCTTTGATATAATCTGTTGGGTTCTTTTCCAGTAACTGGAACGCCTCATCAATTTGTTCAAATGGTATTCTGTGAGAAATCAACTCGTCTGTAGGAAAAACACCATTTTTGTATGCCTCGATCCCCTGTTCCAATGTAGTCATATAGTCTTCACTGTACCACGGATGTGTCACATGGATAATGGGGGAACGATACATCATATTGTACGCCATTTCCTCTGTAAAAACCTCTTGCTTTGTATACATAGACGGTGCGCAGATCTTTCCTTTTCCTGCTATCTTTACAATCGATAATGCAGAAGCCAGCCCCTTCAGGCTTCCTGTTATTTCTATAACAATATCAAACCCTTTTCCATTTGTCAAATCATACATGACATCCTCAAGATTCTCTTTTGCCGGATTGATTGTATGTGTAGCGCCATACTTTTTTGCGAGCTCCAGCTTTTCGTCAACAAAATCTATAGCTGTCAAACTTCCCAGATTATCTGCCTTCAGTCCCGCGATGCACATAAGTCCCATAAAGCCGCAGCCGATCACCGCCACTTTGTCTCCTAATCTGGGCGCAGCAGCCTGCACAATATTCGCCACGCACATCATAGGCTCTCCCAGGCAGGCCTCCGTCGGCTTCTTCATAGAGGGAATTACAGTCCAGCGGTCTGTTTCTGACGCAATGATATGTGTGGAGAAACAGCCTGCCGCCACGCCTGTAACGAAATCTCCCTCCCGAAAACGCGTAACGCCTTTTCCTGTTTTGATTACTTTTCCAACAGGTTCATGACCCAGTCCCATGGGATATGAAATCTCTTTTTCCATAGCCTCATAGCCATTTCTGTGGAATCCCATACAACTTGTTCCGAAATATGCCGGAATATCTGAGTGACACAGACCCACACTGATGGTTTCTATTAAAATTTCATGATCTTTTAATTCGGGAATTTCCTCTTCAAAAAAAGTAAATGTTTTCTTTCCTGTTAATTTCGCTGTTTTTCTTACCATGTCAGCCTCTCTTTCTGGCGATAGCCGCCCGGGCTTTTCCGCAAATATCATCTGCTGTCAGATGGAAACGCTTCATCAGGTACGGAATATCTCCTACCTCTCCAAAGCAATCCTGCACGCCTACTCTTTCCACAGGAACAAGGCAATTCTCTGTCACTACCTCGCAAACCGCGCTTCCGAGACCATTTATGATATTATGATTTTCTGCTGTTACAATAGCGCCTGTCGCTCTTGCGCAATTTATAATCATTTCTTTATCAATCGGCTTAATGGTAAACATATCCACAACTCTGGCTGAAATTCCTTCTCCCTCAAGAAGCTCTGCTGCTGCCAGCGCCTCGGCAACCATAATTCCGGACGCAATAATGGTTACATCTCTTCCCTCACGGATTATGTTTGCCTTTCCTATCTGAAAAGCAGAGCTATCCTTGTAGATTTTCTTCATCATCTTGCGGGCAGTCCGCAGGTAATACACTCCCTTTTTTTCCGTCAGCTGTTCCATCAGATCCGTCAGCATGGTATTATCAGACGGCTCCAGAATCGTAATCTCAGGAAACGCACGCAATACGGCCACATCCTCAAAGGGCATGTGAGTTCCTCCGTTATACGCAGCCATTACTCCCGGATCTGATCCTACCAATCGGATATTCGCACCGGAATAACAGCCGGAAATAAAGATCTGATCATTGGTTCTTCTGGTTATAAATGGCGCGAAGGAATGCAGGAACGGGATCTTTCCTGTCATGGATAACCCGCAGGCCACTCCCACCATATTTGCTTCCTGAATACCACAGTTTACCAGTTGACCGGGGTGTCTTTTGGCAATATCCTTCATGCCCGGTCCCATCAGGCAGACGCCTAAATCAGCCTCCAGCTCCATCACATCTTTATTTTTTCCCATCATCTGATCCATTTTCGCCGCATACGCCGCTGCCATGGTCTCTTTTTCTTCCTCGAATCTGTCCATTACCTGAATCATTGCTCTGCCCCCTTTACTTTTCCAAAATTGCAATTGCTTCATTTGCCTGTTCTTCTGACACGCTGACATGGTGATTCCACATCTCTTCCGCGAACTTGCAGCCTTTTCCCTTTATGGTATGAAGTACAATGACCGACGGCTTCCCTTTTTCTGACTTTGCCTTATCAATTGCCGCGTCGATTGCTTCATAATCGTGGCCATCAATTTCCTGTACATCCCAATGGAAGCTCTTGAATTTTTCACTAAAGGATTCCATATTTTCTATCGCTGCCGTCATATCGTCCAATTGCATTTTGTTGTCATCCAAAAACAGAATCAGATTATCCAGCTTCTGCTGCGCGGCAAACATAATTGCCTCCCAGTTCTGTCCTTCCTGACTTTCTCCATCTCCCATAAAGCAGTAAATGGTATTTTCTTCCTGATTCTGTTTTTTACCCAGAGCAATTCTGCAGGCCACTGACAGACCCTGTCCCAGGGATCCCGTTGTAACATCAATTCCCGGTGTCTTTTTTCTGTCGCAGTGGCTGGGAAGATTGGTTCCCGGCTGATTCAGGGTATCCAGCCATTCCATCGGGAAAAATCCCTTCAAAGCCAATGCCGCATAGATAGCCGGTCCTGCATGTCCTTTTGAGCAGACAATCCAGTCTCTGTCCTCCATGGCAGGATTTTTCGGATCGTATTTCAGCTGTTTTCCATACAGAACGCTTAATACGTCCACAATACTCATTGCTCCACCGATGTGCCCAAAGCCCCGAACCTTCATCTGATGAATGGTTTTTATTCTGATTTGTTTCGCGAAGCTCTGCAGCATATTTACCTGTTCCTTGTCTAACATAAAATTGCCTCCTTTATCATTTATTCTTACTTCTATTAAGAAGCAATTTTCATGCCAGTTAGTGTGCCGCATCCCTTCTCTGTTGCTTATTCAAAAATCTTTCTTTTCCCCTTTTCCGGAATTCCTAACTCCTCTCTGTATTTTGCCACTGTTCTGCGGCTGATCTCGATTCCTTCTTCTTTTAAAAGCTGTACCAGCTTCTGATCGCTTGCCGGTGAGTGTTTATCCTCCTGTTCAATAAGCTTTCTCAATTGCTCTTTTGCGAACATTGCCGTAGAAGCTACACTCTTTCCTTCTTTAATTTTTCTGCAGAAGAAATAGCTCATGGGGTAAATTCCCCAGGTACACTGCAGATATTTATCCTTCACTGCCCGGCTGACCGTAGATTCATGTATCCCTAATATATCTGCAACCTCCTGCATGGAAAGCGGAAGCAAATACCCTTTTCCATAGGTAAAAAATCCCTCCTGCTGCTCCACCAGAATTTTGGCCACGGCGCTCAGGGTTTCATTTCTCTGCAGAACACACTGAATCGTCCAGCGAGCCTGGTTCAGCTTTTCTCTGATGTACGTTTTTGTTTTATCATCCACATCCATTTTCAGCATCCGGCTGTAATAGGCATTGATTGATACCTGTTCGCCGGCTTCATTCAACATAATCTCAAATCTGTCCGCGAATTTTACAACTGTAATATCCGGTTTCAGATACTTTAAATGCTCTCTGTAGGAAAACCCGTTTCCCGGCTTGGGATTCAATTCCTGAATAACCTTAAAGTTTTCCAATAACTCCTTCATCGTTATATCCAGTTTTTTTGCCAGAACAGATAATTGATTTTTTCCAAGCAAATCCAAGTACTCCAGGATTATTTTCCGGGCAACCGGCGCCTTCCAGCCTTTTCTGTCCAGCTGCAGCAACAGACATTCCTGCAAATTTTCCGCCCCGATCCCTGCCGGTTCCGCCGTTTTAAGAAGCGCCAGCATATCCTCTACCATTTTCTTCTCTGTCTTAAGTACCTCTGCTGTTTCCTCGACACTCTCTGTAAAATACCCCCGCTCATCCAGACTGAGGATCAAATACTCCAGAACATCCTTTTGTTTTTCATCCAGCGGGTATGTATAAAACTGCGAAAAAAGGTATTCCTCCAATCCCTCGTTTTCTTCCGTTCCCACACTGGCAAATATATCTCCCTCCTGGTTTACGTAATCCTGTCTGTAATACTGGATGTTCTGCTTGTCTGTTTCCTCCAGCCATTCTATTCTTTCCACCATGTCATGCTCTTCGTAGGTTTCCTTCCGGGTTTCATCATATTCCAGCAAAGGATTTTCCAAAACCGCCTGGCTTAAAAACGTATCCAGCTCCATTTTGCCCATTTGCAAAATAGATGCTGCCTGCTGTTGACGGGCAGAAATTTTCTGTTTCTGCTCTACTGTAAATTTCATCTCCATATACTTATATTCCTCTATGATTTTAATACCACTCTTCAAAATGTTTTAGTCTCTCTGAAAGCTTTACAAAAATATCTTTAATGCCTCCTTCTTATAATTAAAAAAACAGTCAGCATATTTTACCAACTGTAAATTCTTTTCTGTTCTCATCATTCACAACCAAGCCTTTAATGATATATTCCTTTGCACTTTGATTGGTCTATTTACGGAACTGCACCGGAAAGTCTCTTGGAATGACGGTATCTTTCCATTCCTTGTCCAGAATACTTACCATACATATATAATGTTACTATATACGTCACCTTCAGCATAAACTAACGCTGTTTTTCTTCCGGCAATTCATTATATTGTCGGCGAGAAATATCATGCAGTGTCAAAATGCTATCTAGGTATATTTCGTACCTATCATTTCTTTCACAGCAAAAATAATATAGAAATCTCTCAGGCCTTAACATTGATTTCAAAATAGTCTCTATTTCTTCATCATGTGGCTCTGGAAACAGTTTGCCAAATTTCTCATCGTACTTTCCCATTAAATAAGCAGGTTCAACATCTAAAGCCTAGGCTATCGCTTCTAAATTCGCCGCTTTTATTTTCCCTTTTTCTTTTGCTCTCCTAATTGTTTTCTCGGAACAACCAATGCCACCTTTATCTTTGTGGTCGCCCAATGTCCGTATGCTAATACCTCTCAATTTCTTAGCTGTGAGAAACCGCTTCCATACAAAATTCACCCATTTTTCATTATCGGCTGCCATTTTCATCTCTCCCGGTGCGGTCATTTCGCTATGTTTTGGGTAATCGACAAAGCCTTCCACGTCGTTTAAAATAAGTATAGTATCAGAATCGAGTAAGCGCAAGTCCAGAAATCAGGAGGAAAGCAATATGAATAACGAAATAGCGAATAGAGTCGTTCTATTCATAAAAGAGTAGAGAATACATAACCTCTCGGTTGGGTAGTGTAAAAAAGTTTGTGTCTTTGAAAAAAATGACTCCTTTGGGGTAAGAATTACGATATAAAACTTCTTATCGAAAAGGTGTCTTTTTATATCGGTAGCTAAGGAACAGATTCGACAGATTATTGCTGATAGCAACTTATCCAGTGTTGCTGATGTCTATTCCCTCCTCAGGGACAGTTTTAAGGACATCCTCCAGGAACTAATGGAAGCGGAACTCGATGCTTCCCTCGGTTATGAAAAGAATCAGAAAGACAATACCGTTTCTTCCAACAAAAGGAACGGCCATTCCCCCAAAACCTTGAAAAGCCATTATGGAGAGTTCCAGATTGACGTCCCCAGAGACCGCAACGGGGAATTCGAGCAGAAGTTCATCCCCAAATACCAACGGGATATCTCCGGCATTGAGGATAAAGTAATCTCCCTTTATGCCAGAGGCTTCAGCACCAGGGATATCCACGATCAACTTCAGGACCTTTATGGGATTGAAGAGTGGCAGTCCCGTCCTCTCAATCCCATCTGCCCTTTTGTCTTTATGAACTGTATCCATTATAAGGTCAGGGAGGAGGGCAGGATCCTCAGCCAGGGCGCTTATGAGCCTTAAGGGTACCTGACACCTTATATTGTGAGCCTTAAGGGTACCTGACACCTTATATACCTTATATATACTCCTTATAAAAACTGTCTTACATTATCTGCAGCCCTGGATACATATGCTTCCATCATGGCCTCCTGATAGGCGGCTCTTTTCTCCCTCCGCATCAGCTTTCTGATCTCCTGAAGTTCCGGAAGACGCACCTTTTCCAGCTTTCTTAAGCGCGCTTCACCCAGAGAGACTTCTGACAGACATTTCAGATACAGCTCCCCCTCATAATGCCACAGCCTCAGTTTCTCCCCATATCGTTCCTTCAGCCGCTGAGCTATCAGAAGCCCTTCCGGGTCAAAATCTCCGGCATAGTAAAACACATGGCCTTCCTCCAGAAGATCCAGAAGCAGCAAAGCTGCCAGGCGGGGCTGCCCGTTCACACAGAGCGCAGGGGCTTCCGGATATCTGTCAATAAGTACAGAAAACACCGCCGGATTTTCCACGATACAGATTCTCTCCTTCGATGCCTGCGCAGCTTTCAGGCCGCTCAGGGTGTGGAGAGTAAGACGGACAGGTTCCCGCTCCCGGAAGAAACCTTCCAGGCCAGCATGAAGCCTTCCATCCCTTTTCCATGCACGAATCCCATAAGACAGAACCTCATTGGACAAATCATCTTTCAGAATACCGGCCTGATAGAAAAGCCGGTTTTTTCTTTCTGCCCCGGACAAATCAGCGAATGTCTCCAGCGGTGTGACAGTTTCCAGATACGCTGTCAGCAGCTTTTCTGCCGTGGTGCCCGTATCAAAATAATGTGGATTCCCGGTGATTCTGGCAGAAAAGACTGCCAGAAGTTCTCTCCCGCTTTCCCGCTTCCCATTCCTCTCTTCTGATAAAGACTGATTTGGAAAGCTGTCAATTCCATTCAGCACATAATTCAGCAGCTTCTTCAGTTCTTCCGGTTCCTCCCGGTACTGCTGAATCAGAAGCTCATAGCCATGCAGACGCCCTGCCAGCACATCTTGAAGCCATTTGCCCCCGGAGCTTTCTTCCCGCCCTTCAAGGATTTCGGCGAAAAAATGTGCTCTTTTTTCTTCTTCTTTCCTCCGCTCGTCCTTTCGGACCCTCAGTTCTTCCCCGAAATAGGCTGTCAGAAGCTCTTCCATGGTAATTCCTGAAAAACGGCTGTCCTCCAGGCACCTTTCAAACAGACCAGCCGAGACCGTAACGGTCTTATTTTCCGTATAATCCCTGCGCAGGAAACCGCCCAGCTGTATCTTCTCCTCTGCGCTCAGATTCTGGAGGATGACAGTTCCGCCGAAGCGCCCCAGCCCCGCATACTTCTCCCGCAGCTTTTCAAACAGCCTGCGGTACACCGGGCGGGCCTGAAAATAGACCAGACATTCCCTCAGTTTCTCTTCGTGCTCACATTCCCGCTTCATCATCCCCTCTTCCATTTCCTGTAACCATCACCTTTGCCTTTCCATTCCAGATATAGCGGATTACGGTCACAAACTTTGCGTTTTCCGGACGTATCAGCTGATAGATGGCAAGGCCCGGAACCGTATCATAATCGCCCCAGAGAATCTGGGAATTGATCATGAAATTAAACCGGAACTCCACCATCAGACGAAACATGTCCCGAATGTTCGTCTCATCCACGCCTGCAAACGCCTCGTCAAGCGAAATCAGCCTTGGCGCCTCTGGTCTTGCACCCGCATACTTTGCCGCCACAGCGGAAAAAAGCGGCACATACATGGCCATCGCTTTCTCGCCTCCGCTGAAGGTAAAAAACACACGGTCTGTCAGCTCTTTCTTCTTTTCCCCTGTCTTCTGACACTCGAGCTGAAACTCAAACCACTGGCGGTAATCCAGTACCTCCCGCATCACGGCATGGAAAGACTGCACCGATCCGCTTTCTCCCGAAAGCTTTCTGGCCTCACTGATTTTGGAACGGAAATGGGCGGAAAGGCTCTCTATCTCCTCCGGGCGCATGATTTCCACATCCTTCTGCAAAAACTCCACCAGAACATTTGTGTCCATCTGCTCTTCTTTCTCAGCTCTTTTGCTCTTCCAGCGAAGGCTCAGCTTCAGTCCGCTGGAAGTCTGCATGGAATCCATCAGGCGATTCATTTTGTCCACCCAGCGTCTGCTGTTCTGTATCCTGCCGCGAATCTTTTTACTGATGGTATTGGCCAGAATGTCCTCAAAAAGCTCCCGGTCTTTATCGCTCAGCAGCCGTTCCAGGTTCTGCGCATCCTCCGACAGACGTTCCAGAAGCTCCTTAAAACTGACCGGAGTTCCCCGGTATTTTGCCGAGATATCAATACGCTTTGCCCCCGTCTCCAGAAAGCTGCTTTCCTGATCGAGATCCTCGAAAAGCGTCTGGAGGGTAATCTGGTAATCCAGCAGACAGCCCCTATTCTGGTGATAGGCTCCCTGCAGGCTGCCAAGCAGATCGCCCTGCTTCCTGCTGCCAAAGCTCCCTGCCAGCATCTGGCAGACCTTCTGCGCCTGATCCTGCATGTCTTCTGTGACCACAAATCCTCTCTCCACATAGCCAAGCCTGTACTCGGCCTCAAAACTTCGTCCGTATCTCTCCCGCCTTACAGAAAGCTCTTCTCTGCGCTTTTCGTTTTCCATGCTCTTTTCCTGAAGACTCTTTCCGTTTCCTCTCAGAGCCGTCTGGCGCTCTACAGACTCTTCCCTTTCCTTCGGAAGACGATCCAGACGCAGAATGCAATAGTCAAGCCGTTCCCGAATCGCCTCATAATCCGTAAGCTTCAGCTGGTTTCGCACAGAAGCAAGCTTCTCCTGAAGCTCCTTCTCCCTGAGAATCATCCGCCCCAGCTCATACCGGATATCGTCCAGGTCAGCGGCAGTTTCCTCCGCGTACTCCCTGCGGCTTTGTACATATGCGGTTCCGTTCTGAAACCTTCCGTGGACCGCCTGCAGCTCTGACAGAAGTTCTCTGTAACGCTGCAGCGATTTCTGTGCTTCCTCAAAAATATCCAGTCTGGCAGGCAGACAGCATTTCGCGCAGGTCTCCCGTACCCGAAGGCGCAGCTCATCCAGATCCTTGCGCTCTTTCTCCGTCCGTTCCTGCTGCTCCCGGAGCCTGCTGTTCTTCAGCTCCAGTGCATATTCCCGGTCCGCCAGCTCCTTTGCGGCCGTCTTCAGATCCTGTTCTCCAGGAAAACCGTTCCATTCTGACGCCAGCCTCTCTGAGCGTTCTGCGTTTTCCTTTAATTTACTGTCCAGTTCTTCCGCTTCCTCTGACAGCTTCCGGACAAACTCCGTGTACTTTTCTGTCTGCTCCTCCCGGTATTTTTCCCGTGCGCGGACACCGATAAAACGGGCCGTATACTGCTTTGTGACAGTTCCCTCCAGCACGCCCAGACGGTAATTTCCTTCCGCGTCCACCCAGGAAGCCCCTCGCTCTGCGTCTTTTCCGCCGAAGCCCACGGAAGAAAGAATATGGGAAATGTTCTGGTAAAGCAGAATATCGTTCTCCGCATTGTCTACCTCCAGAACCTCCATCAGGTTCTGCCTGACATGTGAGAGATCACTGAAAATATATTTGTCACAGACACCCGGATCCAGCGCATACACCTTTTCCCTGTACTCTTCCGGTATCAGCAAAGCATCCAGCACACCCATCTCCAGCAGCGCCTCTTCCAGGCGGTTCCTCTTTTCCTCATTCAAACTCTGATCAAAGTCTACTGTTCTGTAAAACTGCAGATACGGAATTCCCTTTTCCCGCAGGAGCCTGCGGTTTTCCTTTACCTGCTCCGGCTGTTCCGGCTCCGGGTCTTTTTTATTCTGCCAGGATAACAGCTCCTCCTTTGCCGCTCCAAGTTCCTGATGTTTCTCCTGCAGCTCTTTCTCCAGAAACAGCTTCTCCTGCGCAAGAATCCGTTCAAAATGGTACTGCTGCGGTTTGACCAGCTCACGGATCTCCGAATAATCGCTTCCCATCTGGTACTCTTCAATTTTCCGTGAGACAGCCTGCAGCGTCTCCTTCCCCACACGCAGCTCCTGATTTCCCTTTTCCCAGAGATACACCTGCTCCGTCAGCTCCGCCTTTGTCTCCTGCAGCAGCCTTTCATACTGCTGTACCTCTCTTTCCGCACTGCTTCTTTCCCCGCGGCAGAGATCCAGTTCCTGCAGGCAGCGGTCATACCGCTCCTGAAGGTTCCGCTCCTCTGCCAACAGTTCTTTTCCGGCGCTGACCTTTCTGGCATAGTCATTCAGAAGCTGATGATGGGCGGAGAACCCGTAAGGCTTCTCCCTTCCTTCAGCAAGCTCTTTTTTCAGGAACGCGAACTCGTCAAAAGGCACCTCCCCAAGCTCTTCTTCCATCTCCTCCAGATATCCCTCTATCTGCTGCCAGAGACTTTCATTGTTTTCCTCTCCCTTTCGGATCTGGTTCTCAGCTTCGTTCTGCCGCTCCTTCTTTTCCTGCTCCTGCCGTCTCTTTTCTGTCAGCCCCTTTTGTTCCTCTGAAAGCCTGGCGGAAAGCTGAACTTCCTCTTCTTTCAGCCTTGCGGCGTCACTCTGGTCCAGAGATCTCTTTTCTTCCTTCAGAACCTCTTCTTCCCGTTTCAGGCTTTCATAATGCTGCTGTTCCTTTCGGAGGTTTTCTTCGTTCTCCAGCGCCTGCGCCGCAAGTTCTTTCCCTGTCCTTTCACAGTCCCCAAAGTCCTTTGCCGTCTTTGTGAACAGCAGCGCCTTGTCATACAACACAATCTGATTGTACTGATCATAGACCCGTTCTATCTGTCTGGCAGCCTGAATACTGTCATTCAGAGAATCCAGATTGGTCTTCAGACTGTCCATATTCTCGATGGCCTCCGACATGGGACGCAGATCATCCTCTGAAAGCGTCTGAAGAGAACTGCTCAGGATCTCATTGACCACAGAGGGCTTGAAATCCTTGGACAGCTTCGGCGTACGAAGCTGAATCAAAAGCTCCAGAAGCTCTTTGTATTCTTCCGGTGTCTCAAAGCCAAAAAGAAGGCGGTTGACGCACTGGGTATATTCTCCCTGCGTCTCCATCACCCTTCCGCCTTCACCGATCCGGTTCTTAAGCTCCGTTCTGGAACAGGTAATCTTTGTGTCCATATCTTTATACAGAAAGATATCCTTCCCTACGCGCCTTCCGTCTGTAATGCAGAAATACCAGGATTCCAGCTTTTTATTTTTCCTTGCCCGAAGCCCGATTCCGAGTGTCAGGTATTCTCCGCTGCTCTGCCGGCAGAACTCCATAAAGAGATAGCCCGTGCGCTCCTCCCTCTCATCGCCCTCCTCCAGAAGATAGTTTTCCATCTTCCTGGCCCGGGAACCAAAAGGATCCAGACGTTCCGGCCGCATATTGCCATCCAGAAGCAGAGGGATAAAACTCTGCATGGTGACAGATTTTCCGGAACCGTTTGCCCCGCGCAGCAGCAGCCTGCCGTCCAGAAAATCAAATTCCTCCTCGTCATAATACCAGAAATCAATCAGGCCGACCCTGTTTATCTGCCAGCTTCCGTTCATGTTTTCCTCTCTTTCCTATGATGCTTCGCATCAGCTTTTCTTCTCTCCTTACTGCGCCGCGAAATCCTCCGGATATTTTCCCGCGATTTTTCCTGCCACAGGTCTCAGATGCACCGTATCCCGTTCTGTCTCTATCAGATTCAGCTCCGTCATATAGGACAGAACCTCCCTGCAGAATTCCTCTGTCGTCATTTCTCTGTAGGTCTTGTTGAATCCGTGGCCATGCCGTTCCTTACATTCCTCGATCAGGCGGCGGAATGTTTCTTTTGGAAGGGAAAGCTGCTCGTCCGTCGGCACTTCGATCTCTCCCGCATCTGCCTTTTCCAGGAGCAGCCCGTTCGTCAAAAGCACGATATCCGAGAGCGTATTTTCCTCCGGGAAGCACCTTCCCAGACGGCACTCTTCTCCCAGAACAAGAAACGCGCTTCCCCGGTAGACCTGCAGCTCACAGTCAAAAAACTTTTCCATATCGTCCTGAATCAGATTGCGGAAATTTCTCACATAGGCAAAATCCTCTTCCGTCTCCTCTGTCTTGTACATTCCCATGGACATCAGAAGTCTCCGGTAAACACGCTGTCTTCTCACGATACCCCGGTCCTCGTCCACATCGATCCACTCTTCCTTTTCAAAATCCTGCGGCGACGTATAGTTCATGATATCCTGTGTGAAATTTCGCATAAAATAGCGCGACACACCCGTGTTCTCATACAGTACCTCGCTTGTGTCATCCCGCGCAAAGCCCTCTTCGCTTCCATCGTTCACATTCAGAATTCCACAGGCCACGCAGTATTTCATCACCCGGATCAGATGGCGGCGGTAACGGTATACCGTCCAGTCCACCTGCTCCTCCCGGTACTGGCTCTGTATATACTCTGTCAGCTCCGAAAGCACGAACTGCTCTTCAGCCTCCCTGTCTTCCAGAAACATCAGTACAATACAGAAAAAGATATATTCCATTTTAGAAGTAAACTCCAGAATTCCCATCCAGTTTTCCGCCGATGCCGGAGTCTTTTCCACTTTGATCATATAAGGATTCACAATCAGCGGATAACCCAGCTTTTCCATCAGGAACTTCTTCTCCTCTCCCAAGGCAAGTTCTTCCTTTATCTGGTAATACAGCTCTCTGTCCCTGTTTTTTAAAATCCACCGCTGATTCAGAAGCGTTTCCAGCGTTCTCATCTATCTGTCCTCATTTTCCTCAAATATCATGGTATAAGCAGGCATCTGAAATGTTCCGTCGGTACACCGGAGCGTACAGTATTCCCTGACCTCTGCCTGTTCCAGGTAATAAATCTGTCCGTCCTCCGTCTTGGCCCTGTGGTCTGTCCGCTCCAACGCCCTTGACAGCCACAGAAGAAAAATATCCCTTACCTGCGGCGGAATCAACGGCAGCTCCCCAAATGCCAGCCGTCCATCCCGGATATAGCTTCCAAGAAGTTTTCTCTCTTCCTCAAGCCTCTGTATTGTCAGAGCTTTCAGCTCTTCCTTTTCCCTGGAACGGTCGATAATACCGCTCCTTTTTGCCTTTTCTTTGTAGGTTCTTACCCTTGGCGCCAGCGTCACCATGCAGGGACTTTCCTCAAAGACACCGCTGTTGATGCTGTCCGTCTCCCGGAGCATTTCTCCCTTTAAATGCAGCGGTTTTTCAATTCCGAACACCATGGCCGCAAGCCTGTGCGCCTCACCCATATCCCGGCATTTTCCGAACATCTGAGCAAGCTTCTTATACTCTTCTCTCCGGTTTGAGCCCTGACTGGCCATCTCGCTGATCCGTGTCGCGTATCTGGTAATCCTCCGGATAATCTCATTCGTCGTATCGAATACCTTTCCAGCCTCAGATTCCCGTCCCTCTTTCCCGGCAAACCATTCCAGTATGCTCTCCCAGCGGCCCTTCATCCTGTCATAAATCAGCTTTTCGTCCACTTCCACATCGATTCTCGGAATCGAAAGCTCATAGGAAACCACCTTGTCAAGAATCCGTTCTACTTTCTCCGCGTCCGTCCGGCGAAGCTCCTGCTCGATGGCCGTCACATTGACCTGCAGACTCTTTACAAAAGTTCTCAGATACTCAATCAGCCTGTCCTTGAATACCAGAAACTCCTTTGTCTTCATCATTTCTTCTGCCTTAACACTGTTCAGCTCCCGCATATAATCCTGATAATTCTGATTCAGACGAATAAAATCATTATTCAGATCATTCCACCAGCCATAGACTTTTTCATTATTCTGATCCGCTGTTTCCTCAATCCTTCCAAGACTGATGCGCAGCCGCTCCAGAAGCGTCGGCTCCAGAGACGATCCCCGGATAAAGAGATTTTCAACTGTCATCACCATCCGTTCGATTTCAACCGTCGTCTCGGAGAGCTGATACCGGAATTTCTTATTCTTAAACTCCTCAATCGTTGCCGCTTTTCTCGTATCCTGAAGCGCCACCAGGTTTTTCCATGCCGTCAGCGCCGCCAGATCCTGCTGACACTGCTCCTCCGTATAATCCGCAAAATACGGGTCCTCCTTCAGTTCCGCATAGACCTCTTCCTGGTACAGCCAGTATTTCAGTTTTTCAGACTGTAAATAAAAAAGCCGGATAATGGGACGGTACCTGTCTGTGTTTTCTACGTTCAGATATTTCGCCTCCAGCAGCGGCTTTCGCATTTTTTCCTGGGTTTTCATAATGTGCAGTACCCTTCTTTTCCGGTAGATAATTTCACATGGATGCTTCGTTTCCCTTGCAGGCTTCAGACGGAAAACAAATCTCCGCCTGACTTCTAAATACGATTATACTACACCCCTTTTAAAATGGAAATACGCTTTTCCATATCCTGAGGCTGTCTCCTGCTTTTTGACACCTTATATGTCGAAAAGGAACCCGAAACGGAAGAGATTCTGGATGGAGTGCTGTACAGCTATAATCGAGTAGGAGGGAGTGGCTAACTCCCGTCCTCTCACACCACCGTGCGTACGGTTCCCGTACACGGCGGTTTCAATAGTTGACGTGCATAGACTGATAGGCTGTGGCTAAATCATAGAAACCCCAGTTTATCAGTCTTTCTTTACTGAGCGCCCAGTTGACCGCTTTATTCCTCGCATTAAACCAGTATCCTCTACGATTATAGGCTATTGTTGCCGCATAATGGCTGTCCACTCCCAATCCAATAAGTTTTCTCATCCTTGTTTTCGGCAGTTTCCACTGCTTCCAGATACACATCCGTATCCGCCGGTACAGCCATCCATTCAGGCTTTCCAGGTTGTTCTTCATATCCGCTATCCCATAATAGTTCAACCATCCTCGCATATAGACCTTTATCTTTTCCATCGTTCGAATGATGCTTCCGCACCTGCTCCGGGAAGTGAGCTGGCGCAACCTATCCCTGGCTTTCTTCCATGACTTTCCATGGACACGGATGTAGATTCCTTTTCCGTTCTTCCCAAAACAGAAGCCAAGGAACTTAAAATTTCGGATTGCGAACACGCTGACTGTCCGACTCTTTTCCCGGTTTACTCTCAGCTTTAACGTTTCTTCCAGATATTTCGTACTGCTCTCCAGCAGACGTTCCGCCGCCCGTTCACTCTTTGCCAGCAGTACGATATCATCTGCATAGCGGATGCACAGTACGCCCCGTCTGTGGAACTCCCAATCGAATTCATTCAGATACACATTTGCCAGGAGCGGAGATAGATTCCCTCCTTATGCCGAGCGAGTGATTATGCCGAGTCAGTAGCAAAAACACCGCATGTTTTCGGTATTTATACCTTTTTGACTCAGCATAATACGTCACTTAAATGAATTCAGGAATGACATGAGATCCGTATCTTTCGTCCAATCCGGGAATTCAGTTTCGCCGGTTACTTTCGGGGCAAGTTTATTGACTGCTTCTGTTTTCAAACGGTTGTCCGCTCGGATATATACCATCGTGGTGGAGATATCCTCATGGCCAAGAAAGTCCCGGATATAAACGATGTTAATCCCAGCCTCCAACATGTGCATTGCTTTGCTGTGCCGGAAGCCATGTGCATGGATTTCAGGAAAAGATGGATCCTTACGCTGGATTTCATGCACATATTTACGGATGATATAGTTGACTCCATCACGGCT
>CALWGE010000060.1 GCA_944378225.1 uncultured Merdimonas sp.
TCACATCGTGTTCCTTGCCTCTGAAAACATTGATTTTACTGGACTTGCTCATGTTTTCTTATTAGGAGGCAAGTCATATCGCTCCCTTTCTTTTTTATTCACTTTATTATTGTACAGAGCTCTACCAGAATTTCTGTACGCCTTTCTTGGCCTGAATGGCAAACCAGATCAGTACCAGAAGAAATAACACCATGATTCCACCGTACACAACGCCCGGAAGCGGAGTCACATAGGTATTTACCAGGCCGGCCACGCCGTAAGCAAGAGCGGAAATTCCGAACACCAGCATCCGGGGGGCAATGTATGCCTTATAGCCTTCCAGGTCCTTGCACTTGCGCAGTTCCACATCCTTATTCATCAGAATGGAGGTGAGAATCTCGCCCTTCGTCTTCATTATGAACCAGCCATACAGGACGTAGAAACCGGCTCCCACGAAAATAACGTCCAGTATGCTCCACATATTATTACTCATTCCGTCTGTCTCTCCTTATATTACATTCCCAGAAACTCTTTTACTGCCGCTTTCATATCGGCAATCTCCACCACTGTGTCATGCAGTACGGGTGCTGTGCGGATTTCCTCTACTGCCTTGGGAACTTCTGTTCCGGAAATCTGTGAAAGCTCGTCTGCCAGCTGGAAATCATCTTTTCCTTCGCATTCCTGTCCGACAGCGCTCATAACGCTGCGGGTAAATTTATAGGGGCTGGCCGTGGAGGCGATAACAGTCTTTGTCTCATCTGCCGTATCTGCCTTATATTTTCCATATACACAGGAAGCAACCGCTGTATGCGGATCGATCACATAACCTGTCTTCTCATACATGCCGCGGATCGTCCGGGCTGTCTCGTCTTCTGCGGCAAAATTGCCATAGAAATCATGAAGCTTTTCCCGCATGGCCGGCGTAATCTCGTACACGCCTTTTTCTGTCAGGTTTTTCATCAGCTCTGCATCTGTCCTGTCATCACTTCCGGCAATCCGGTAAATGAGGCGTTCCAGGTTGCTGGAAATCAGGATATCCATGGAAGGTGAGCTGGTCAGAATGAATTCCCGGTTTCTGTCATAACTTCCTGTCTGGAAGAAATCAAACAGTACTTTGTTTTCATTGGAAGCACAGATCAGCTTTGCCACGGGAAGTCCCATCTGCTTTGCATAATAAGCCGCCAGAATATTTCCGAAGTTTCCGGTAGGCACTACAATATTAATCTTTTCATTCTTCTCAATCTCGCCGTTTGCATAGAGCTTTGCATATGCGTATACATAATATACAATCTGCGGAACAAGACGGCCGATATTAATGGAGTTGGCAGAAGAAAACTGGAATCCGGCCTCTGCCATCTCGCGTTCCATCTCCCGATCCCCGAAGATTGCCTTCACACCGCTCTGGGCATCGTCAAAATTTCCATGAATTCCGATTACCTTCACATTGGCTCCCTTCTGGGTAACCATCTGTTTTTCCTGAATGGGGCTGACGCCGTTTTTCGGATAGAATACTACAATGCGGGTACCCGGCACATCTGCGAAGCCTGCCAGAGCTGCCTTACCCGTATCACCGGAGGTGGCCGTCAGAATTACGATCTCATGCTTTACCTGATTCTTTCTGGCGGAAACCGTCATCAGATGGGGAAGAATGGAGAGCGCCATATCCTTAAACGCAATCGTCGCTCCATGAAACAGCTCCAGATAATAAGCGCCGTCTGCCTTTGCCAGCGGAGCAATCTCCGGCGTATCAAATTTCTCATCATAGGCTTTCCGGATACAGTCCTTCAGCTCTTCCTCTGTAAAATCTGTCAGAAACCGGCTCATCACCGCATAGGCTGTCTCCTGATAGTCCATCTTTGCCAGGTCATCCAGATCCACGTCAAGGGCTGGAATCGTATCCGGCACAAAAAGACCGCCGTCTGCAGACAGACCTTTAAGTATCGCCTGGGAAGCCGTCACCTGTACAGCGGAATCTCTCGTACTTCTGTATAATAATTCCATGAATTTCGTCTCCTTTTCCAAAATAGTATCAGGCTTTTTGCGCTATTATAGCACATTTCTGCAAGATTCGTCCACAGGTTTTCACTTTCCACGGCAGAATCCCTGTGCTATACTGACGAAAAGAGCTTTTATCAGCAAAAGGAGATGTACCATGGAACTGAAAATCACCACTCTGATAGAAAATCAGCCGGACGATACGGGAAAACTGGCTTATGAACACGGGCTTTCTCTCTATATCGAATTCGACGGAAAACGAATCCTTTTTGATACCGGGCAGACCGGCGCCTTTGCAGACAATGCCCGGAAGCTGGGCGTCGACCTTTCTGCGCTAAGCGCCGTGATATTGAGCCACGGTCACTACGATCACAGCGGCGGAGTTCCCCGTCTTCTTCCCCTTCTGACTGCCGGTACCCCTGTCTATACCGGGAAGGGTTTTTTCGACCTCAAATACAAACGCCTGGATCCTGTCCTTTCCGGCTCTGAGGATACGCTTTTTCAGTATAACGGGAACCCTTTTCCTCCGGATATCTTCTGTGCTTACCCGGTCAGCCTGACGCAGGTTGACAGTCCTTTTCTGCAGCTGACTTCGCGTATCTTTCTGCTGGGAAGCTTTCCCCGCAGCACTTCTTTTGAGCAGGCAAATCCCCGGTTCTTTGTGAACAGTTCTTCCGGTTTCTGTCAGGATGATTTTCCGGACGAGCTTGCTCTTGGACTTCTGACAGAAAAAGGACTGGTACTCGTCTCCGGCTGCGCTCATCCCGGTATCATCAATATGCTGCATGCGGCAGCTGACCGAATGAAGGCTCCCGCTTACGCGGTCATCGGCGGAACTCATCTGGTAGAGGCCGGAACCGAACGGCTCGAAAAGACCCTGGAAGCTTTCCGGGAGCTGGGGCTTTCCAGAATCGCTGTTTCTCACTGTACCGGCCGGGCAGGGGAGGAACGTATCCGGAATACTTTTCCGAATCAGTTTATCCGAAATAACACAGGCTGTGTCTTTCAGCTTTGACGCAGTCTCGCGTACAGCCCGGGCTTCCGGTCAATCCTCGCAGGAAACTCTTCCCGGTATTTTCTGAGAGAGTTCAGATCCAGATCCGCCAGCAGCAGTTCTTCCCCGCTGCCTGCCTCTGCCAGAACACGCCCGAAGGGATCGATAATCCGGGAATCCCCGCTGTAGTCCAGGGTTCTGGCGCGGCCCACACGGTTCACGCCTGCGATATAACACTGATTCTCGATGGCGCGCGCTTTAAGAAGAGTCATAAAATGATCCCGCCGGTCAGAGGGCCAGTTGGCCGGAACCACAATCAGTTCTGCCTTTTCTGACGCAATCTCAAAAAGCTCCGGAAAACGCAGATCATAGCAGATAAACGGCGAAACAGTAAATTCCTTCACCCGGCAGAAGGCCAGCTCCTCTCCGCCTGCATAATGAACAGATTCTGTTCCAAAGGTAAAGGGATGAATCTTCCTGTAGTCCGCCAGAATCTCCCCGGACGGACTTATAAAGGCATACCTGTTAAAGGATTTCGGCTGCCGGTACTCCACATAGCCGATGCCGATATGCAGTTCGTATCTGCGTGCCTGCTCCTGAAAAAATGAAAGCGTCTGCGGGTGTTCCGCAGTCTCGCCGATTTTCTCCGGATGCATGGAAAACCCGGTCATGCTCATTTCCGGAAAAAGGACCAGATCCGCTGCCTCTTTCTTTGCCTTCTCAAGAAAAGCGAGAGACGCCTCATAGTTTCCTTCTTTGTTTTCCCACAGAGGTTCTGTCTGTGCCAGCGCAAGTCTCATACCATTCTCCTCTCTTTATCCGGAAAAGGCCCCCGCTCACAGAACCTGGTTCTGCGTCGGAAGCCTTTCCTTATTCAGGATTCATAATCCCATTGTTTTAAGCTACAGAATTATTGATGGCGGTTACAAGCGCGTCAATGGATGCACGGATAATATCGGAATCCACGCCTGCTCCCCAGTAAAGTTTTCCATCCGGTGTCTGAATTCCCACATAGGCAATAGCGCGGGAGCTGGAGCTTGCTTCCAGAGCATGCTCCTGATAGGTTACCAGATTGTACTGCAGGCCAAAGCATTTTTTAAGCGCATTGCTGACTGCATTCAGGCGGCCGTTTCCGGGCGCATAGGTGACTTCTCTCTGTCCCTGATATTCGGTATGCACTTCTGAAGTGATTCCGCCGTTCTCCTGTTTGAAATGTACTTCGGTAATCTGATAAGGCGTCGTAATCTGTTCGAATTTCTTCTTGAAGAGTTCGAAGATCTCCTCGGGCGACAGCTCTTTGTTCTTGTGATCGGACTCGTCCTTGGCCGCATAACCCATGGCTTCCCGCATCTTCGGCGGCAGATTCAGGCCAAAGTTGTGCTCCAGGATATAACCTACGCCACCCTTTCCGGACTGGCTGTTAATACGGATAACATCCGCGTCGTAATTGCGGCTTACATCTGTGGGATCGATAGGCAGATAGGGAACATCCCAGTGTTCCGGATCCTTCTCTTCACGGTAATGCATGCCTTTGGCAATCGCATCCTGGTGAGATCCTGAGAAGGCTGCAAATACCAGAGCTCCTGCATAGGGGCTTCTCTCATTAACCTTCATGCCGGTGAATTTTTCATATGCTTCGCAGATCTCCGGCATATTGCTGAAGTCAAGCTCCGGATCCACGCCCTGGGAATACATATTCATCGCCAGCGTTACCACGTCCACATTTCCGGTACGCTCTCCGTTTCCGAACAGTGTTCCTTCCACACGATCCGCTCCTGCCAGAAGGCCCATCTCGGTATCCGCTACGCCGCAGCCGCGGTCATTGTGGGGATGCAGAGAAACGATGACATTCTCACGATACTTCAGATTCTCACACATATACTCGATCTGGCTGGCGTATACGTGAGGCATGGAATGCTCCACTGTCACAGGAAGATTGATGATTGCCTTTTTATCCGCCGTGGGCTTCCACACGTCAAGAACTGCGTTGCAGACCTCAAGAGCGTACTCCGGCTCTGTACCTGTGAAGCTCTCCGGGCTGTATTCAAAACGGTAATTGCCGCCGGACTCCTCTGTCAGCTTCTTCAGAAGCTCTGCTCCGTCTACGGCGATTTTCAGTATTTCTTCTTTGGATTTATGGAATACCTGCTCTCTCTGTGCCACGGAGGTGGAATTATATACATGTACTACAGCCTGCTTTACGCCCTCCAGAGCCTCGAAAGTCTTGCGGATAATATGCTCTCTGGCCTGTGTCAGCACCTGAATCGTCACATCATCCGGGATCAGGTTCTGTTCAATCAGTGTGCGGATAAAAGTATATTCTGTCTCGGAAGCCGCCGGAAAACCTACCTCAATCTCCTTAAATCCCACTTTGCACAGGAGTTTGAAAAAGCCGATTTTCTGCTCCAGAGTCATGGGCACTACCAGAGCCTGGTTGCCGTCCCGCAGATCCACGCTGCACCATACAGGGGCCTTGTCTACGTAATCCTTTTCTGCCCATTTCATACAGGGATAAGGCGGCAAATAATACTGTCTCCGATATTTGTTGTGATTCATCATGGTTCGTTCTCTCCTTTTTCCATTTTGTTGACCTTGTGATGTGTCCGATAATAGAAATGCGGAAAATCCGTGAGGTATTCCGGTACAGGACAGCCTTCTTTCCGGAACCGGCCAAAACCGGCTTCGAGACCGGGATGCTTTCTGCAATAAAAAATCTCCGGCAGCCTTCTCAGCTGCCGGAGACGAAAGATTCTCTGTCTTACGCGGTACCACTCCGGTTTTGCGAACGATGTTCGCACTCTCATCAGATACGGATCCTCTGCACATATTCATGCTCCGGGACCTTATATCCTCCCCGCTGTAACGGTCGGGCTCCGTCTGCGCCTACTCGCCTGCTCTTCTTCTCTCTTTACCGATGAAAAAGGCTTTCGGACAGCCGCTCTGAGGTCAGTTCCCATTCTCTCTTCCGCTGTCTTACACCAGCCGACAGCTCTCTGTGCTCCAAGGGAATCGTACTACTCCTCGTCCACGCATTTCTCTGATATCTGTGTTTAAGAATATCAAAAATGTCCGGAACTGTCAAGCGTAAAATTCATGACCCTTATAGGCAAACAGCAGGGTCAGATTGTTCCGGAACCACTGATGATTCTCTGCATCCGCGTATGCCGGGGACACAAAATACAGCGCTCCTGCCGACTCGTCTTCTCCGCAGAGTACCCGCTCCACCGCCTCCACCGTCTCTTCCGATACTGACACCCGGTCAATCTTTCCGGTGGCCACCGGTGAAAACTGTGCCCTTCCATTCCGGCACTGATAGATAACCTCCTTTACTGTGTCAGGGAAGGAACTGCTGTGAACCCGGTTCAGCACCACATTGGCCACCAGCATCTTCCCCTTGATATCTTCCCCCGACGCCTCCGCCTCTACCAGACGAAGCAGAGCATCGTAATCTTCCTGAGACACCTCATATATCCGTCCGTCTGCGGCCTGAGCTGCTTCAGCTTCCGCAGCTGCCTGAGCCTCTGCCTGCTCCTGTGCTGCTCTTGCTTTTTCTTCTTCTGCAGCTTTCGCTGCCGCCTCAGCCTCTGCCCGGGCCTTCTCTTCCATCAGAAGGGCTTCCTGTATACTTTCATATGTCTCCTGTGAAATCTCCGCCGTCAAGCTGCCGGCCGTTATACATCTATATTCTTTTTCTGTTTCGCTTTTGTAAGAGATTTTACCGGTCGCTTCCACATCTTTTGTATCGGCAGACACCATAAGAATCATGCCCGCCAATCCCAGAACTACTGCACAATCTCTTAACCAGTTCATACACTCTTATTATAAAAACCTTTCTTCAGCCCGTCAACCGCCCTGCCTTGATTTCGTTACAGTTTTTGTATATTCATTCCTTTTTTATCCTTTTTATGAATAATACCTGGCAGAACAACCAAAAATAATTTTCAGCAGACAGGCATTTTTATGAGCTTTTAGGATTCTGTTTTTCCCTATTCTTTTCATCTTTGTTACATATATTATATTATATGTCATACTTTTGTAATATTTCATTCCAAAAACCGGAATTCTGCTGTCATAGAAAGGAGGAATTCTTATATGAAAATACGGGAAGGAGCAAATCTGATTGCCGGAATTCTTTTTACACTGATCACAGGTACCCTTCTGCACTTCTGCTATGAATGGAGCGGAGAAAATCCCTTTGTAGCTTTATTTGCCCCGGTAAGCGAATCTGTCTGGGAACATCTGAAACTGCTTTTCTTTCCGGTACTTGTCTACACACTTTTCGAGGTCATTGTACTGTTCAAGGCATCCGGCCGTTTCCTGACCGCCCGGATTACGGGCGTGATTCTCGGAATGTTTTTCATCCTCGCAGCCTTCTTCACCTACACCGGAATCATCGGAAAAGATTTTCTGATTGCTGACATTCTGATTTTTGCCCTCAGCGTCCTTGTTACTTTTATCGTCTCACGCTTTCTGGAGGTGCGCTGCCCCTCCCTGAATCTGCCGCTGCTGGCCAATTATGCCCTGCTGCTTCTGATTGTCACCTGTTTCTTTTCCTTTACCTTCAGTCCGCCCGGACTTCCCATGTTCCAGAGCCCGGTATAAGCTGCAGCTCTTCATTTCCTGACGCCTCGCTTTTCTGATGCGATATGGCGTATTGTATTCTTTACATTTGAATACGCACAGGATACAATATCATTAAACAATGTATCTGACTTGTTCCGTCAATCAGTATGATGGCGATATATGCAGCGGATGGAAGTTGCTTCCTGGGAAGGCGATACTCCCCGCTGCTGCCATATTCATATCTCCAATCCATATTCTGAAATGACTCGGCAGGATGTAGGTTTCCCGACGCAGGTAGGGCGATACACATACGAATATCTCCATAAATGCATTGACGAACACAAAAGTAAAATTGAAGAACAGACCAGACTCCTGGAAAAACTGAGTTTTGAAGATTCACTGACCGGACTGTTCAACCGGAATAAATTTAACCTTGATACACAGAGCCTTGAAAAAAATCCCCCTTCACAGCCGGGTGTGGCTACCATTGATCTGAACGGGTTAAAACAGGTTAATGATCGCAAGGGACACAGAACCGGCGATGATCTGATTTGCCGTACAGCAAACCACATCGCCTGTTCATTTACCGAAAAATGCTACCGTATAGGCGGCGATGAATTTGTGGTCATTGATACGGAATTGGAAGAAGACGCTTTCCGAAAAGCAATTACTGCAGTAAAGAAGAACATGAATCAGGCAAAGGCCGCATTTTACAGTTCACGCGACACTGACCGGAGACGAAACGGACGACAGTAACCCTGCGATTACAACGAAGATTCTTCTGAATTTCCAGATTATAAAACAAAGTATCAGCGGCAAGTCATCAAAGCAATGACTTGCCGCTGTTTTACTGTTCGTTAATATAATTAATCAGACCTTCTGCCCTGATAATCTTCTGCATGAATTCCGGAAATGCCTGACCCTGATACTGTTTTCCTGTAGTCCGGTTGTAAATGGTTCCGCTGTCGAAATCCACCTCTACTTCATCTCCGTCTTTGATATCCCGGGCTGCTTCCGGACACTCGATGATAGGAAGTCCGATGTTGATGGCGTTCCGGTAGAAAATACGCGCAAAGGTCTCCGCTATTACACAGGAAATACCCGATACCTTAATGACCAGCGGCGCATGCTCTCTGGAGGAGCCGCAGCCGAAATTCTTGTTTGCCACCATAATATCGCCGGGCTGTACCTTATGGACAAAATCCTTATCGATATCCTCCATGCAGTGCTCTGCCAGTTCCTTCGGGTCTGCGATGGCCAGATATCTGGCCGGAATAATTACGTCTGTATCTACATTATCACCGTATTTAAATACTCTTCCTTTTGCCTGCATCTGTCTTTCCTCCTATAATCCAAGCTCTGCCGGCTCGGAGATCTTTCCGGTCACTGCGCTGGCTGCAGCTACAGCCGGGCTTGCCAGATAAACCTCTGAATCCACATGGCCCATACGTCCTACAAAGTTGCGGTTTGTGGTAGACACGCAGCGCTCTCCTGCTGCCAGAATGCCCATGTAGCCGCCCAGACAGGGACCGCAGGTAGGTGTACTTACGACTGCGCCTGCCTCCAGGAAGATTTTCAGAAGACCTTCTTCCATGGCATCCATATAGGTTTTCTGGGTTCCGGGAATCACGATGCAGCGAAGGCCCTTCTTTACCTTTCTTCCCTTCAGAATCGCAGCGGCAGTCCGCAGATCATCCATTCTTCCGTTTGTACAGGATCCGATAACCACCTGATCAATCGCCATATCGCCGGGAATTTCATCAAAAGTCTTTGTATTCTCCGGAAGATGCGGGAAGGCTACTGTAGACTTCAGAGTGCTTAAATCAATGGTGTACTCCTCGTCGTACTCTGCGTCCGGATCTGCCTCGTAAATGGTATAGGAACGGGTGGAATGCTCTTTCATATAAGCCTCAGCCTTCTCATCCACCGGAAAGATTCCGTTCTTTCCGCCCGCCTCGATGGCCATATTGGCGATGGTAAAGCGATCGTCCATAGACAGATTCGCCACTCCCTCTCCCACAAATTCCATGGATTTGTAAAGAGCTCCGTCCACTCCGATAAGGCCGATGATATGCAGGATCACATCCTTGCCGCTGACCCATTTGGAAGGCTTGCCAATCAGATTAAATTTAATCGCGGAAGGAACCTTAAACCATGCCTTTCCTGTGGCCATACCTGCCGCCATGTCAGTACTTCCCACTCCCGTGGAAAATGCGCCGAGCGCTCCGTATGTACAGGTATGAGAGTCTGCTCCGATAATGCAGTCACCGGCTACCGTCAGGCCCTTTTCCGGAAGGAGGGCATGTTCAATTCCCATCTCTCCCACATCAAAATAATTGGAAATCTCCTGTCGGCAGGCAAACTCGCGGACGCACTTACAGTTCTCCGCAGACTTGATATCTTTGTTCGGAATAAAATGGTCCATGACAAGGGCAATCTTATCCTTATGGAAAACCTCCTGCCTGTTCAGTTTCTCCATCTCTCGGATGGCTACCGGCGTGGTAATATCATTTCCAAGCACCAGATCCAGCTTTGCCTCAATCAGCTGTCCGGCCTTTACCTCCGGAAGCCCTGCATGCGCCGCCAGAATCTTCTGCGTCATTGTCATTCCCATGATACTTCTCTCCTTTTTGCTGAAATCTTATTTGTATTTTAGCACACTTATTGCTATAATTAAAATACATATTATGAATATTTAATATAATTATAAATTATATTATGCTGCGAAAGGAGTTTTCTATGAATCCGAATCTGAATCCCAGTCCGGGCATGGGGCAGAATCTGTCCCTGTACCGCATTTTCTATGCAGCAGCCCAGGCGGGAAGTATCTCCCGTGCCGCAGAAGAACTGTTTATCAGCCAGCCGGCTGTCAGCAAGGCCATTCAGAAGCTGGAGCAGGCGACTGGCTCTGTTCTGTTTACCCGTTCTTCCCGGGGCGTCGTCCTTACAGATGACGGAGAGCTTCTTTACTCTCATGTGAAATCCGCTCTCCAGACTCTGGAAAATGCTGAAAATCAGCTGCGGCTCCGCCATGAACTGGGAATGGGCCAGCTGCGTATCGGCGTCAGTTCCACTCTCTGCAAATATGTTCTTCTGCCCTCTCTGAAAAATTTTGTCAAGCAGCACCCTCATCTCCGGGTCACGATCTCATGCCAGTCTACCAACCACACGCTGCAGATGCTCTCCGATGGAGAACTGGATCTGGGACTTACCGGAAGGCCTGAAAAACTGGGAAGCAGCCTCTCTTTTTCCCCTGTCATGCAGATTCAGGATATCTTTGTGTCGACCAGAGATTATCTGGAAAACTTTTCCCGTTTTGCAGGTAAAAAGTGTGATGCACAGGCACTTGTGGAACATGGCGTTCTGATGCTTCTCGATCAGGAAAATCTGACACGCCAGTATCTGGATCGATATCTGCGGGAAAATCTGATTTTTCCGGAAACCATTCTGGAAACAACCTCCATGGATCTTCTCATTGACTTTGCCCGCATCGGCCTCGGCGCTGCAGGCGTCATCCGGGAATTTGTTCTCCCGGATCTGAAGGATGGGACGCTTCTGGAGCTTCCTCTTCCTTTTTCCATTCCGCCGCGGGAAATCGGCTTCGTATACCGGGAAGGTCAGCTGTCCCCGGAGGTGAAAACGGGACTCGTATGGGGCACTGCTCCTGTTTCCGTCTGAGCCCGTTCTTCTCTCTTCTGCGAAAAGACATCCGGGCGAAAATAGGCAAACAGCCGGGTGACACCGTAAAAGTTACAGTAAAAGTGATTCAGCCATAAAGGAGGGAAAGACATGTGGGAATGCCCAAAATGCGGACGGAAGTTTAAGAATACAGATCAATGAAACCATCCACAGTACTCTGCCGGATGCTGTTCAGAAAATTTCATGGAGCATGCCCACTTACTGGAAAAAGCGAAATCTCATCCAGTTTGCAGCCTCTAAAAATCACATTGGCCTGTATCCCGGACCTGCAGCGGTAGAAGTCTTTGCAGAACGGCAGCAAGAGAGCCTCCATGTCGCCCTCTTGCTGCATCATTACTGCTTTTTCATTCATCCATAGATTACATCATGCCCGTTAATACTGATTCTTTTCTATTCCACAGTTACGCTCTTAGCCAGATTTCTTGGCTTATCCACATCCAGTCCTCTTGCCAGAGATACGTAATAGCCCAGCAGCTGAAGCGGAACGACTGCCAGAGAAGCTGCAAAATGCTCATCTGTTCTGGGAATATAGGTTACAAAATCCGCAGTATCCTCAATATCATAATGACCATACGTTGTAAGTCCCATCAGGTAAGCGCCGCGGCTCTTGCATTCCACCAGATTGCTCACTGTCTTTTCGTACAGAGTACTCTGGGTGAGAATTCCCACCACCAGCGTACCATCCTCAATCAAACTGATGGTTCCATGCTTCAGTTCGCCGGCGGCATAGGCCTCCGAATGAATATAGCTGATTTCCTTCATCTTCAGGCTGCCTTCCATGGAAATGGCATAATCAATTCCACGGCCAATAAAAAATACATCCTTTGAGGCTGCCTGCTTTGCCGCAAACCACTGAATCCGTTCCTTATCCTGCAGAATCCGTTCTATCTTCTCCGGCAAAGTCAGAAGTTCCTCTATCAGACCTGCGTATCGCTCTTCTTCTATCTCTCCGCGAACCAGCGCAAACTGTACGGCCAGCACATCACAGGCTGCAAGCTGTGTACTGTAGGCTTTCGTGGTCGCCACTGCGATTTCCGGACCTGCCAGCGTATAGAATACATTATCCGATTCCCGCGCAATGGAGGAACCCACCACATTGACGATAGACAATGTCCGCACACCCAGCTCCTTGGCCTTTCGAAGGGCCGCCAGACTGTCAGCTGTCTCGCCGGACTGGCTGATGACAATAACAAGACCTTTCTGATCCAGAATCAGATTTCTGTAACGGAACTCAGAAGCCAGTTCCACACGAACCGGAATCTTCGCCAGATCCTCCAGTACATACTGGGCTGATACTGCCACATGATAGGCTGAACCGCAGGCTACCATATAAATCTGGCTGATCTCCCTGATATCCTCTTCACTCAGGCCAATACCTGACAGATCAATTCTGCCGTCGTGAATTACAGAATTCAGGGTATCCTGAACCGCTTTCGGCTGCTCATGAATCTCTTTAATCATGAAATGCTCATAGCCTGCCTTCTCTGCCGCTTCCGCATTCCACTTAATCTCTACAGGTTCTTTTTCAATCTCGTCACCGTCCAGGTTATAGAAAGTAATCTTTCCTTTCTGTACCCGTCCAAGCTCCATATTTCCAATATAATATACGGTTCTCGTATGCTTCAGAATCGCCGGCACGTCTGAAGCCACATAAGATTCTCCGTCGGAGATGCCCAGAATCATCGGACTGTCTTTCCGCGCCACATAAATCTCTTCCGGATAATCCTGAAACATCACTGCCAGAGCATAGGAGCCGCGGATACGGACCATGGCATGATTCAGAGCATCCACCGGAGTTCCCAGATATTTTTTATAGTAATAATCCACCAGCTTGATGGCGACTTCCGTGTCCGTCTCTGAACAGAACCGGTAACCATGCTTCAGAAGTTTCATTTTCAGTTCCTGATAATTCTCAATGATGCCGTTATGAACACCCACAATCGTTCCGCCTTCATTACAGTGGGGATGGGCGTTCGCTTCTGAAGGTTCTCCATGAGTCGCCCAGCGGGTATGACCGATACCGCAGTCACCTGCCATGGCCTGACCACCGTTTGTCTTCTCATCCAGCACCTTCAGCCGTCCCTTTGCTTTTACAATTCTGATAGGACCTTCCCCGTCCCGCACTGCCAGTCCGGCCGAGTCATATCCTCTGTATTCCAGCTTCGAAAGTCCATCCAGCAGAACGGGGGCCGCCTGCCGGTTTCCTACAAAACCAACGATTCCACACATAGATTTCTTTCCTCCTGCTGATTATTTCAGACGTTTTTATCTTACCAGAAAGCGGCGCTGTTGAAAAGTGCAAATTTTTATATCATGGCGAAAAGTACAACCCCATCAGAACAACCGTCAGACAGCATTTTATCCTTGTATATTTTTCTTATTCTCACATCGGCTCATATAAATATAAAATCCCACATTCAGAAGAATGCCCACTGTAGTGGATACAGGAGCAGCAAGACCAATTTCAGTCAGGCTGGCGTCCGACTGAATACTCATAAAATACGCCATGGGAAGACGTACAAGCAATGTTTGTACCAGTCCCTGGAGCATGACCCAGAAAGTTTTTTGATTTCCATTGAAATAACCGACCATACTGAACAGAACGGCCGTCACAATGGTCTCCGGTGCAAATCCTTTTAAATAGTCAAAGCCTTTTTGAATGACTGCCGCATCGGTAGAAAAGAAACCCGCGAGCATATCTCCCTTCAGCATCACAAGTGCAAATACAATACAGCCGACTCCGACGCCGACTCCGATTCCGGTGAACATGGACTGTCTGGCCCGCTTCATTTTTCCTGCGCCTACATTCTGGGAAACAAAGGACGCCATGGACTGCATCAAAGCGCTGGGCACCAGCATGGCAAAGTTTACAATCTTGCTGGCCACGCCATAACCGGAGGAAGCCTCCAGACCAAGCCGGTTCACGAAAGCACAGAGTGCCAGAAAAGAAAGCTGAGTAAGGAACTCCTGCAGAGCCAGAGGCAGTCCAATGGCCAGGAATTTCCGGCACTGGGCCCTGCAGCATCCATATGAAAAACCGCCACCAGCAAAACGTCACCAATTATATTTACTATACAGGCCACCAGAACAAACAGCAGCGGTGATTTGCTGTCACCCAGACCACGAAATATGGCAGAAAGCAGATTGTAGGCTACAATAAAGAAAATACCGCCGCCGCAGATCCGCACATAACTCACGGTAAGCTCCAGGGACTCTTCCGGCGCCTGCATCAGCACAGATATGGGTCTGGCAAAACAAACCAGAATAATGCACAATCCTGCTGAGATCAGTGTAAACACAATGACGCTTCCGCCCAAAACCGGAGCAATCTGATCCGTTCTCTTTTCCCCCAGATACCGTGCAATCAAAACGGTAATGCCCATAGCAAGCTGCGTCACCACAAAGGTAACCAGATTCAGAATCTGGCTTCCGGTGGAAACTGCCGAGAGTCCTGATGTAGATCCGAAGCGGCCCACTACCAGCAAATCGACGGCCCCATAAGCCGCCTGTAAAATAAGTGCCCCGAGAACGGGCATCATGAACCAGAACAGCTTCTTTAAGATGCTGCCCTGGGTAAAGTCTGCTTCCTGCTTATTCAACCTGGCCACTCCTTTCAGACATGACTTGATACAACTGTTGAATCGTCCGTATGGTACAGGCGGCATCCTCTTCGGAAATGTCCTGAAGGAACGGTGCCAGCCCGTTGAAATACTGTTCATTATACCGCCGTGACAGCTGTCTTCCGGCCTCAGTCATGGAAATATACGTAATCCGTCCATCCTGCGCGGAAGTATGTTTGCAAAGATAACCTTTCGCTTCCATGTCTTTTACTGTCCGGGTTACACCCGGTCGCGGAAGATGCAGGGCATCGCTGATGTCCGACACCTTTACCCGCTGTCCCTGCCGTTCCATTGATTCAATGATATCCAGATAAATGATATGCGATGATGTAACGCCCTTTGGAAGCGCCGGGAGCAATTCCCGAATCCGTTTTGCCTGATAGCATGCATCCATCAACGCTTTGATTGTCTGCACTTTCATTCACTTTCCTCCATATAATTACCAACGATAATTATCATTGGTAATTATATAGCTTCTTGTTTTTATTGTCAATCTCTATACGAATCTGTCTTCGTACAAAATCCCCGGCATATGCCGGGGATTTCAGACTGTAGACAAAGTTGGTGCTGAAGCCTAGGTCCAGCACCACTTTTCTTTTCTTCGTATAATCATGAGCTT
>CALWGE010000061.1 GCA_944378225.1 uncultured Merdimonas sp.
TAGATGAATCAAAATTTGTAGAAAATATTTGCGACAAATTCCCAATACCAGTAGAAGTTACACCACAAGCAATAAATTATGTAAGACAAAAAATGTTTGAGATGGGTGCAGAAGGTATTACTTTAAGATTAGCAAAAGGAAAAGATGGTCCAGTCATCACTGAAAATGGTAATGTTATATTAGATACAGTATTTAGAAATGTAGATGAAAATTTAGAAAAAGATTTAAAAAGTATAGTTGGTGTAATAGAAACAGGATTATTTATAGGATATAATGTTATTATTGAAAAATAAAAAGAGGGTAAATGCTAATGGATATAGATAATGAAAATATAATTAGTCCAGAACTTGAAAGTGTAGAAGAAGAAAGGTTAGAAAATTCATTAAGACCAAAAGTATTAAGTGAATACATTGGACAAGACAAAGTAAAAGAAAATATGAAAATATACATTGAGGCTGCCAAAAAAAGAGGAGAGCCTCTTGACCATGTTTTGCTATATGGTCCCCCAGGACTTGGAAAGACGACACTTGCGGGCATCATAGCCAATGAGATGGGAGTGCATTTGAAAGTGACTTCCGGACCGGCAATTGAAAAACCGGGAGAGATCGCAGCGATTCTTAACAATCTTTCTGAGGGAGATGTGCTCTTTGTGGACGAAATACACCGTCTCAACCGTCAGGTGGAAGAGGTTCTCTATCCCGCCATGGAAGATTTCGCCATCGACATTGTCATTGGAAAGGGAGCTTCCGCCCGGTCTATCCGTCTGAGTCTGCCGCATTTTACCCTGATTGGCGCGACTACGCGGGCGGGGCTTCTGACTGCGCCTCTGCGGGATCGTTTTGGCGTGGTCCATCATCTGGAATTTTATACAGAAGAGGAACTGCAGACGATTGTTCTGCGGTCTGCGGAAGTTCTGAATGTAGAGATCGAGGCGGACGGAGCGCTGGAGATTGCCAGACGTTCCAGAGGAACGCCCCGTCTTGCCAACCGTCTGTTGAAACGAGTGCGGGATTTCGCTCAGGTAAAGTATGACGGAGTCATCACGGCGCGGACAGCAGAGTTTGCTCTGGATCTGCTGGAGGTGGACCGCTATGGACTGGATCAGACAGATCGACGGATTCTGAACACTATGATAGAGAAGTTTGCCGGAGGTCCGGTGGGACTGGACACGCTGGCGGCTGCCATCGGTGAGGATTCCGGAACTATTGAAGATGTGTATGAACCATATCTTATCAAACGAGGTTTTATCAACAGAACTCCCAGGGGACGTGTGGTTACAGAGCTTGGATATCAGCATCTCGGAGTTGTACGGGGCGGATGAATATGGTAGAATGATTCAAATGGGAGTGAGCAGTATGGCTATGAAGAATACCGCGGAAGTGGTGATTGCCGGAAAGGTGTATAAAATCAGCGGATATGAAAGTCCGGAATACCTGCATCAGATTGCTGTCTATCTGAATGACAAGATGTCAGAACTGCAGAAAGCAGAGGGATATCGGAAACAGAATGCGGATCAGAAACAGCTTCTGCTGAATATGAATCTGGCAGACGATTTTTTCAAATCCAGACATCAGGCAGAGCAGCTGACGGCAGATCTGGAAAAGAAAGAGCGGGAGCTCTACAGTGTGCGTCATGATTTGATTGATGCGCAGCTGGCCTTGGAAAATAAGCAGAAAGAGCTTGATGATCTGAAGGAAAAGGACGAAGCGCAGCAGAAAGAGCTGGAAATTCTGAGAGAACAGCAGAAGGAACTGGAGAAAAAGAAGGAGAAGGAAGAAAAGACGGGCGGGGCGGAAGAGAATACAGCAGCCCATATGGAAGCTTCTTTACCGGAAAACCCGGCAGCAGCATCTCCTGCGCAGGGGCAGAACCAGAATCAGTCCAGGCAGAATCACAGCCATGGGCGGCGGTATCATTCAGGTAACAAATAACGAAAGAGGGGCAGGGCGTCAGATGCAGTTTCAGGGCTTTGACGCTTTGTTTTATCCTGCGGTCTGAAGGAGGAGCTATGAGACATCAGACAGAACTTCTGGCACCTGCCGGATCTCTGGAAAGTCTGCGTGCGGCAGTGAATGCCGGAGCTGATGCAGTCTATATCGGAGGAAGCAGATTCGGGGCCAGAGCATATGCGGAAAATCCGGATGAAAAAGGACTTTGTGAAGGGATTCGCTTTGCTCATCTGCATGGCTGTGATCTGTATCTTACTATCAATACATTGCTGAAAGACAGGGAACTGGAGTCTCTGGAAACCTATCTCAAACCTTATTATGAGAGCGGACTGGATGGAGTAATCGTACAGGATCTGGGAGTATTTTCTTATCTGAAAGAATGTTTTCCGGATCTTCCGCTTCATGCCAGCACACAGATGACGGTACTGGGTGCTGACGGCGCTGCCTTTCTGAAAGAACAGGGGGCCGCCAGGGTGGTTACAGCAAGAGAGCTGTCCCTGGAAGAGATACGGAAAATTCATGAGACAGTAGATGTGGAGATTGAGAGCTTTATCCATGGTGCTCTTTGCTACTGTTATTCGGGACAGTGTCTGTTCAGCAGTATGTTGGGAGGGCGCAGCGGAAACAGAGGGCGTTGCGCGCAGCCCTGCCGTCTGCCTTATCAGTGGAAGGACGGAAAGCGTGTCCTGAACAGTCCGAAGGAAAGCTATCTGCTCAGTCCCAAGGATATGTGTACGATAGAAATTCTGCCGGAGATTCTGGAGGCAGGCGTCTGCTCCCTGAAGATTGAAGGACGCATGAAACGGCCGGAATACACAGCCGGAGTGGTCCGCATTTACAGGAAGTATCTGGACTGGTATCTGGAACATGGAAAAGAAGGATATCGCGTGGATAAACAGGATTATGGCGAGCTGCAGGCTCTTTATAACCGGGGCGGTTTTTCCAGAGGATACTATCAGATACATAACGGACGGGAACTGATGTCCCTTTCCCGTTCCGGACATTTTGAGGCAAAAGGAAGTTCTGCAGTCCGTGAAAAACAGGAATATGAAGCACTTCTGGAACGGCTGCACAAAGAGTATCTGGAAAAGGACAGAAAAGAAAAAATTCAGGGAATATTCAGAATTTCTGAGGAATTTCCCATGGAGCTTGTGGTAAAGTATAAAGATACAGAAGTCTGTGTTGTCGGCGGTACAGCTCAAAAGGCGCAGAAGCGACCTCTTACAGAAGAAGATCTGAGAAAACAGATTGGAAAGACAGGAGATACGCCGTTTGAGTTTGAAAGTCTGGATATTTTTCTGGAAGGAGAGCTGTTCTGCCCTGTGGGAGAGCTGAACAGAATCCGCAGAGAAGCTCTGGAAAAGCTGGAAGAGGCGTACGCGGAAAAAAGCAGGAGAAAAAAGGAAGAGCAGCTTCATAACCCCGAATATCCGCTTCAGTCCGGGAATCAGAGCGGGAAGATAAAGAAAGAAGCTGTGCCCTGTATCCTTCGTGTACAGTTGGAGAATCCGGAAGTTCTGCCGGAGGCGCTGTTTTTTCCGGAGGTAAAAAGCATTTATCTCACCAGCGAAAAGATCGATTTCACAAAAATTGGAGAATACGTGCAGGCCTGTCATGAGGCAGGAAAAGAATGTGTGCTGGTTCTTCCGTACGTCTTCCGTCTGGAAGCAAAAGAATTTTTTTCCGCACATATGGAACTCCTGAAAAATGCAGGACTGGACGCAGTGATGGTAAAGAATGTAGATGAACTGGGATTTATCAGAGCATGCGGCTGGGATATACCGATTACTGCAGATCACAGCCTTTACAGCTGGAACAGAGAAGCGTGCGGGTTCTGGAAGAAGCAGAATATTATCCGTGATACTCTGCCGCTGGAACTGAATGGCAGAGAACTGGCAGAACGGGGCTGCGGCCAGAGCGAGATGATTGTCTACGGATATCTTCCTCTTATGACGACAGCTGGATGTCTGCATAAGACGGTGGAAAAATGCGACAGGAGATCTGTCCGGAGAACACTGACAGATCGATATCAGAAGGAGTTCCCTGTGGCAAATTACTGCCGTTTCTGTTATAACGTTATCTATAATTGTGAGCCGCTTTCTCTTCTGTACAGCAGCGAGGAAGTGGAACGGCTGTCTCCGGAAAGCCTCCGGCTCTGTTTTACCACGGAGAACCGGGAAGAAATGCGCCGGATTCTGGCAGACTATATTCAGGTATACTGCCGGGGAGGTTTTGCAGGGAAACCGGAAGGCGGATATACAAAAGGACATTTGAAACGGGGAGTTCAATAGGTTTCTATGATCAATCTGATTGTTGAGTTATCCAGATATGTATTCATTCTTTTAATAGCGATGTATACTTTTCTGAGTTATTCCGTACTCAGGAAGAAAAATCAGGAGGATATCAATCACGGCTGGAAGGTGCAGAATCTTCTTACCTTTCTTATACATTTTCTGGCATTTGGCGTGATCTTCATCCAGACCTGGCAGGTGAAGGTTCTCATCTTTTACCTGCTGCAGTTCTTTCTTCTGCAGGCGGTACTCGTATTTACCAGACTGATTTATCCGCAGATTAACCGTCTGGTACTGAATAATATGTGCTTTCTTCTGATGACGGGCTTTGTAATTCTTACACGCCTTACTTTTGACCGGGCAGTCCGTCAGTTTCAGATTGCAGCGGCGGCTCTGGTTCTTTCGCTGATTGTACCGGTGCTGATTCGAAAGTGTGCATTTCTGCAGAAGATTCCGTGGGTGTATGGAATTGCAGGTCTTCTTCTCCTCCTGACGGTTGCTGTGATTGGAAAAGAAGATTCGGGAGCCAACCTGTCTCTGGTTCTGGGAAGCTTCAGTTTTCAGCCCACAGAGATGGTAAAGCTTACTTTTGTATTTTTTATTGCAGCCAGGCTTTCTGTAAGTACGGAATTCAAGGATGTGGTGATGACTACTGTTCTGGCAGCACTTCATGTACTTGTCCTTGTTTTTTCAAGAGATCTGGGCGGAGCTTTGCTGTTTTTTATCACTTATCTGATTGTGTTGTATGTGGCGACTGGGAAACGGCGATATTTTCTTTCGGGTCTGGGGGCCGGCGTAGCGGCAGCCTTTGTAGGGTATCAGCTGTTCTATCATGTGCGTGTGCGTGTTCTTGCCTGGACGGATCCGTTCAGTGTCATAGACAATGAAGGCTACCAGATTACGCAGTCACTGTTTGCCATAGGAACTGGCGGATGGCTGGGGATGGGTCTGTGCCAGGGAATGCCGAACAAGATTCCGGTAGTGGAAGAGGATTTCGTATTTTCAGCCATTGCGGAGGAAATGGGTGGAATTTTTGCTATCTGCCTGATTCTGATTTGTATGAGCTGTTTTATTATGTTTGTCAATATTTCCATGCAGATAAAAAATGTTTTTTATAAGTATACGGCTCTGGGATTCGGAACGCTCTACGGCTTTCAGGTATTTCTGACTATCGGCGGAGCTATCCGGTTTATTCCTTCCACGGGAGTGACGCTTCCGCTGGTAAGCTGCGGCGGCAGCTCCATTGTGTCGAGTATTCTCATGTTTGCAATTATCCAGGGCATGTATCTTTTAAAGGAAGACGAGGATTTAGAGATTGAAAAAGAACGGGAACGGGCAGCCAGGGCTAGAGCCCGGAAAGCCAAAAAAACAGGCACCGGAAAGTCCGGAACGGGCATCGCAGGAAAGAGCGGCGAAAGAAAAAACAACGAAGGAAAAAACAAAACAGACCGGAAACCAAAGCGGCAGAAAAAAGAAAAATCATGAGCTGACAGTTGTGACTTATATGTTCATTGGACTGTTTACGCTGATGATTGGATACTTCGTCTATTTTGAGGCGGTTCTGAGCGAGGATGTGATCAATAATCCGTACAATTCCCGACAGGATGCCTTCGCGGAAAAGATTGTACGGGGAAGTATTCTGGCGGAAGACGGGACCGTACTGGCTGAGACGAAGGTGGCGGAAGACGGAACAGAGACACGTGTGTATCCTTATGGGGAAAAGTTTGCCCATGTGGTGGGATATTCCACCAGAGGAAAGACAGGCATCGAAAATCTGGCAAATTTCACGCTGCTGACTTCCGATATATCGACCATCGAGCAGATTCAGAATGATATTCATGAACGAAAGGATCAGGGAAATAATGTTGTTACAACATTGAATACAGAACTTCAGGAAGCGGCTTATGCCGCTCTGGGCAACAGCCGGGGAGCGGCAGTTGTTCTGGATGCCAGTACAGGGGCGGTTCTGACCATGGTTTCAAAACCTGATTTTGATCCGGGAACGATTAACGAGGACTGGGACAGTCTGACCGCCGAGGATGATACGGACAGCGCTCTTTACAACCGCGCTGCTCAGGGACTTTATCCTCCCGGTTCTACCTTTAAAATCATAACACTTCTGGAATATATGAGGGAGAATCCGGACTATGAAGATTTCAGTTTCCGCTGCAGCGGCAGTGTGACAGAAGGAAACTATAAGATCCGTTGCTACGATGGGACTGCACATGGGCAGGAAAATCTTACGACGGCTTTTGCAAAGTCCTGTAATTCAGCCTTTGCAACCATTGGTCTGTCTCTGGACGAGACAGCTTTTGCGGATACGTGTAAGAGCCTTCTCTTCAATTCAGAACTGCCTTTTGATCTGACATACTCCAGGAGCTCTTTTTCTCTGAAGGATGGAGCGACTCCCGCAGAGCAGATGATGACGGCTATCGGACAGGGAGAAACGCTTGTCTCCCCTCTTCATATGGCTATGATTGCACAGAGCATTGCCAATGACGGAGTCCTGATGGAGCCGTATGTGCTGGATCATGTGGAAAATTACAGCGGCAGTATTGTGGATACTTACAGCCCCAAGAGTTATGGAGCGCTGATGACTCCGGAGGAAGCGGAAACACTGACGGAATATATGAAGGCTGTAGTTACGGACGGAACAGGCAGAAAGCTGAATGATTTGGGCTTTTCGATTGCGGGAAAGACGGGAACTGCAGAATACAGCAGCGACAAAAGCAAAAGCCATGCCTGGTTTGTAGGATTTTCAGATACCGGAGAATCGGACATTGTGGTCTGTGTTCTCGTGGAGGAAAAGGGTTCGGGAAGCGATTATGCGGTACCGGTTGCGCGTCAGATCTTTGCAGCCTGGTACGCTCAGCAGAATTCTCTGTGGTAGGAATTGTCATATATGCAAAGGAGCAGGAAATGAAATGGAGATTTTAACAGGACTTATCCGTCTGGGAGCTGTGATTGCGCTTGCCATCGCGGCGGGCAGGCTTGTGTCCGGATTCCGCCTTCCGGCTATTCTGGGGTGGCTGATTGCGGGCATGATTCTGGGTCCGCATGCTGCAGGACTTTTGAGCAGCGGCATAATGGATTCCCGGTGGTATGATGCGGTAGAGGGTCTGATGGAATGTACCGCAGGTATGATGATTGGAACGGAACTGATTCTGGGCGATATGAAGCGGACGGGAGGGCCGCTGCTGCTTATGACGGTTGCGGAATCACTGGGAACTTTTTTACTTGTCAGTCTTGTCTTTGCAATTGTGTTCTGGATTACCTCCGTTCCCATTTACCTGGCCTTCCTGTTTGGAGGAATCGCTACTGCAACAGCTCCGGCGCCTTCACTGTCTATTGTGAATGAGTTCAGAACCTCCGGGCCTGTGACAAAAACACTGATTCCCATGGCAGTTCTGGATGATATGGTAGGAGCGGTAATTTTCTTCATAGTAATGGCAGTTGTTACGATTACTTCTTCTGCCCAGCATATTCCTGTGGCTGCAGTCATCATTGTGGTGCTGCTTCCTCTCCTGATTGGAGCGGCAGGCGGGCTGCTCGGCGGCCTGATTCTCCGGTTTGTACATAAAAAGGCAGGGGAAATAGCTGTGACCGTTCTGATGCTGCTGACAGTGACAGGAGCCGGATTCTGGGTGAACAGCCTTTTGCCGGTACAGGTTATGAATTTTATGCTTCTGGGTATGGCGTATGCAACGGTTTATTCCAACCTGATTAATGGCGAACAGAGACGTGATATTATGTCAGTAATGAATCCTGTCATAGGAGGAGCTCTTGTAGTGGTGATCCTGAATCTGGGGGCTCCTCTGGATTATCATCTGGTGTTTGGAGCAGGATTGTATACAGCCGTTTATATTATTTCCAGAGGGCTGGGGAAATACGGCGGCGCCTGGATAGGGGCATTCGCCGCACATGCGCCTGTTACTGTACGGAGATATCTTGGATTTACACTGCTGCCTCATTCAGGAATCTCCCTGATTTTTACAGGAATAGCAGTTTCGGTTCTGGAGGGGATCTCTCCGGAAAATGCGGTGATTATACAGGGCACTATAGCCGCGGCAGCTGTTATTAATGAGATTATTGCGGTGTATATGGCTAAAAAGGGATTTGAGTGGGCCGGAGAACTCCGGCAGGCAGAAAAAGAAGGTGCTCAGAAAGCTGGTGGGACGGCATGAGCAGAAGGAATATTCTGATTGCTGCTTCGTTCATTTTCTGCTGTGGCCTTTGGGCCGGAAATACAGTGCTGCATATGGAACGCAAGACTGAAACAGTCATCCCTCCGCAGGCCACAGAAATTGAGCCGACGCCCCGGGAAGAACCGGAGGATGAATTTCAGGATCTTCTTGAAAGCATGACTCTGGAGGAAAAAGTCGGGCAGATGTTTCTTGCACGCTGTCCGGAACAGGATGCCGCTGTCAAAGCAGAAGAATATCATCTGGGCGGTTATCTTTTGTTTGCCAGAGATTTTGAGGAAAAAACTCGGGAACAGGTGCGCGGGGATATCGAAACGTATCAGAATTCTGTCAGGATTCCTTTGCTGATAGGAGTCGACGAAGAAGGGGGAAGTGTGACACGGATCAGCCGTTTTGCGGCATTTCGCACAGAGCCTTTTCCGTCTCCTCAGGAACTTTACAGTCAGGGAGGACTGGAAGCGGTCCGGACAGATACAGAAGAAAAATGCAGTCTTCTGAAAAGTCTTGGAGTCAATGTAAATTTTGCACCGGTTTGCGATGTTTCCACAAATCCGGAAGATTTTATTTATGACAGAAGCTTTGGACAGGATGCAGAGATGACGGCAGAATACGTGCAAACGGTGACAGAGTCTATGAAGGGAACGGGAGTTGCCTGTGTATTGAAGCATTTCCCCGGCTATGGGAATAATGCGGATACCCATACAGGAATCGCATGGGATTACCGGAGCATGGAAACTTTTGAGAATTCGGACTTTATTCCGTTTGAAGCCGGAATCAGAAGCGGAGCTCAGCTGGTTCTGGTATCTCACAATATTGTTTCCTGCATGGATGAAGACAGAACTTGGTTTGGATATATCTCTGGCTGAGAGATAGAAAAAAGGAAAGCGCAGGAGAAATATTTGTCAGAATAAATCTCCGTAAGCTTTCCTTTTATCATTATAATAAAACAGTGTAAAGCTTTTAGGGCTCTTTTATGAGTCGGCCTCTTCTTCAGCCTGTTTTTTCTCTCCGATGGAGAGCAGAGCGTTCAGCACGATTCCAAAGATAGCGGCTCCTGCAATACAGGGAACGTTCAGTCCAAGGAAGGGAATGTTTCCTCCGAAAGCATAATTTCCGCCAAGACCGATAACCATAACAGTAGCAATCACAGCGATATTTTTGGAAGAAAACATATCTACATTTTTGTCAATCATAATCGCCATACCCTGAGCGGCAATTGCGCCGAAAAGATAGATTTCCAGTCCGCCGATGACAGCCAGCGGAATGCCGTAAATAATACGGATAAGGGGTGTGAACATGGAGACGATCATGGCAATGACGCCTGCCGCGGTCAGTACGGATACGGAAAAGATTTTGGTAATTGCCATGGTGCTGATGTTCTCGCCGTAGTTGGTTCCTGCAGGACCGCCTACAACTGCGGATATCATATCACAGATACCATCTCCAATCAGATTTTTGTCAAGCAGGCTTGCCATATGATAATGCTTTCCGTTTTTCTTGCGGGACAGTTCATTGATATAGATATCAAGCTGATAAATGTGCGCGGTGGATTCCGGAATGGTCGCAATGGCAATAGGCATAATGGCCGCCACAGCCGGCCAGGAAACCTTTGGAAGTGAAAAAGCGGGAAGGGCGAAAAGAGAACCGTCTCCCAGCTTCCATGCAGAGGCTGCAAGGGCTTCCGCAGGCATCTGCCGGAACAGGCTCAGCTCCGGTCCTCCGATGAGAAGCAGAAGAGCAGCGGCAGCACAGCCTGTCAGAGCGCCCAGAAGAAGGGGCAGCTGTCCGAGTACACCCTTGAGATAACGTGAAAATAATATGGTGGATAACAGCGTAATCAGGGAAACCATCCATACCCAGTTGCTCCCGCTTACTCCCTCGACCGCCTGGGGAGCCGCGTCGGAAAGAGCATTCCCGGCCAGGGTAAGACCAATGATCATGGCTACGGGGCCGGTGATGGAGGCCGGCAGAATGCGTTCCACAGCCTTGTGGCCGCAGAAACGGACCAGAAGTCCTGCTGCAATGGATACCAGACCGGAAAGAAGGATTCCAAACTGCGCATAGGAAATCAGTTCAGCCGGAAGAATTCCTGTGGCTTTAAAGGACGCTATCTGTTCTGCTGTACCTTCCGCTGCCACCATGCTGGAAATAGCAGTCAGGTAGGCAAAAGAAGAACCGTAATACATGGGGATTTTCCGACCGGTGATCAGGATGAAGCAGACGGTGGCAAGACCGCTGGCAAAGATGGTCGTAGAGACCTGGAAACCTGTAATGAGCGCTACGGTGACCGTAGCAGGGAACATAACGATGACCTGCTGAATCGCGTATAGCAGGAGCTTGATGAAGGTGGGCCGTTCGTCAGGCAGATAGCCTGCGGCAGTCAGTGTGTTAGGATTCATTTGTGTAGTTCTCCCTCCTTATCATTGGGCAGTATTTATTTCATTCCCGCATACTTTAGCATATTTGCCCGGGTTTGTAAACTCTATTGCAGAAACAAATGGGACAAGTCAGGCTTGCCAAACAAAACGATAAGGGGTATACTGATTACAAGTCTATTCATGGCACACCAGGACAGGAGGTTTTGCAATGATTGAAGCAACCAGTTGTGGAGGTGTGGTAATATTTCGCGGCAAGATTCTGCTTTTGTACAAGAATTATAAGAACAGGTATGAAGGCTGGGTTCTGCCTAAAGGAACTGTTGAGCCGGGAGAGGAGTTCAAGGAGACAGCAGTGCGAGAGGTACGCGAGGAAACTGGCGTAGAAGCTTCCATTATCAAGTATATCGGTAAAAGTCAGTATTCGTTTTCCGTTCCGGAAGACACAGTGGAAAAGGATGTACACTGGTATCTGATGATGGCGGACAATTATTACAGCAAACCACAGCGTGAGGAGTATTTCGTGGATTCCGGATATTATAAGTATCATGAAGCATACCATCTGCTGAAATTTTCAAATGAGAAGCAGATTCTGGAACGTGCTTATAACGAGTATCTGGATCTGAAGAAAAGTAATCTCTGGGGCAGTAAGAAGTATTTTTAAAAGCGGAAGGCGTTTCACACCTGTTTTGCGGTTTTCCGCAGGGAAAATCCGGAGCATCTGAGGGAAACGCCTTTTCTTCTGCCCGCAGAAGACGGAGGAAGAACAGAATGCGGTGGGCGGAACACCTTTATCTGAGTGATATAACAGCTGCAAAAAAGGAAAAGATTATAAAGAAGGCTGAGCGTGGGGCAGGGATGGCTGCCGTTTATTTTATAGCGCTGGCTTCCAATCCGGAAAATCTCTTTGACATTTTTCATGCCGCTCATCTGAAGGAACCGGCCTTTTACCGGCAGGATCCGTTTATTGTGGGAATCGCCTCAGGCTATGAGGAAGCCCTTGAAATGGTGCGGTGCATGGTAGAGGATATTTATCGGGAGACAGGGAGTTTCCGGGTGCGGGAATATTTTGGGCAGACGGAACAGGAGAGCTAGATGCTGCAGGTAGTATTTCTGATTATAAAGATAATATTGATAATTCTGGCGGTTTTGCTGGGGTGCGCGCTGCTGATACTGTTGCTTGTGCTTTTTGTGCCGGTGCGCTACAGGGCTTATGGAGTCCGCAATCAGAGAGAATGCCGGGCGGAAGGGCGGCTGAGCTGGCTGTTTTCTCTCATCTGTGTTCCTGCCAGCTGGCAGGAGGGTGAGTTATGTGTCCAGGTAAAGGTCCTGGGATTCCGGATTGTGGAGTTCCCGGGTCAGGAAGACGATGATTTCTCTGAGCAGACGTGGATGCAGATGGAAGATGCTGATTCGGGAGAAACTGCAGAGCCGCAAAGGACAGCTTATGAGACGACAGATCCCGAGAATCCGTTTTCGGAAGCTGTAAAACAAAAAGCGGAAGATTTCAGACATACAGAGTTTAGAGATACAGATCCGGATATGGATTCAGATTCGAATCCGGGTCCGGATGAAAAGAAAACGTCACGATTACTGTCTCGTCTTCAGGATGCCGCAGGATTTATACGGAGGGTGCTTCGTTTCATACGAGGGATTCCTGCATATTTCAAAAATCTGAAATGTACAATCAGCCGTTTCTGTGGTAAAATAAAGCAGATGATCCGAAAATACCAGCGGATGAAAGCGTTTGCGCTGGATGAAAGAACGAAGGCTGCGGTTGCTCTTATCTGGAAACAGGCAGGGATACTGCTTCGCCAGGCATTGCCCCGCAAGATTCGGGGAGAACTTCATTTCGGCACTGACGATCCGGCACTGACCGGTCAGATTCTTGGTGGGATCAGTATATTTTATCCGCTTTTTATGGATAATGTGAAGGTGACTCCGGATTTTGAAAATTCAGTACTGGAGGGAGAACTTTTTCTGAAAGGACGTCTCCGTGCTGTGACAGTACTGCGGATTGCCTGGAGACTGTATCGCGACAGGAATGTACGCCGGCTGTACCGCAGACTGAACAGATAGGCAGATATGAAAATATAAAAGAAAATGAATCAGAGAACGAATCAAGGAGGCTTTTCTTATGAACAATAATTTTGATACCACAGTAGAATCTCTGTTTAAGGGAATGGACAGCTTTATTTCCACAAAGACAGTAGTCGGCGATGCCGTAACGATTGGAGATACGATTATCCTGCCGCTGGTTGATGTTTCCTTTGGTGTGGGAGCAGGCGCGTTTGCGGGAGAAAAGAAACAGAATGCCGGCGGAGGCATGGGCGCCAAGATCTCTCCCAGCGCAATTCTGGTAATATCCGGCGGAGTGACAAAGCTTGTGAATGTGAAGAATCAGGATACGGTTACAAAGATTCTGGATATGGTACCGGACTTTGTGAATAAATTTACCAGCGGAAAGAAAGAGAACAGTCCGGTAGCGGATGCGATCCAGGATGCCGTACACGACATCGAGAGTGAAGAGCAGTAGGAATTCCGGGAAGACAGAGGGTATCGAAAAAGAAGGTTTCGGCATATAGTTAAGATAAGAAACTTCTGCGCCGGGAGCCGATATGAAGCAGCTGCTTGGATTTGTGATGTTCTGGATTGGGGTAGGGATACTGACCACGTTTTTTATGCCTGTAAACGGCTGGTTTGTCCGTGCTCTGGCAGCTTTTTCTCTGATTCTGGTAGGATATAACCTGTTTTCATCAGGGGGAAAATGCGGATAAAAAGTTTTAAGACTGGAACAGGAGAATGATTCTGAATCATCATGATAGAAAAGGACCGGGGTTACGCCCGGTCCTTTTTTCACGGGATGAAATTTTATCCCTTGAAAAGGCAAAAAAAGAACTGCCACCGAAAAAGTTCAGCAACAGTCCTGTCTTTACATTCAAATCTTACGCTCTTTCAACCTTACCGGACTTCAGACAGGATGTACATACATACATCTTTCTGGCGCCGCCGTTGACCTTAACCTTTACAGACTTGACATTAGATTTCCACATCTTATTGGAACGTCTATGTGAATGGCTTACATTGTTTCCAAAATGAGCGCCTTTTTCACAGATTGCACATTTAGCCATGTTTGCACCTCCTCTTGACCGATAATGAGTCCTATACATACTGCATATAGACCCGCAACACAGGTTATTTTAGCAGAAACCACTATATTTTGCAAGTAAAATTTTAAAATTCATGCTGTTTTTTGAGAAACTGTATAAAGTGTGAAAATCTGCTTTAATTTTCCCGGAAAACAGGGTATAATAACATCAGTGAAAAAGGGGATAGTGCGCCCTGATTTCAAAAGCACATTTTTCGTAATAAAAATAAAAGTGGAGGTAATCATAATGAAGGGACTTATGAATACGCAGATGGGCGCTGTCATGATTGATCCGGAAGTTATTGCCAGATATGCGGGTTCTGTAGCTGTAGAGTGCTTTGGTATCGTAGGTATGGCTATGGTAAATGTGAAGGAAGGCCTTGTAAAGCTTCTTAAAAGAGATAATCTGACCCGCGGAGTGAATGTGGAAATTAATGATAACAAGATTACGCTTTCATTTCATGTAATCGTATCCTATGGCGTTAGTATTTCAGCTGTGTCTGATAATCTGATCAGCAATGTGAAATACAAGGTGGAGGAATTCACCGGGATGACGATTGAAAAAATCAACATCTTTGTTGAAGGTGTGCGGGTAATAGACTAATAGCAGGAGGAGTTTTTGGAAGTTATGAAAACGATAGATGTAAATATGCTGACAAAGATGTTCCTGGCCGGAGCCAAGAACCTGGAAGC
>CALWGE010000062.1 GCA_944378225.1 uncultured Merdimonas sp.
TTTTCCATTCCTACAGGCAGAAAGGAGAGACAGCCATGGCGAAACTGAGGGAGAAAGAAACTGGCCTTCAAGGTTTAAGGTGGAGCCTCGTTATGCCCCTTAATGAATATTTCTACATCGAATTTCAATGGCTAAGCAGTAGCAACACTTAACCTAAAAGGGAGTTAAAGTATTATTCCTTTGGGAATTATCCATTGACATAGGCGGAGGATTGGAACCTGAATTTGTCACCCCGGACAACGGTATGGTGAATTGAAATCAGATTTTCTCTCTCATAGCAAAAGAGTTCGTCCAGCATACATGGAATATTTCTCGAAATCTTCAACAGAGTTCTCTCGTGGTTATTGGGAAGCAGCGGGGATAAAAGCTCGTTGGCATCCGTAATTACCATATTATAGTTTTTTCTGAGGTATGCGTACAGAGAAGTGTCGCGCAGAACCTTGGTATCAAGTTCGTAGAAGCGCCATTGAGGAAGATAGCTTGTCTCAATCAAAATAGGGTCGTCATCTGCAGATCTCAGCCTGGTCAGCTTATGCCAGCGAATATTTTCTGTGAAATCCGGTTTGGGCAAAGTCAGCGAGTCGAGATACTTGTCTGTTGTAATTACCTCATAATCTATGATTTGGTTCTTCATTAAAATATGCTGTGCATTCAGGCTGTCAGCAAATGAGTTAAATTTTGTCAATTTTCGCTCGAACATCTTCGGTTTGACAAAATTTCCGTTGCCGTGTGATTTAACAATATAGTTGTTGCGGGACAACTCCTCCAGAGAAGAACGCATGGTAGATCTGCTTACGTGGTATATCTGACACAGAACACGTTCTGAAGGAAGGGCAGCCTTTTCGGGGTAGGTGCCATTTTCAATCTTTTCCCGCAAATCCTCATAAATTATCTTATATAAAGGCATATCTTTCATTAAAAATTTCCCCCGTAGCTAGGCAATCTCGGAATTTGTAATGTCTCGCTCTGTTTTATTATAGTTTTAATTGATTTTACTGTCAAATAGAAGATACCTCTTCGGCATTGGTATGTATTGGACATTCATACCATTGACAAATTGGTCAAAAATCGGGTGCTGCTATTGAAAATAATATGCAAATGTAACAAAATATAGCCAGGACAAGATATCTGATGATTCAAAATTTGATGCGGAATATATCAACTATATTAGTGTTTCGAGTATAAATTGTAACAAAATATGGAAAAATAGAATTTTTCGGTTTTTTTCAATTTTTAGAAAACTAATAATCAGACAAAGAAAGGCTTGGTGGGAGAAGAAATGGTTCATATTGTAGTAGCTACACATGGAAATTTTGCGAAAGGAATTTTGGATTCTATAAAGCTGATATGCGGAGAGCAAGAAAATATTACTTACTTTTGTGCGTATGTAGATGGTGATATGGAGGATGGTGAAACTGAAATTTCAGGCAAGCTTATGGATTTACTGGACTCTTTTCCAGAAGACGATGATGTTGTCGTTCTGGTCGATCTTCTTGGTGGAAGTGTATGCAATGAATTCATCAAATTAACGGGACGAAGGCCGTTTCATTTGATTGCCGGATTAAATCTAGGGCTTTTGATGCAGTTTGTTTTTGCTCCTGAAGAACTTACCAAGGACATGATAGAAGAAATCATCGACAACGCAAGAGCATCAATTGTATATGTTAATGAACTTGTCGGGAAAGATGATGAGTTGGATTCGTTTTAATCTCTTAAAAAATAATTGAAAGGAATGATAAATATGATTAAGTTAATGAGAGTTGATGACAGATTGATCCATGGACAGGTTGCCGCTACATGGACAAACACTATCGGGGCAGACTGTATTTTGATTGCGAAAGACAACATTACCCCCTTGGAGATTACAGCTGCTAAAATAAGCGTGCCTGCAGGTATCAAGCTGGTAATTAAAAGCGTTGAAGATTCTATAAAAGCAATTAACAGTGGCGTGACAGATAAGTATAAACTTTTTATTGTGGTGGATAGTGTAACAACGGCCTATCGTTTAATGAAAGGCTGTGATGCAGTAAATGAGCTTAACCTTGGCCGGACAGTAAAACGTGAGGGAACAGAACCACTGGGTGCACATGTTCATGTTACGAGTGAACAGAGAACCATGTTAAAAGAGCTTGCGAGCGAGGGATACAATATTTACTTACAGACGATTCCTACCGCGTCCAAGACTCCTCTGGCAAAAGTTCTTTAGTGCTTATTTTGGTTTGCGTTTATTTGATGGCTTTTAAAACAATATTGCCGTTTGGGCTTACGGTGAGTTGGAGGTGGTAGATGCACCCTTAGGTTTGGAAGTTTTTTCAGTACATATCTAATATCGAATTAAAGGAGGAAATTATCATGTCAACATTTGTTCAAGCAGTTTTGCTTGGTCTGTTGGGAGCTTATTGTCATCTTGACTGGGCAGTCGGTTCTCTGTATTTGAATCGACCTATCGTTCTTGCACCGTTAGTAGGTTTAATTTTTGGTGATTTACAAACAGGTCTCTTGTTAGGTGCTACACTGGAGGCGCTTTTCCTTGGTTCTGTTACAATCGGTACTTATATTGCTCCGGATGCCGGAATAAGCAGTATTTTAGCTACAGCGATTGCTCTTTCGTCTGGATTGGATACTGAAGCAGCGTTGCTTCTGGCAGTTCCAATTGCAGTTTTAGCCACATCTCTTCAGAATGTGTTATGGGCGCTGTTCTCTTTCACATCCAAAATCGCTGACAATTTCGCTGCAAAAGCCAATGAAAAAGGCATATATATGGTCATGTGGTTTGAAGGATTTCTTAATGCTTTATTGAAGTTTTTAATGGTATTCCTCGCATGGCTTTATGGTTCAGACTCTGTTGCTAATATCATTAATATGATCCCGCAGGTTATATTGGACGGAATGGCTACCGCAGGCGGCGTTCTTCCTGCGATTGGTCTTGCTATGCTGGCTTCAACTATGATGAATAAGAAAAACTTTGTTTATCTTCTTCTGGGCTATATAGGCGCAGCATATCTGAAGCTTCCCACAATTGCGCTTGCACTTATTGGTGTAATTATTGTACTGATCAAATTTAATTTCGGAGATTTCAAAAACGTGCTTAGTGGAAATTCTGCGGCTGTAGCGGGAAAGGAGATTGACGATAATGAGTTCTAATTCTAATGAAATTATTACGAAAAAAGATTTAAGACAGATATCCTGGCGTTCCTTACAGGGCGCTACCTCAGTCAACTATGAGCGTTTTACACATAAACCGCTTGTATGGCAGATTGGACCCGCATTGAAAAAGATTTGGGGGGACGATCCGGAAGCGTTTAGTGCAGCGCTTCAGAGACACCTTTCTTTCTTCCTTTGCACACCGCAGATTAAGAGCTGGTTTGGAGGCCTGCTGGTTGCATTGGAGGTTGAGTTAAAAAACAATCCGGATATGGATCCATCTTCTATTAATGCTATCAAAACTTCATTAATGGGTCCGTTGTCAGGCGTTTTTGATTCTTTATTCCTGAACTGTATTCGTATTGTTGCCTGTGGCGTGGGTATTTCCTTCGCCGCACAGGGAAGCATTTTAGGACCGATTCTGTATGCCTTGATTTATAATATTCCTGCTTTTCTTATGTACTTTGGCACTACTTCTATTGGTTTCAAAATGGGTACTGCAGCAGTAACTAATTTGCAGGAATCCGGACTGATTAACAAGGTTCTGGAAGCAGCATCTATCCTTGGCTTGATCGTTATTGGCGGAATGGCTTACGGAAATATTGCCGTAAATCTGGCAATAACCTTTGGACCGGAGGAGGCATTAACATCTCTTAATGATATTTTGAACGGTATCTTCCCGGGAATGCTTGGATTTGGAACGTTCTTCCTGTTCTACTGGCTGCTCAAGAAGAAGAAAGTCAACACTCTCTATTTAGTATTCGGAGCTCTTATAGGTACTATTATTCTTGTTGCGCTGGGCATTATGTAAGTTTCTGTTTAAACAATAAGAGGGTAAGAATTTGTAGGATATGGTAGTGACTATCATATCCTACAGTAACTACATGACATTTTTTACTTGGTATGGAATTTTAATCGAAAATAAGGAGTATTTTATGAAAACATTGTGTTGGTTGATAAGCGGTCATCCGTCAATGGATGACTGTATGTCTGTTATTGATGCTTATGTAAAGGGCGGCTGCGAAGGAATTGAATGGACAATACCTTATTCAAATCCCTATATTGGACAGGCATACCGTTTTGCAAATGAGGTGAATGCTTATAATAATTGCCCCGATATGGAAAAGCATCTGGAATTGCTTGCTGAAACCAGAAAAAAATATCCGGCTCTTGGTATCTTTATTTCTATTTGTAAAGAAAACATGCTGGCTATCGGAACAGAAAAGATGATTCGTTTCTGTAAAGAGAATAAAATAGATGGCATAATAACAATCGGAGAATATGATCCGGAGATTTTAGAACAGCTCCATGAAGGTGAAATCAAAAATATAACTGAAGTTTCCTATTATATGACAGAAGCGGAATTAAATGGAGCCAAAAATGCCACAGGCTATGTAATCATGCAGGCTCTGCCTTATCCGCAGGAGATCGAGGCCGGTTATACAAAGGAAAGATTATATGAGTGTTTAAAAACTCTGCATGAAATTTGTGGAGACCGTCCTATTTACTGCGCGCAAGGTATCAGAACACACGATGATGTCAGGTTTGTGAAAGACGCCGGTGCTGATGGATTTATTTTAGGTAGTTCTCTTTTTAACGATTATGATAATCTGGAAGCTCTTTCTGAAACAATCAGTGGTTTCAAAAAAGCTAGTGAATAAGGGGAAAGGAGTTTATTTTGATTACACGAAAAGAAAAGATCTTTGGGGGATTGCTTGGTGCCGCCATCGGTGATTCGATGGGAGCCGCTACCGAGTTTATGACACTCGACCAGATTAAAGAGTGGTTTGGCGGAAATGTGACAACTTATGTTGATTTGCCGGATCATATGTTTTTAAAGGGCGCCGTGAAAGGAATGGTAACCGATGATTTTTCAATTGGCTATTATACTGCCCTGCCAATGATTGAGAAAAAGCAGAAGATGAACGATGCTGTGGCTATTGAAGGGTTATTGAATTGGAATAGCGATCCGCTATATTCGCAGTGTGCGGGTCCAACAACAAGAATAACAATTGCCCGACTCAGAGGTGAAGAAATTCAGGAAAAGCAAGAAAGATTGTGTATGAACCAAAGAGTAACCAATGGCGGTGGTATGAAAGCGGGTATAGTAGGATTGTTTAATCCGGGCGATGTGGATGCAGCTATTGAGGACGCTCTCACAATGTGTCGTATTACACATGACAATACCATTGCCTTGTCTGCTGGCTGTGCAATTGCTGCTGCAACTGCAAAAGCATTCGAAGACGGCGTGTCCTATTTAGAGCTTATTGAAGCAGGTATTTATGGCGCAGAAAAAGGTTTCACCCGTGCGGCGGAACTTGGCGCAAAGCCAGCAGCCGGTTGTAATATTGCTAAAAAAATCGGGCTGGCTGCAGAAATTGGTCTTCGCTGTCAGGGTGATTTTGAGGGTGCTATGCGACGGATTGCGGATATAATCGGATGCGGCCTTTACGCTTATGAATCAATTCCGGCAGTGTTTGGCGTTATTGCTGCATGTAAAGGTCATGCTTTAGATACAATTTACATGGCTGTCAATGGAGGCGATGACACGGATACCGTTGCATGCATGGCTGGTTATATCGTAGGTGCTTTTAATGGGGCAGATGCGTTCCCTGAGGCACACCTTAAGCTGATTAACAGTGCAAACGGATATGATCTTGAGAAAATGGCTGCTGATATTGACGCAATGATTTGAGATAAGGAGATGATGAAATGACACAGTATGACAGAATTCTTGGTGCTATGGTCGGAGCTGCTATCGGAAACGCTATGGGAGCACCTCTTGAAACACGTCCTCCTTATCTGATTAAAGAAGAGTTAGGAAAAGGGGAATTTGTTCGCGACTATATAGAGATGCCGTATGATTCTCCATTGCAGAATCTGCCTTTGGGAACAGTTTCCTATGATTTTGCAATAGCATACCTCAGTCTGGTGGAATTTGTAAAAGCAGGTGGCGTTACAAAAAAAGCGGCTATTGATGCGCTTCTTGAATTGAAAAATAATGACAGATATGCCATTTACTCTGCCCGGGTTGATCGTGCTTCAGCAGTTGGAATTGAAAAACTTGAAGGCATTGTACAAGAAAGAACGCCTTATGATGATTTGCCTGTTGACAATAGATATCTTACGAATGGTGCAGCAATGAAATCCTGGGTTTGTGGTTTATTCAATCCGGGAAACATGGAAAAAGCAATTGATGATTCTATTTTGATGTGCAGACCAGCCCATGATAATGTAATTGCTTTGTCAGGCGCTGCTTCCATTGCGGCTGCAACTTCTGTTGCCATGACAGACGGAGCTTCCCTTTCTGATGTTATCGAAGCCGGAATAACCGGTGCGCGAAAAGGATATGAAAAGGCTATGTATGTAGCTCGAAAGGCAGCTGGTGCCAGCATAGAGGAAAGAATTAAGCTGGCTGTTGAAATTGGTGTTAAATACTCAAACGATTTCGAGAAATGTGTTACCGAAATGACCGATCTCATCGGCACGGGAATCAATGCAAATGAGGCGGTTCCTTCTGTATTCGGTTTTCTTGCTGCAGCAGGAGGAGATGTGATGAAATCAATATATCTTGCGATTAATGCAGGAAACGACAGTGACACAACTGGTACTATGGCAGGGGCTATAGCAGGTGCATTCAAAGGCGCTGGCAGTATTCCTGAGAAGCATCTTCCCTTATTGTCCAGCGTAAACAATATGGATATTGAACGTGTGGCAAGAGAGATTAGCGAAATTATTGCGTAACCGGTAAATAAAAGACTGAGTATACGGACATGCGATAGTGGGAAGAGTAGGTGTCATTTGATGCTTACTCTTCTTCATGACATACAGAAAATGGAGAGAAGATGAAAACAATATGTTATCTTGCATGCGGATATCCGACCATAGAAAAGAGCCTGGAAATGGCGGAAGCGTACGTTCAGGCAGGCTGCGATGCCATTGAGTGGTGTCTGCCACCGAAGGATCCTTACGTGGATCCGCCATATATTGGAGCGAAACTTCGCCAGGCCCGCAGAGGATGCGCTGATTATGAGGTATATTTGAAAGAGCTGGCCGCATTCCATAAAAAATTTCCCCGGGTGGAGATTATTCTGTTATTGTATCAGGAAACGGTGCTGGAACTGACCACAGAGCGGTTGATTGCATATTGTCGGGAACATGGTATCGACACGATACTTTCGGGAAATCTAAGCGATGAAACGGTACGGAAAGAGCTCATGGGGAGTGGAATCAAGCTTGCTGCTTCGATAAATTATACCATGTATCCGGAGGAGTTTGAATTGGTGTGCACCGCCAACGGATTTGTCTATGTGCAGGCCATGCCTTCCCCGGAAGATCTGAAGGCGGGAAGAGGGCGTGAGACTCTGAAGATGATCATTGACAAACTGAGGGAAATGGGAGTAGATCGCCCGGTATACTGCGGTGTAGGGATCCGCAGTCCTCAGGATATTACATTTATCAGAGAAAGCGGAGGCCAGGGATTTTTCCTGGGAAGTACTATTATGCAGTATTATGAGGAGCCGGAAAAGCTGGCAGAGACCATTCGCGCATACAAAGAGGCGGGGAAAGATCCAATCTGATACCATAAATGAAGTAAACCGTCAATAGGAGGAAATTATTATGCAAAACTTTATGTATCATATTCCTACAAAAGTGCTTTTTGGCCGTGGAGAGGTCAGCAAGCTCGGTGGCGAAATCAAAGCCTATGGCTCCAAGGTGCTTCTGGTTTACGGTGGAGGAAGCATAAAGAAGATCGGTCTGTATGATACGATCGTAAACATTTTGAACGAGAATGAGATTCCTTTTATGGAGCTTGGAGGAGTAGATCCCAATCCCCGGGTTACCAGTGTGGAAGAGGGTGTCAGGATTTGCCGGGAGAACAATATCGATGTAATCCTTCCGGTGGGCGGCGGCAGTGTAATCGACTGCGGAAAACTGATTGCAGCAGGTACCAGATCTGGCAGCGATGATATGTGGGGAATTGTAACCGGTAAGATTCCTATCAAGGAAGTACTTCCTGTGATCACCGTACTTACCCTGGCTGCAACAGGCAGTGAGATGGATACCAGTGCTATTATCAGCAATATGGAGACGCACGAGAAGACTGGCCCTGCAAATCCTGGTATGCGACCAAAAGTGTCTATCATGGATCCTGAGTATACATTCACGGTTTCCAAAAGACACACAGCAGCCGGGACAGCTGATATTATCAGCCATGCTCTGGAAGTTTATTTCAATAATCATAAAGGAGCTTATCTGCAGAGCCGTTTTGCGGAGGCAGTACTCAAGACCTGTGTAGAGTATGGACATCGCGCCTATGATACTCCTGATGATTATGAAGCCCGTGCAAATCTCATGTGGGCAGGAAGCTGGGCAATTAATGGACTGCTGACCAAAGGCGCACCTGTGGGCTGGAGCTGCCATGCTATGGAGCATGAACTTAGTGCTTATTATGATATCGTTCATGGTGAAGGTCTGGCGATTCTGATTCCGCATTGGCTGCGTCATATGCTGAGGGAGGAAAATCTCTGGAAGTATGTGGAGTATGGTGTGAATGTCTGGGGAATAGACTCTTCTCTTCCGGAAATGGAGATTGCAGATAAGGCTATTGAAGCCACAGCTGACTATTTTAAAGCTATGAACCTGCCCACGACTCTGCAGGAAGTAGGAATTGATGAGAGCAAATTCGACGTAATGGCTGAGAGAGCCGGAAAGGGACTTAAAAACGCATTTGTAGCCATGGATGCCAATGACGTGAAACAAATTTACCGGAAGGCTCTGTAAAAAAATAAAACTGCATTGAATGAAATAATTTACATTAGATAAAGAGAGGTGGATGTTTTGACAGTACAGCTTGCTATTGCCGGAATTATATTTGTAACATTCCTTTGGGGGTCCTGGTTTCAGACAGTAAAGCATCTTGGAAATTTTCCGGTTCATGCATTTATCAGTGTCATGTATGGCATATCTGTTATTATTGTGTGGGCGGCAATCGGGCTTCTTGGAAAACAAATGATCCCATCTGGTATTTTTTCTGAAATCAGCAGCAGTCCGGGACTGACATTGGCTATTTTGGGATGTGGAATTGTTTTTGGCATCGCTATGCAGATGCACTTGACGGTGGTAAAACGAATCGGTTTAATTCTTTCTACGTCTGTCAGCGCTACCTGCGCTATTTTAGGCGGAACAATTATATCGGTATTATTTGCAGGAATTCCAGAAGGAGTGTCAGTTGTATCATTATTTGTTGCCTCTGTTTTGTTAATTTTAGCAACTATTACATGTCAGTATGCTGGAATTTTTCGTGACAGAGAAAAGAAAAAGGTGGATGAAAAAAAGCAGTCCCGAGGGCAGGATATTCTGTTACTGGCCTTCATTAATCTGATTTTGATGTCTTCTTATCCATTGGCAAATTCCATTGGTCTTCGTTCTGCCTTAAACCCGGATGGCTTTTCCTCCCTGACTTGTATGGGTATTTTGGTCATAGGCGCGTTTGCAGGCTCTTCATTGTTTACGGTGATTCTGCTATGTTGGGAAAAAGAATCTGTTGCTGAAATTATGGCGATGATTCCCCTTGGTAAATTATTTGTATTGGCAGCGATTGCAGCATTCTGTCATTTTGGCGGAAATGTTCTGCATGCTATTTTTGCACCGGTAGTCAGCGTAGCAATTGCTACGGTTATTGGCAACAGCTATCACTGCTGGAGTTATATCTGGGGTCTGATTTACGGCGAATTTAAAGGTACCAGTAAAAAAACTTATGCAATTCTTTTCGGCGGTATATTGCTGTTTGTTGCCGGTGTGATTTTGTTATCTTTCAACAGTGTTTCATAGGCAGACAATAACCGGCAATATTGCCATAGAAAGAAAAAAGCCCGGTTCAGTACTTTGCTGAATCGGGCTTTCCCTGAAATTTATAAAACTGCGCGTATGCCGGCTCTAAAATTCCGGATACTGTTATTAGTAGTTTTCTTTTCTTACTTCAAAATAGGCCTGCGGGTGATTACATATGGGGCAGACTTCCGGAGCCTCGGTTCCTACCACAACATGTCCGCAGTTGCGGCATTCCCACACAGTAACGCCGCTCTTTTTGAAGACTTCCATGGTCTCTACGTTCTTCAGCAGCGCACGGTATCTTTCTTCGTGCATTTTCTCAATGGCAGCGACTCCGCGGAACTGAGCGGCCAGTTCGGTAAAGCCTTCTTCCTCGGCGTCCTGAGCCATTCTTTCATACATGTCGGTCCATTCGGCGTTCTCACCCTCTGCCGCATGCAGAAGATTTTCGGCGGTATCTCCAAGTTCGCCAAGCGCTTTAAACCAGAGCTTTGCATGTTCCTTTTCATTGTCTGCTGTCTGGAGGAATAAAGCCGCAATCTGCTCATAACCGGCCTTCTTTGCCACAGATGCAAAATAAGTGTATTTGTTTCTTGCCTGTGACTCTCCGGCAAAAGCCTCCCAGAGATTTTTCTCTGTCTTGGTTCCGGCGTATTTACTCTTTGACTGAGCTGCCTCTTCTACCTTCTTGAACACGGAAGAAGGCTGTTTACATAATGGACATTGTTCAGGCGCCGTTTCTCCTTCATGAACGTATCCGCATACACTGCATACCCATTTACTCATCTTATTATCTCCTTTTCTGAATAATATTTCACTTTTATCCTCATATGAGGTGTGTAACATTTTTTCTGCCAGACTGCTTAAGGGCTTTCCGTAGAATTCTTCGTACAATTGCTGAATCTGCTGATTCTCATGGCTTTTTCGCACGGTTAATGCTTCATCTCTTGAATAAAGACTCTGAATTCTTGCCTTTCTGACCTGCTCCTGATCTTTTGCGATATTCTTTGGCTGACCGCCGCCGCCGATGCATCCGCCCGGGCACGTCATGACCTCAATGAAATGGTATTGTTTTTCATTCTTTTTAATCAGTTCAATGATTTTTCTGGCGTTGGCTGTTCCGTAAATAACAGCCACATTAATATTTAAATCACCGACAGGAATCGTGGCTTCCTTTACGCCTTCATACCCTCTGACCGGGGTGAGATTCAGCAGCTGTTCCGGCGATTCAAGCCTGGTAATAAATTCGTAGGCAGTTCTGATGGCTGCTTCCATAACTCCGCCGGTATTGCCAAAGATAATGCCTGCGCCTGAAGCATTGCCCATAAAATCATCATAGGAACTGTCTTCAAGACCGGCAAAATCAATGCCTTCTTCCTTCGCCCATTTTGCCAGTTCTCTCGTAGTAATGACGAAATCCATATCGCGCATATCTTCGATTCCCAGAAACTGCGCTGCAGCATTCATCTCGGATCTTCTGATTTCGAACTTCTTGGCAGTGCATGGCGTAAGCGCCACATTTACAATCTTTTTGGGGTCTAATCCCTTTTTCTGTGCAAAGAAGGTCTTAATCGTCGGTCCCTGCATTCCGATGGGGCTTTTTGCTGATGAAAGATTCGGAATCAGTTCCGGATAATAGGTTTCCACAAATTTGACCCATGCCGGACAGCAACTGGTAAACTGAGGCAGCGGAGCCGTATTGTGCGTCACTCTTTCAATAAGCTCGCTGGCCTCTTCCATAATGGTGAGATCCGCCCCCACACAGGTATCCAGCACATAATCCGCGCCCAGCGCGCGGAGCAGAGCAACCATTTTCCCCTGGACAAAGCTTCCGTCCTCCATACCAAACTCTTCTCCGAGAGCTGCTCTGACGGCAGGGGATGTGCTGACTACAACGATCTTATCAGGATCAGAAACGGCTTTTCTGATCTCCGGATATTCGTATTTCTCGGTAATGCTGTCTGTCGGACATACATTTGCACACTGTCCGCAGTGAATACAGACTGCTTCGTTCTGGGTCTGTTCCAGGGTGTAGGTCCCGTGAACACTGATAGAATGCGTACATACATCTTTACACATTCCGCATTTTACACACCGCTCTTCCAGCCTCTGGATGGAGGGATTATCCTCTTCGATAGGAACTCGAATGCTCATGGATAAGTGCTTCATCTTATTTCCTTCTCCTTTAAATTATCTTTGGTTATGTTGTCGCAGGGCTTCTTTATATGTAAAAATTATTCTAATTCTAATTATTGAATTTGTCAACAGTTTTCGGTTTCTGATTATCCATCATGATAATAGAACAGAAGAACCCGTATGAAACCGGGAGGGATAGCAAACCGGAAGGTGGTATGGTATAATGGCGGCAGTAAGGGATGAAGGAGGAATGTGTGTGCGCGCAGAAGAACGCCGTCAGGCTGTTTTAGAGCTGATCGAGCAGTCGGAGAAACCCGTCAGCGCCTCGGCGCTGGCATCCCGCTTTTTGGTAAGCCGGCAGATTATCGTAGGAGATATCGCGCTGCTTCGTGCAGCAGGGGCGCAGATATCCGCCACGCCCCGGGGCTATATGATTCTGCGGGACAGCATGACAGGGATAGTAAAGCAGATCGCCTGTCAGCACAGCGCAGAAGAGATGGAAACGGAGCTGAATGCTATCGTGGATCAGGGATGTACCGTAATAGATGTGATTGTGGAGCACCCGCTTTACGGACAGCTTACGGGTGAGCTGCATCTGTCAAGCAGATATGAGGTAGCCCGGTTCGCGGCACGCCTGGCAGAGGAGGAGGCCCTTCCGCTCTCCAGACTCACAGAAGGAATCCATCTTCATACGCTGTCATGTCCGGATGAATCCGCATTCCTGCGGGTAAAAGATGCTCTGAGAGAGCTTGGAATTCTGCTGGAAGACTGAGAAAGAGATTGACAGCAGTTCTCAGCAGTAGTATAGTGTGGTATACAGGTGTCTTGACACCTGTATACCACACTGTTTTTTATACGATTTTATACGGGGGACAGATAAATGGAAAAAATAAAAGAATTTCTGAAACGGAAAAATGTCGTGATTTCAGCGAAACGGTACGGAATTGACGCTCTGGGAGCCATGGCCCAGGGTCTGTTCTGTTCTCTGCTGATAGGTACGATTCTGAATACGATTGGAAATCAGTTTCATGTGGGGTTCCTGACTGCTCAGCTTATTACAATCAATGGAGTGGGATATACCATTGGAGGAATGGCTTCCTTTATGAGCGGCGCGGCCATGGCGGTTGCCATCGGATATGCCCTGCAGGCTCCGCCGCTGGTTCTGTTTTCTCTGGCCACAGTAGGATATGCCTGCAATGCTCTGGGACAGGCCGGAGGTCCTCTGTCCGTGCTGTTTGTGGCCATTATTGCGGCCGAGGCCGGAAAGATGATCAGCAAGGAGACAAAAATAGATATTCTGGTTACGCCCATCGTCACCACGCTGGTGGGAATCGGGGCAGCCTGGGTGATCGCGCCGCCCATCGGCAGCGCGGCCAACGCCTTTGGACAGCTGATTATGCGGGCGACCGATTTACAGCCTTTCCTGATGGGAATTCTCGTATCGGTGCTTGTGGGCGTAGCGCTGACGCTGCCCATTTCCTCTGCCGCCATCTGTTCTGTACTGGGACTGACCGGTCTTGCCGGCGGCGCCGCCGTGGCCGGATGCTGCGCACAGATGGTGGGCTTTGCGGTCATGAGCTTCCGGGAAAACGGCTGGGGCGGTCTTGTCAGCCAGGGACTTGGAACCTCTATGCTTCAGATGCCGAATATTGTGAAAAATCCCCGTATCTGGATAGCTCCCACGCTGGCTTCGGCTATTACGGGTCCTGTGGCTACCTGTATCTTCCGTCTGCAGATGAATGGAGACGCCATCAATTCCGGCATGGGAACCTGCGGACTGTGCGGACAGCTGGGTGTGTGGACCGGCTGGGTTTCACCAAGCGCGACCGCCCTTTCCAATGGAGCGGCAGCCATCAAACCCACAGCCTTTGACTGGGCCGGTCTCATTTTGATTTCTTTTGTGCTTCCCGCCATACTGGCCCCGGCTATCAATCAGGTCTGCCGCAGGCTGGGCTGGGTAAAGGACGGCGACCTGAAGCTGTCCTGAAATGATTCCGGATTAGAACTGAATAATCCAAGACATTTAAAAAATCAATCGCAAAATCTGCGGTTGATTTTTTTGCGTGTGCGCCTGGCGGCGCACGTTTCTTAAGGGTGCAAGTCCCAAATCCGCCTGGTAGCGGGAAGGATAT
>CALWGE010000063.1 GCA_944378225.1 uncultured Merdimonas sp.
CACTTGAGAAAGTGCGAAGCGTCATAGGATAGAAAATGTCGAAAATGGATTGACAGTATATAGTTTTGAAGGTACAAAAAAAGCGGGTATACAGTGTATGTATGTCCGCTTTTTATTTTGTCTAAAAGACGGGCATTTCAGTAAAAACATCTGCAGCATTTATATTATACAGAACGATAATCACACCTGCTATGAGCATCAGAGCGCTGATGCTCAGGACGGAAACCACGGAAGCAATAATTCGTCCGTCAGAGCGGTGAGGAAGAGAATTGGAATCTCTGCAAAGAAGGTATCTTCCGGAAAAAAGAAGAATTGGAGCCAGGGCACCGATGATTAAGTAGGAGCCTATTGCCAGAAGAATATAGGAAGGATCGGAAAAAAGCGAGGCCGACTGATTCAGACTTTCCGGGGAAGAACTCAGTGTAGAAAGAAAGGAAATGAAATTGTTTATAAAGTGAAACAGTGCTGGCAGAAGGAGATTATGCGTCCTCTGCATGACATAAGACAGCCCGATTCCCAGAATGGCTGTAGGAAGAAAGCGATAAGGATCCATATGGAAAAGACCAAAAATCAGCCCCATGGATAGTATCGTAATCCAGTCATTCCGGACTGACTGAAAGCTGTACTGAATATAACCGCGATGCATCGCTTCTTCACATACTGCAGGCATGACGGCGATGATGAGCAGCCGCAGAGGAGCAGGTACAGTAGCAAAGACAGAGTTCATACCTGTGGAGACCTGCAGATATCCTTCCGGGAAGAAATAGATGAGAATCAGAGTACACAGCATTGTCAGAAGAAAACAGCCGCCCCACAGAAGCAGAGTCCCCATAAGTTGACTGAATACGGGCTTTCTGATGGGAAAAACTTCCCGGAAGCTCTGACCGGTTAGTTTTACGGCCAGTAAAGTGCAGGCAAGGAGGCCCAGTTCAGTCAATGCCAGGCCAGTCATGCCGAAATAATACTGCAAAGGGGCAAAGACAAAAACAAAAATGATTTGGATAATGATAAATCCGATAATTCCGTATGCCGGATTCAACCGGCGTCTGACTTGTTTCATGGTGAAATCTCCTTTTTACTTCGTGATTTAACAGAAGCTTATAATATGCGGGCTGCGATTTGATGCTGGGAGCAGCCCGACAATACGTTGCTATTTGAGGATCTGTCAATTTCAGTCTATCATGGCATATTAACAGGTGCAACAGAAAAAGGGCTGCAGTCAGAGAAAGTGTTGAAGAATCCCCGAAAATATAGTAAACTGAATTCATGTCGAAAACGGACGGAGTGAAAACAGATGATTGGAATTATCGATTACGACGCTGGAAATTTAAAGAGCGTAGAGAAAGCTCTGATCGCGCTGGGAGAAGAGGTTTGTGTGACCAGAGACAGACATGAGCTTAATCGTGCAGACAAGGTGATACTGCCAGGAGTAGGAAATTTTGGCGATGCCATGGAAAAACTGAAAAGTTTTGGGCTCGTGGATGTGATAAAAGAAACAGCAGAAAGCGGAAAACCGTTTTTGGGAATCTGCCTGGGATTGCAGCTCCTGTTTGAAAAGAGTGAGGAGGCGCCGGGAGTGGAAGGCCTTGGGATTCTGAAGGGAGAAATTTTACGGATTCCGGATGGGGAGGGATTGAAAGTTCCTCATATCGGCTGGAATTCTCTGAAGCTTAAGAATCAGGGCAGACTTTTTGCAGGCCTGGAAGAGGAACCCTATGTTTATTTTGTGCATTCCTATTATCTGAAAGCGGCAGAACCCGGGATAGTAAAGGCTGTGACGGAATATGGCGTTCAAATCGATGCTTCTGTGGAGCAGGGAAATGTGTTTGCCTGTCAGTTTCACCCGGAAAAGAGCAGCCGTACAGGGCTTGCGATTCTGAAAAACTTTGCGGAGCTGGAGGGCTGAGAATATGTACACAAAACGGATTATTCCCTGCCTGGATGTACATGCAGGGCGTGTAGTGAAGGGTGTGAATTTTGTAAATTTAAGAGATGCCGGGGATCCGGTAGAGATTGCTGCTGCCTATGATGCTGCGGGAGCGGATGAGCTGGTCTTTCTGGATATTACAGCAAGCTCGGATGCCAGAGCTACGGTTGTAGACATGGTGCGGAAGGTTGCGGAAAAGGTATTTATTCCATTTACTGTGGGAGGAGGTATCCGCACGACAGAAGATTTTAAGGCTTTGCTCCGGGAGGGAGCTGATAAGATTTCCGTAAATTCAGCGGCGATTATGCGGCCGGAACTGATTAGTGAGGCAGCTGATAAATTTGGAAGCCAGTGTGTTGTGGTAGCCATTGATGCCAGACGGAGAGAGGACGGAAGCGGCTGGAATATTTTCAAAAATGGAGGCCGTGTGGATATGGGTATCGATGCAGTGGAATGGGCCATGAAAGCGGACAGGCTGGGAGCCGGAGAGATTCTTCTGACCAGTATGGACTGTGACGGTACAAAAGCCGGCTATGATCTGGAACTGACACGTACGATTGCGGAAAATGTATCGATTCCGGTCATAGCTTCCGGCGGAGCAGGTACCAAAGAGCATTTTTATGATGCACTGACAGAAGGAAAAGCAGACGCGGTGCTGGCAGCATCCCTGTTTCATTACAAGGAACTGGAGATTCGGGATTTGAAGGAATATCTTCGTGCCAGGGGTGTGTCTGTGAGGATGTAGCATAAGACAGAAAGTTTTACTGCTGGCTTTGAGAACATAAATGACAGGAAAGTGTAAAAGAGTGCAGACAATGATAAAGATGAAACCAACAAAATACAGAAAGCTTAATGCAGAAGCCTGCATATGGAAATACACTTGCTGTGCAGGAATGGGCACAGAAGATTTTAGAAGGAACAGGAGTGATAAACAATGGGAATGATACAGAATGACTGGCTGGAACCTTTAAAGCCGGAATTTCGAAAACCCTATTATGCGGAACTGTTTAAGTTTGTGCAGAATGAGTATGCGACGCGGAAAATATTTCCCCCTTCAGATGATATTTTTAATGCCTTTCATCTGACACCTCTTCATGAGGTTAAAGTAGTAATTCTGGGACAGGATCCTTATCATAATGACGGGCAGGCTCATGGCCTTTGCTTTTCTGTGAAGCCGGATGTAGAGGTTCCACCGTCACTGGTGAATATTTATCAGGAGCTTCACGACGATCTGGGCTGCTATATTCCTAATAATGGCTATTTGGTCAAATGGGCAAAGCAGGGAGTGCTGATGCTGAATACAGTGCTTACAGTCCGGGCTCATCAGGCCAATTCCCACAGGGGAATGGGCTGGGAGGAATTCACAGATGCAGCCATCCGTATACTGAATGAACAGGATCGACCGATAGTGTTTATTCTCTGGGGAAGTCCTGCTCAAAAAAAGGCGCAGATGCTCAATAATCCGAAGCATCTGATCCTGAAGGCGCCCCATCCGAGCCCCCTTTCCGCGTACCGGGGATTTTTCGGAAGCAGACCTTTCAGCAAGACAAATGAATTTCTGGTAAAGAATGGTCTTGCTCCGATTGACTGGCAGATTGAAAATGTGTGACTGGATGATCTGCAGACAGATAAAGGCTGCGCGGGCCTGGTATAAGCAGCAGGAGAAGGGAACGAGGGTAATGCTCACGACCCTGACTGCTGCAGTTACCTGTTATCTGGTTTTTCTGCTCTGGCTGCTTCCGGAGATGATGGAAACAGTTCCGATGGACACAAAATACTGGAAAGTTAAAATTCTGGCGGCTGTGCTGATGTATGTTCCGGTATACCTGGGACTTCAGTGGTGCACTTATCGATTTTCCGGCTATACATGCATGGAGAAAAACGGAAGCCTTCCCTGTGACGGTATGTCTGGGAAAGAAACTGACAGGAAAGAAAAAAGGCGCCAAAGGCTGTGGTTTCTGCTGGGTGCCGGCCTGGTATTTGCCTGGCTGATGGTATATTTTTATGCATATTTCCCCGGATCCTTTGATTGGGACAATCTTGATCAGTGGTGGCAGATTCAGAACAGTCAGTATGATACCTGGCATCCGGTATTTCATACACTGATCATCGCTTTGTTTTCCAGGATTATAAATCACTATGGATTTGCGGTGTTTATGCAGCTTTTGCTGTACAGTCTGCTCTGCGGCTATCTGCTTTACACCATGGCGAAATGGAAGTTTCCTGTGTGGGGAATGCTTCTCGCGGAATTCTTTCTGGCAGCAAATCCACAGACCCATCGGATTCTCCTTTTTATGTGGAAGGACAGCGCGCTGACTCTTTTTATGCTCCTTTTTACTGTGTATCTCATCAATGTATGGAAGAGCGGCGGATTGTGGCTGAAGCGGAAGCGGAATCTGGCAGTATGGATTCTTGTACTGATTTCCATTTCTCTGGTGCGGCATAACAGTATTTTATATACAATTCCCTTCCTGATTCTTGCGATTTGTTTTTTGAAGGAGATCCGAAAAGAAAGCATTATTTCTCTGGTTCTGATGCTGGCGGGCATGTGGATTATCCAGAATCCGGTATATAATCTGGTGGGGGCGAGCCGGCCGGAACAGACGTATGTGGAGACGGTAGGCGTACCTATGACGATTCTCTGCAATATCCATGAAACGGCTCCTGAGAGCCTTGACCCGGAGGCGGCAGAGTTCCTGGCACAGATCGGTCCGGAAAAACGCTGGAAGATTTATGAGATGGGAAACTATAACTCCTTTAAATTCGTGACGAATGCCAATCAGGTGATTTCTGACACGGAGCCGGTGGATTTCCTGAGTTTCACAGCGCGGACAGCGGCAAACGCACCGGGGCTTTCTCTGCAGGCTGTATATCAGGTAACCCGGATGGTATGGGATGTGCGGGGGGATACTCCCTGGCATACGGATCTGGAATATCAGATCCAGGAAAACGAATGGAATTTTGCCTATGTGGAAAACCGTGCGGGACTTCGCACGGTACTGAATGATTTTGACAACTGGGTAATGGACAGCCTGTGGGATTACCTTTTTTCCTATAATGGAATTCATCTTCTGGCATTGATTCTGTGCACGCTTTTCGTTTTCTCAAAAAAGGGGAAAGGATGGAAAGCAATGGTGCTTACTTTGCCAATTCTGGCATATAATTACGGAACAATGCTTCTCCTTTGCGGGCCGACCTATCGGTTTTTCCATTTTGACAGTGTGATTTTTGTACCTCTGTGTCTGCTGCTGTTCAGTGAATGGCCGGTACCAGAGACTCGTTCCGTATAAAAAATGAAGAAATAATAAAAGTGAGGGACTGCGCGGAAATATTTGCGCAGTCCCTTGTTTTACTCATTTTGTGATTTTCCGGTATTTATTTCTCTGCCTGCAGATGCTTGTTTGCAGTAGACAGCATCAGTTTCAGACGGTTCAGCTGATTGACCTCGCTGGCGCCGGGATCATAGTCGATGGCCACCACATTGGAAGACGGGTAGCGGCGGCGAAGTTCCTTGATAACGCCCTTGCCGACCACATGATTCGGCAGACAGCCGAAGGGCTGTGTGCAGACGATATTCGGCACATCCGTATGAATGAGCTCCAGCATCTCAGCGGTCAGGAACCAGCCTTCACCGGTCTGATTGCCGATAGATACGATATCGGAAGCCATTTCTGCCATTTCATCAATATTTCCGGGCGGATTGAAGTGCACGCTCTTTTCCAGAGCTTTCACTGCCGGTTTTCGAAGCCATTCCATAGCTTTGATGCCCAGACGGGCATTGCGTGCGCTGGAACGTTTCTTACCCAGATGATCCGCTTTGAATTCAGAGTTTTTGAAGCAGTAGAGCAGGAAGTCCATCATGTCAGGAACAACAGCTTCGGCGCCTTCAGATTCCAGCAGGTCTACCAGGTGGTTATTGGCAGAGGGAGAATATTTAACAAGAATTTCTCCCACAACGCCTACCCGTGGTTTCTTCATATCCTCGTAAATGGGCAGTTTGTCAAAATCTTCTATGATGCCTCTGCAGATCTGGACAAAACGGCGGTGTGATACATGCTTATGAGAAACGAAATCCTGGCAGATTTTCAGCCATTTCTCATGCAGAGCATCTGCAGAGCCGGGGACCTTTTCATAAGGGCGCATTCTGTAGAGCACTCGCATGAATATGTCTCCGAATACAAGTCCGTACAGCCCTTTAAAGGCCAGTGAAGGCGAGATTTTGAAGCCGGGGTTGGATTCCAGCCCTGACAGATTCAGGGAAATTACAGGTATGTTTTCATGTCCCGCTTTTGCCAGTGCGCGGCGGATAAAGGAAATGTAGTTGGTAGCTCGGCATCCGCCTCCTGTCTGGGTAATGATGACTGCCAGTTTATCTGTATCATATTTTCCGGAGAGCACAGCAGTCATAATCTGTCCAACTACTACCAGAGACGGATAGCAGGCATCGTTATTTACATATTTGAGCCCCATATCAATGGCGGCACGATCGGAATCCGGAAGAACGTCAATATGATAACCGCAGGAACGGAATGCAGGCTCAATGACGTCAAAATGGATTGGCGACATCTGCGGGCAGAGGATGGTGTAATCCTTCCGCATTTCTTCTGTAAAGACCACACGCTCATAGGAGGTGGGCTGAATAGTACGGCACTCCTGTTTTTTCTCTCTTACCCGCAGAGCGGAGATGAGCGAACGGATACGGATTCTTACTGCTCCAAGGTTGTTGACCTCATCAATTTTCAGACAGGTATAGATTTTGCCGGAGTTGGTGAGGATATCGCTGACCTCATCAGTGGTTACAGCATCCAGACCACATCCGAAGGAGTTCAGCTGGATCAGATCCAGATCCTCACGGGTGCGTACGTAGCTGGCAGCTGCGTACATCCGGGAATGATACATCCACTGATCCATGACAAAGAGCGGGCGCTCTACGCCATGAAGATGGCTGATGGAATCCTCAGTCAGTACGGCGATTCCATAGGAGTTGATAAGCTCAGGAATACCGTGGTTGATTTCCGGGTCAATGTGATAGGGACGGCCCGCCAGAACAATGCCCCGGTGTCCGGTTTCTTCCATATATTTCAGAGTTTCCTCACCCTTGCGGCGGATATCCTCCCGAACCTGTTCCTGCTCTTTCCATGCTTTCTTTGCTGCAGCGGAGATTTCTGCTGCCGGAATATGACAATGCGCACTGAATTCTGCGATCAGGGCTTTTTCCAGTATCTCTTCACTTTCAAAGGAGAGGAAGGGATTGAAAAAGTCAATGTCGCTGTTATGGAGTTCATCGATGTTGTTTTTGATATTTTCTGCATAAGAAGTAACGATGGGGCAGTTGTAGTGATTGCCTGCATCAGGAAACTCATTTCTCTCATAGGGCACACAGGGATAGAAAATGAACTTCAGGCCTTGCCGGATCAGCCAGCTTACGTGGCCGTGAGCCAGTTTAGCCGGATAGCATTCCGACTCACTGGGAATGGATTCAATACCCAGTTCATAAATCTTGTGTGTGGAAGCAGGAGAAAGCACTACCTGATATTTCAGTTCGGTAAAAAATGTGTACCAGAACGGATAGTTTTCATAGAAGTTCAGTACACGGGGAATACCTACCTTTCCGCGGACGGCTTTTTCTTCCGTAAGAGGTTCATAACCAAAAATACGTTTGTTTTTGTATTCATACAGATTCGGAATATGTTCTTTGTTTCGTTCCTTTCCGATACCGCGCTCACAACGGTTGCCGGTGATGAATTTACGGCCGCCGCTGAAATGGTTGATGGTCAGACGGCAGTTATTGGTGCAGCCTTTGCATTTTGCCATCGTGGTGGAGTATTCCAGACTGCTGATTTCTTCGATAGGCAGCATGGTGGTTTCCATGCCCTCTTCATATCGTTCTCTTGCAATAAGGGCAGCACCGAAAGCGCCCATGATACCTGAAATATCCGGACGTACAGCTTCACAGCCTGCAATTTTTTCGAAGCTTCGGAGAATCGCATCGTTGTAGAAGGTTCCTCCCTGTACCACAATGTTTTTGCCCAGAGATGAGGCATCGGACACTTTGATTACTTTAAAAAGTGCGTTCTTAATGACGGAATAAGCCAGACCGGCAGAAATATCGGAGACATCAGCACCTTCCTTCTGGGCCTGCTTTACTTTGGAATTCATGAATACTGTGCAGCGGGTTCCCAGATCAATGGGATGCTTTGCAAAAAGCGCAGCCTTTGCAAAATCTTCAACACTGTAGTTCAGAGAATGAGCAAAAGTTTCTATAAAGGAACCGCAGCCGGAAGAGCATGCTTCATTCAGCTGTACACTGTCTACGGTATGGTTTTTTATACGGATACATTTCATATCCTGACCGCCGATATCCAGAATGCAGTCTACATTCGGATTAAAAAATTCAGCGGCATAATAATGAGCTACTGTCTCAACCTCACCTTCATCCAGCATCAGAGCAGCCTTGATCAGCGCTTCTCCATAGCCGGTGGAGCAGGAGCGGACAATGTGTGCATCCTTGGGCAGAAAACGGTAGATATCCTTGATAGCCCGGATAGATGTTTTCAGAGGACTGCCGTTATTACTGCTGTAGAAAGAATAGAGCAGCTCTCCGTCTTCACCTACCAGAGCAGCCTTGGTGGTAGTACTGCCGGCATCAATACCCAGATAGCAGTTACCTTTATAAGCCTGGAAATCGCCGCGCAGTACTTCGTGCCGGCTGTGGCGTTCCTGAAATTTGGCATATTCATGTTCTGAGGCAAAAAGGGGTTCCATACGGGCAACCTCAAAAGCCATCTGAATATGGGACTGAAGACGTTCCTTCATGCTGCTCATGGAGACAGCAGTTTCCTTTTTACTGCTCAAAGCTGAGCCAATCGCTGCGAACAGATGGGAATTCTCCGGAGCGATGATGTGTTCGTCATCCAGATTGAGTGTACGGATAAATGCAGCCTTCAATTCAGAAAGAAAGTGAAGGGGACCTCCCAGAAAAGCCACATGACCGCGAATGGGTTTTCCGCAGGCCAGTCCGCTGATGGTCTGGTTCACAACAGCCTGAAAAATAGACGCAGACAAATCTTCCTTTGTCGCGCCCTCGTTGATCAGAGGCTGAATATCAGATTTAGCAAATACTCCGCAGCGTGCTGCGATTGTGTAGAGTGACTGATAATTTTTGGCGTATTCATTCAGTCCGGAAGCATCTGTCTGAAGAAGAGAGGCCATCTGGTCTATAAAGGAGCCTGTACCTCCTGCGCAGATACCATTCATGCGCTGCTCCACATTTCCGCCTTCAAAATAAATTATTTTTGCGTCTTCACCGCCCAGTTCGATGGCCACATCTGTCTGGGGAGCCGTTGTCTCCAGAGCTGTAGCGACTGCCACAACCTCTTGGATAAAAGGAACTTCCAGATGGTTGGCCAGCGTCAGACCGCCGGAACCGGTGATGGCCGGATAAACAGTAAGATCTCCAAGCTGTCCCTCTGCCTTTTCAAGCAGGGAAGCCAGAGTCTCCTGAATATTGGCAAAATGACGTTCATAGTCGGAAAAGAGAAGTTTGTGATCTTCATTCAGAATTGCAATTTTAACTGTAGTGGAACCAATATCGATTCCTAATGTATATGTAGAATTACTCATAAATTAACGCGGGTCGTCCGCAACCTCCTTTTTATATTGCTGAAAGGTTTTTAGACATCATCCCTCATTATACGACAGCAAAAAAATGAACGCAACTAAAAAAAGTATAAACAAAGCTGCTGCTTTCCCGTGATTATGCGCATAACACAAAGAAACTTCTTTTGGCATATAGTACAATATATTAAATAAGGTAGAAATGAGGTTTCCGCCATGCAGCATTGCCAGGGCTTTCTTTATACTGTGCAGAAGGGCGACAGTCTGTATCGTTTGAGCCGACGTTACCATGTGCCGCTTTGGGCGATTCTTTACGCCAATCCTTATATCAATATCTACAATCTTCAGACAGGAGATGAAGTCTTTATTCCCTGCAGAATCATACCCAGAGAGGGGATGCCGGTTGACAAATAAAGAGGCCTCCCCTATAATGAAAAGCAATCTGTATCTGATTCAGGGTGTTCCGGGGTCCGGGCGGCTCCGGAATGTCCAAACGAAGAAAGGAAGAACCTGTTATGAATCTGCTGGACAAGCTGGAGAGAAAATTTGGACGTTATGCGATTCACAATCTGATGTACTATATCATTATTCTGTACGCGCTGGGATATGTTATTATTACTTTTGTACCTCAGTTTTATCTGCAGTACCTGTCCCTGGATCCCACGATGATCCTGCGGGGCCAGATCTGGAGAATCATTACTTTTATCATTTATCCGCCCAGCACGGGGCTGTTTTATTTTCTGATCAGTATGTACCTGTACTATTCCATAGGCCGGATACTGGAAGCTCAGTGGGGCGCCTTCCGGTTTAACCTGTATTTTTTCACAGGAGTTCTTCTTCACGTGGCGGCGGCCTTTGTATCCTGTTATGTGTTCGGAGCGAATATCGGGCCTGCTTTTGGAACCTACTACCTGAACTATTCACTGTTCTTTGCCTTTGCAGCCACATATCCGGATATGCAGTTCCTTTTGTTCTTTATTATTCCGATCAAGGCAAAATGGCTGGGAATCATTAATGGTATTTATTTTGGAGTTACAATAGTGGCAGGCTTTCTGGCCAACTATCTGCCCTACAGTGTACTTATCGGACTGCTGAACGCAGGCATAGTAGCCCATCCCGCCTACAGTGTAATGGCGCTGGTGTCTCTGGGAAATTTCCTGATTTTCTTTTTCGGTATGCGGAATATGCGGCGATACAATCCAAAGGAAATCTATCGGAGACGTACTTATGAGAAAAATGTAAAAGAGGGGCAGAGAAGTGCTTCTACTCATCGCTGTGCGATCTGCGGACGTACTGAGAAGGACGGAGAAGATCTGGTGTTCCGGTTCTGCTCCAAGTGCAACGGAAATTATGAATATTGCCAGGATCATCTGTTTACCCATGAACATGTAAAATAATGTGAGGTGCGTTATAGTTTACGGACTGCCAGTTATCTGGCAGTCCGTTTTATATGTGATTTAAATCTTCCTACAGATAGTACGATAGTCTCCTCAATACGAGAGTGTTATAATTTTAACAAATTTGAGACGGCGGTTCCATTTTGATTCGCCGTCAGCTTTATGAAGATAAAGGAGGAAACTTAAGTATGAACTCACCGGCAGAAATTGCGAAAAACTATGTGGGAATCGGAAAAGGAAAGGTCGAGACACCTGCTCTGAAGCTGTTTATTCTCGGTATTATGGCAGGTATCTTTATTGGTATCGGAGCAATTGCCTATCAGATGTCTACGGCCACCATCGGCGGCAGTCTTGGAAAACTGGTAGGTGCCTGTATGTTCCCTGCGGGTCTGTCACTGGTACTGATTGCGGGCAGCGAGCTGTTTACAGGTAATTGCCTTCTGGTAATTCCGCTTCTGGAGAAAGAAGTAAAATTAACCGGCGTGCTGAGAAACTGGCTGCTTGTATTTCTGGGAAATTTCGCGGGAAGTATTATTCTTGCTCTGCTGATTGTATACAGCCATACGCCTTCTCAGGTGGATGGGGCGCTTCTTGATACCATGATGTCTGTGGCATCTGCAAAGGTGGGATTAAGCTTTGGTGATGCTCTTCTGAGAGGCATAATCTGCAATATTATGGTATGCCTGGCAGTATGGATGTCTTTTGCAGGAAAGACAGTTCCGGCAAAAATCATGGGTCTTTACTTCCCGATTATGATTTTCGTACTGGGAGGTTTTGAGCATAATGTTGCAAATATGTATTACCTGTCTGCAGGAATTTTTGCCAATTCTGTTTACGCAGTGGGAAATACAGCTGTGAACTGGGGAGCTGCTCTGCTGAACAATCTGCTTCCGGTGACGATCGGAAATATCATTGGCGGCGCACTGGTTGGCTCTACTTACTGGTTCATTTATTTAAGAGGTGCAAAGAAAAATTAAAGCGGGAAGAGTACTGTTTCGCTTGACTTGAAACGTCTCTGTGTCCTATCATGGACATAGAGGCGTTTTTTTGCTGAATGCGGGCACAGGCTGTTAACTGCCCCGTACTCTGCAGAGAAAATACGGAACGCGGAGGGAAAAATATGAGTATTTTAGTGGAAGACTATGGCGTGACAAAAAACCAGGAGAAGGTAAAAAAGTATATTCTGGAAAATGCAAATGGGATGAAGGCAGTGCTTCTGAATTATGGGGCAGTGCTTGCGGAGCTTCATGTACCGGACAGGGACGGAAAACTGCGGGATGTGGTCTGGGGATATGAAAATCTTGACGGATATGAGGTAAATGGTCCCTGCCTCGGCGCCATTGTCGGAAGGAATGCGAACCGGATCGGCGGTGCAAGCGTAACGATTGCAGGGAAAACTTATGAACTGGAGAAAAATGACGGAGAGAATTCCCTTCACAGCGGCAGCAATGCTTATTTCAGAAGAATGTGGAAAGCCATTATTGCAGATGACAATAAGGTTGAATTTTCCCTGCACAGTCCGGACGGCGATCAGGGGTTCCCGGGAAATGCAGATATTACGGTATCCTACACCTTGTCGGATGATAATGAGCTGTTAATATCTTATCAGGCAAAAGCGGATCAGGACACCGTGTTTAATCTTACCAATCATTCCTATTTTAATCTGGACGGACAGGATTCCGACTGCGTACTGAACCAGACAGCCTGGATTGATGCGGATGAGTTCACGCCTTCTGTCAATATGATTCCCACCGGGGAGATTCGAAGCGTGGAGGGAACGCCCATGGACTTCCGTACTCCGGTTGCTCTGGGAGAAAGAATAGATGACAGTTACGAGCCGCTGCAGTCTGCATCAGGCTATGATCATAATTATGTGATGAAAAATGAGGGCAGGTATGCGCTTTGCGGCAGCCTTTTTTCAGAAGCAAGCGGTATCACGATGGAAGTTTATACAGATGCTCCGGGTATCCAGCTTTACACAGCGAATTTCCTGGGGGATGAGCCGAACGGAAAGAATGGAAGAGTATATGCAAGCAGAAGTTCTGTCTGCTTTGAAGCTCAGTATTTCCCCGATGCAGTTCATCATGAAAATTTTAAAAGCTCTGTCGTAAAAGCAGGAGATACGTACAGCAGTCAGACAGGATATAAGTTTTCTGTAAAAAAGTAATGAGTGTTTCGGCAATGAGGTGAGGGAATGATTCGAATACTGGTAGATGCATCTTCTGATTACTGTCAGGAGGAGATTCGCGAAAAGGGATTGTTATTTGTACCGATCCAGATAGAACTTGCAGGAAAGGAATATCTGGATGGCGTTGATCTGGACAGAGACAGCTTTTATAAAATCCTCCAGGAAACCGGCGAATTTCCTCTGACTTCTCAGCCATCGCCCCAGGTATTTCTGGATATTTTCCGTGAAGTTGAGGCAGCAGGAGATGAGGTTGTCTGTATTCTGCTCTCTTCACATCTGAGCGGCACCTTCCAGAGTGCATGTCTGGCAGCCCAGATGGCAGAGTATGAGGAACATATTTTTATCGTGGATTCCAGAGCAGCTACTTATAATATTAAGATAATGGCAGATTATGCGCTGGAACTGGTACGGGATGGTTTTTCTGCTGCACAGATTGCAGAGAAGCTTGAAAGTTTTAAGTCGCGTGTTCATGTGACAGCGATGATCGATACACTGGAATATCTTCGCAGGGGAGGTCGGATTGGGAAAACAGCTGCGGCCATAGGAGAAGTCGCCCGGATCAAGCCGGTCATTATTGTTACGCCCGAAGGAGAGATTGGGGTTATCGGGAAGGCTTTGGGAAAAAACAAGGCGATTAATGCTATCTTAAAATGGATAGAAGAACATCCGGTGGATAAGAGCTTTCCTGTCTATTCCATTTACAGCTATGGGACAGAAAACAGCGAGGTTTTCGAGGAAAAACTTTTGAAAGAAGGAATTCGTTTTAATGAAAGACTCCAGATAGGAGCAACCATTGGAACACATATCGGACCGGGAGCTTTTGGCCTGGTGTATGTGGAAAAGGAATAAGACGATTTGAAATGCAACTGACGGATGCAGTGACTGCAAAAGGCGCTGTTTCCTGCAGGGCAATATACAGCCCTGCAGGAAACAGCGTTTTTTGTGTCACAATAAAAATAAACCCCCTGCTATGCAGGGGGAGGGAAGATCTTCAGATATAAGTATGAACTCCTGTGT
>CALWGE010000064.1 GCA_944378225.1 uncultured Merdimonas sp.
CTGGTACCTCGCCCTCAGCCGTTACATCCTTTTCTTAGGAAGCAGCAATAGCGCTCACTCCGTCAGAAGCTTCCACGCCTTCGCCTCTGGTCAGGGCTTTGTAAGCCAGTTCCACACGGTCCCAGCGGTTATCACGGTCCATTGCGTAATAACGTCCCATTACAGAAGCCACCTGACCTACGCCAAGCTCTTCCATCTTATCTGTAAGTTCCTGTACAAAATCCTTTCCGGAAGTCGGCGGTGTATCACGGCCGTCCAGGAAGCAGTGTACATAAACCTTCTCCAGTCCATGACGCTTTGCCAGCTCCAGCAATCCGTAAATATGTGTATTATGACTGTGAACGCCTCCATCAGATACAAGTCCGAACATATGAAGAGCTGTACCCTTCTTCTTTGCATTCTCTACAGCCTCTACAAGAGCTTCGTTCTCAAAGAAATCTCCATCCTGGATTTCCTTGGTGATACGGGTCAGTTCCTGATATACAATGCGGCCTGCTCCCATATTCATATGGCCTACTTCTGAGTTACCCATCTGTCCGTCAGGAAGTCCTACGGCCAGTCCGCTTGCATTTCCTTTTACAAACGGATATTCTTTCATAAGCTGATCCATGACAGGCGTAGCTGCCATCGCAATGGCATTTCCTTCCGGATTTTTATTCAGACCGTAGCCGTCCAGGATCATAAGTACTGTCGGTTTTTTACTCATTGTTCTTCTCCACCTCTGCAATTGCTGCTTTTTTCATGGGGATTCTGCAGTTGCGGTTGCTTCCGAACTCTACAATCACATCGTCCTCTGTAATATCAATCAGAACTCCATAGAATCCGCTTGTAGTTACCACTACATCGCCTACTTCCATGTTTGCAAGCATGGCATTCACACGCTTCTGCTCCTTCTTCTGCGGACGGATAGCCGCAAAATACATAAATGCTCCGATAACTGCTACATAAATGAGAATAACTCCCCATCCCATGGCTCCGCCGCTGGCTGTTGCAAGTAAATTCATGTTTCTTCTTTCCTCCTAAAATTCGACTGCTGTCCGGTATACCGGAACGCACTATTGTTATAGTAGCATAATTCCGGATCTCCGGTCAAGAGCCAGTCCTCATTTTATCCAGCTTTTCTTTTTTGTAAGTCTGATAGCGACCTTCATCAATAGCATCCCGGATCTCTGTCATCATAGTATTGTAAAAATACAGATTATGAAGCACACAGAGGCGCATGCCCAGCATTTCCTTCGCTTTCAGCAGATGGCGGATATAGGCTCTGCTGTAACGGCGGCAGGCCGGACACTGACAGCCTTCTTCAATGGGCCGATCATCCAGTTCATATTTCGCGTTAAACAGATTAATCTTTCCAAAGTTCGTGTACAGATGACCGTGACGACCGTTGCGGCTGGGGTAAACGCAGTCAAAGAAGTCCACTCCCCGGTCTACAGCCTCCAGAATATTTGCCGGTGTACCCACACCCATCAGATAGGTTGGCTTTTCTTCCGGAAGATGCGGGACCACAGCCTCAATAATCTGATACATCTGTTCATGAGTCTCTCCTACTGCAAGTCCGCCGATAGCATAACCGTCCAGATCCATCTGCGCGATCTGCTTTGCGTGCTCAATACGGATATCCTCGTAAATCGCTCCCTGGTTGATGCCGAACAGCAGCTGCTGAGGATTGATGGTATCCGGCAGAGCATTCAGCCGCTTCATCTCTGCTTTACAGCGCGCAAGCCAGCGGGTGGTACGCTCCACAGAAGCCTGCACATAATCCCGCTCCGCCAGAGCCGGAGCGCATTCATCAAAGGCCATGGCGATGGTGGAAGCCAGGTTTGACTGAATCTGCATGCTCTCTTCCGGACCCATAAAAATCCTGTGTCCGTCTATATGAGACTGAAAATACACGCCTTCTTCCTTTATTTTGCGTAAGGAAGACAGAGAAAATACCTGAAATCCACCGGAATCTGTGAGAATCGGTTTATTCCAGGACATAAATTTATGGAGGCCCCCCAGTTTTTTCACAATGTGATCCCCGGGACGTACATGGAGATGGTAAGTATTCGACAACTCAATCTGAGTCCCGATTTCCTCCAGATCTGAAGTCGCCACAGCTCCCTTGATAGCTGCCACAGTTCCCACATTCATGAACACCGGTGTCTGCACGGTTCCATGAACCGTAGTGAGTTCTCCATGCTTTGCGTTTCCGTCTTTTTTTATGATTCGATACATCTATTTTAATCCTCTCGCCTTTAATTCTGCCCTATTCTCTAGTTCCCCCAGATTTTCCGCACATAATCCATCCTCGCTGACATGCCGCCCAGAAGCGCATCTGCCAGCACCAGAGCTGTCATGGATTCCACAACTACCACTGCACGGGGTACAATCACCGGATCGTGACGTCCGTGTACGCTGATTTCAATATTCTCTCCCTGCTGATTTACAGTATGCTGTTTTGCGGCAATAGAGGAGGTGGGCTTAACCACCGCCCGCAGTATGACAGGGCTTCCGTCACTGATGCCCCCAAGAATTCCGCCTGCATTGTTGCGCTCTTTTTCAATCCCGTTTCCCTTGTTTACAAACGGATCGTTATTTTCACTTCCGCGCAGACGTGCTGCGCCGAACCCGGAACCCAGTTCAAATCCTTTGACTGCGCCGATGGAAAGCATGGCTTTTGCCAGATTTGCATCCAGCTTGTCAAAGCAAGGATCCCCCAGCCCTGCCGGAAGCCCGCGGACCACGCATTCCACAACTCCTCCCACAGAGTCTTTCTCTCTCATGCACTCCTTTACATAAAGTCCGGCCTGCTCTGCCGCCTGCGAATCCGGCATATAAAAAGGATTTCTGCGGATTTCATGCGCATCAAAACGATCGTAATCAATCTCTGCCGGACCGATAGAACGGGTATATGCCTGGATTGTAATCCCCAGTTCTTCCAGAAGCTTTGCCGCTACAGCTCCTGCCGCCACCCGGCCAATGGTCTCGCGTCCGGAAGAGCGGCCGCCGCCCCGGTAATCCCGAAAACCAAACTTCTGATCAAAAGTATAATCTGCATGTCCCGGACGATAATAGGAAGCTATCTCACTGTAATCCTGAGAACGCTGAGATGTATTCGCCACGAGAATGGAAATAGGCGTTCCTGTAGTCTTTCCCTCAAATACCCCGGAAAGGATCTCTGCCTTATCTCCCTCATTACGGCTGGTCGTGTACTGAGACTGTCCCGGCCGCCTCCTGTCCAGATATTTCTGAATATCTTCTTCTTTTAATGAAAGTCCTGCCGGACACCCGTCAATAACGACCCCGATTCCTCTGCCATGAGATTCTCCCCAGGTAGAAATGCAGAACTGTTTTCCGAATATAGAACCTGCCATAGTATGTATGTCCTCTTTTCCCGTCTTCTTTTTCTGTGTCTATCATACCGGACTTTACGGGATTCGTCAAACTGTAAATGTATACAGGCGGAAACGCTTCTTTCCGGTCAAAGTCCTGAAGAAGCCATTTCCGCCTGTTTTCTCTTTTCATGTCCTTTTTTCTGCGGCTCTCCCTGTTTCTATTCCTGAGCAGCCACAGGCGTAATAATAATATTTTCCCCTGAAATCCCTGTCTTTCTCTTTACAATGTCTTCGATCTGAGCGCGGCCCGCTTCGTCCACCTCTGCCATATTCACTACTACATCGGCCTGATCGTTGGTAATGCTGACCACTACGTCCTCAAACCCTTTAGCTTCCAGAAGAATTTCCGCCGCAGCTTCTCGCTCCGCAATGTCAGTCAGTTCCACCATACTGTCTATGGCTTCCTGCTTCTGGGCATCTGATATATTCGCATTGTTAATGACTTCCAGAAGTGTCTCTTTGTTCTTGGAGCGAAGCTGTTCTCTCGTAAGCTTTGCCTCTGCGGCAACTCCCACCCCGGCCGTGGAACTGCTGGCAAGAACTGCTTCTCCCGGTTCTTCATTCTCATCCACTTCCGCTGTTTCTGTTTCGGCGTCAGCCACCTCTGCCGAAGCAGTTTCCGCATCAGCCGCAGCCAGATCCTCTGCGTCCTGATCGAGACTTTCAATGTCTCCGTCTGCAAACTGAAGTTCTTCCAGTCCTGTCTGTGCGTAAATATCTTCTGCGGAAATATCGGCTGCCGCTTCCGCGTCTTCTTCTGTGGAGGCACCCGCATCCGTCTCTACCTTGGCAGAGTCCAGTCTGCTCCCGGAATAATTTAAGTACCCGGCCACCGCGATCATAATCGCCAGCGCGGTGATGATCATCTGGTTTTTCTTGAATATGTTTTTCACTTTGCACCCTCCATCTTCATTATTTTTATTTTATGTGCCTCTACCGGAAATAATGCCTGCACGGCCTCCAGAATATCCTGCTTTACAGCCGCGTTTCCGCCGCCTTCAGCGATAACAATCACTCCCTGTACCCTGGGTTCAAGTTCTTTTATAACATACGGATCCCTGCTCCCGTCTTCCCCTTCCCGGTACACCGTGGATTCTGACCAGCTTTCCTCCTGTGTAACACGGCTGCCTCCGCTGGAATCAGTTTCTTCTACTGTCTGGCTTGTCGCAGGCTGATCTTTTTCCACTACCAGCTCGCTTCCCGCTTCCAGTGTAATCATAACCTCCACATTTCCTACTCCTTCCACCAGCCGCAAAATCTCCTCCAGCCTTTTTTCCTGCCGTTCCTCATAATCATTTTCGGACTCTGCCGACAGGCTTTCTGTCAGATTCTGTCCCCCGCTCTCCCCGTCTTCCTCCCCGCTCTGTGCTCCCGTTTCCTCTGATATCTGTCCTTCCTTCTTTTCCGAAGACACGGGAATGGCTATCACAATCAGCAGAATCCCAAAGAGCAGAAAGATGACAAGCTGATCCTTTTTAAGTATTCTCTTCTTTTTCTCCCCCTCCGGATTCGATTCGGATTTCAGGAATTTCCACTCCATTTTCTTCCCCCTGTCTTTCTTCCATCTGTTCCATTTCCCTCAGTTCTTCTGCCGCTTCTTCCACCTGTTCCTCCAGCCGTCTTTCATAATGTTCTTCTATCTCCTGCTGTCTTTTCTGAAATTCCTCAAGTTCCTGATCACTGGTCTGCCTCACATAAGTCTCATCCAGCTGTCTCTCCAGTCCTGCCGCGGACAATACCGGTGAGATTACCAGTATGATTAATACAATTCCCATAAAAAACTGCAGATATTTTTTCTGCCCCTGTTCCGGCAGCATATGAAGAACCACTTCCATCAGAAGTGTATAAAATGCAATATCCCGAATCCATCCAAAAATATACTCCTCCACCTGCCCGCCTTTCTTTCCGGAAAATTTTTGTCTGTCAGCTGAAAAGCATCCTGCTGCTAGAGACTGCCGCGCACAGATACTGTTACCACCACGATGGTAATCACAAACAATACTGCCACAGTAAATACTGCCTGAAACAAAAGACGTACAGAACGTCCCATCTCCGCTGCACAGCCTGTTATCCTTTTGTCGCTGATCGGCTGAATCAATGCCGCGGCCAGTTCCAGAAGCAGCGCAAGAACTCCCAGTTTCAGAAGGGGAGCCAGACACAGCAGGGCAATAACGATAAGCGCTGCAGCCCCTATTCCGTTTTTTATAAGAACCGCGGAACCCAGCAATACATCTGTGACAGAACCGGCCGCATTTCCCACACCGGGAATCATTTTGACCACCCGGCTGAAGGCTGTATTCTTCAGCGAATCGATTACGGGATTTATCATTCCCTGAATTGCATTAAATCCTATTACCACAGCCAGTATAGATTTGAGTATCCATCCGATTGCCCTTTCTGTCAGCTCTGACAGATGAGATAAGTATTCTTCTTTTGTCAGGTGATTGATAAAACCCAGTATAACGTGTACCTGAATCAATCCCAGGAGTCCTTCCTGAATAAGCCATTCCAGTAAATAAATGAGACCCAGCAGAAACTGGTAAAAAACAATTGCCGTAGTCGCGCCGGATGCCATCGTTACCGCCAGACAATAGGCCGGTATCAGGGCACTCATAAACTGTCTGAGCGCTGCGATAACTCCTTCTGCCAGTTCCTTTGCGCCCGAAAACACTTGCAGCAGTATCAGAAACAGCAGCATGTAAGTGATTTCAAAACTCACATCTGCTATCTGCTGATTTTTGAAAATCATTGTAAAATTAGAAAACAGGGAGGCAGCAATTCCCAGAACCAGAATGGAAAGAAGTATTTTCTTTTCCGTTTTCCAGCTGTCTGCAGCCTGCTGCACAAGCGCTTCCAGGAAGCTTTCCAGAGTAAACACCTGTTTTCCTGTAATCAAATCCAGCACAACACTTTCAAATTCGAAATCCCCGTCCAGAATATCATCTACTGTCTGCTGTATCTCAGAAAAATCCAGTTCCTCCATCAGACCGGTATCCGCTTCTGACACTCCCGGTTCCGCAGCCCGGGCTCTGACCGGACATATCAGAATGAACCCCGCCAGGAGTATCACAAGAAGCCGGATCATCCATAAAGACAGAACAATCTTTTTTTCTCCTTCTTCATCCTTTCCCTCACGGCCCTTCATATTGCAGTTCCTTCCCTTATCCGCCCAGAAAGCTCTGAACTGTATCCAGAAGAGCCGTGACAATCGGCATACTGATCGCCAGAATAGAAAGCTTTGCAAAGATTCCTATCTGTCCCGCAATGGCCGCATATCCGGCGTCACGGCAGATATCTGCCGCGAATTCTGAAATATAGGTGATCCCTATCATTTTCAGCAGTACCTGGATATAGGCGGCCTGGATGGAAATCGAATCCTGAATCCGTCTGACGCTTTCCAACACTATTTCCAGGCGCTGCGCTGCCATAAGCAAAAGAAGAACGCCCGTGGCAACACTCAGGTATACTGCATACTCAGGCTTTGTATGTTTAATCTGAAGGGCCAGCATAACGCCTGTAATTCCTATTACTGCCGCTTCCATCATACAATCCCCTCCCTTTTCTCTTATCCTGCGAAGTCTACAGTGTAAAAAGGCGCCGCATGGACTCAAACAGTTCAAAAATGTAGGGCAGGATCCAGAACAGTACCAGCATCAGTCCCGCCAGGCTGGTCAAAAAAGCCTGCTCCTCCCGCCCGCTGTGTTTCAGAACCTGGCTCATTACAGAAACCAGAATTCCTACTGCCGCAATTTTAAATATGAGATTGACGCTCATGCCCGTTCTCCTTATATCAGCAGAATTACCAGAAAAATTCCTCCGGCCACTCCCAGACTCTGGTACAGTTTCTGTTTGGAACCGATACTGTTCTCCGCTTCCCTGAGACTCAGTTCCAGCTGTTCCAGATAAAGGTCGATGGCGGAAAGCTGCATTTCCAAATCCAGATACCCCAACACTTCGCCCAGCGTCTCCAGACGGTTCTTATCCGTACGGTTAAGCCGCGAATCTGAAAGCCTGGTCTGAATCAGCTCCCTCCATATGTCTCCAAAACACCTGCCGTCTGCTTTGTTCATCTCTGCTGCCGCTGCTGCCAGAAACGGTCCAAAGGGGGCCGGAATCCGGACGGAAATATGTACAAAAGCTTCCGGCAGAGGTGTCTTCGTATATCTTATCTCTCCCCTCAGCATGTAAACCAGCTGTTTCAGAATGCGAAGTTCCTGATACCTCTTTTTCAGATCCGCTCCAAAGCTGATGCCGATTCCTGACGCAGACGCCAGAATGAGACAGGCCCCTGCAAATTTCAGCACAGCCGTTTCCCCCTTTCATCCAGAACAGCCCGGATCTTTCCGTTCCGAAAGCTGTTTCCGAGAATGATATAGCGCTGAAAGACCTGCTCTGTCATCATTCTCTGAAACAGAGGTCTCGACTGAAGATCTGCAAAATCATTCCCATGTACAGTGGCAAGCAGACGGCAGCCGCTGCATAACACAGTTTCGATTGCCTGAACGTCTTCATACTTTCCTATCTCATCCACTGCAATGACTTCAGGTGCCATGGAACGTATCAGCATCATCATTCCTTCTGCTTTCGGACAGGCATCCATTACATCTGTACGAATCCCCACATCGTTTCCGGGAACGCCCATAAAGCAGCCGCATATTTCCGAACGCTCATCTACTACTCCTACCGTACGGCCCCGGAACATTTCATTACCATTTGAAATCTGGCGCACAAGATCCCGTAGAAGTGTTGTTTTCCCGCATCTTGGCGGTGAAACAATCAGCGTATCACAGATTCCGTTTTCATTATAAAGAAATGGCAATACCGCATCCGCGCATCCCGGAATCTCGTGAGACAGTCTGACATTGATACAGGAAATATAACGTACACTCTTTACCTTGTCCCCTTCCAGCACCGTCTTTCCGGATACGCCCACCCGATGGCCTCCCCGGAGAGTCAGATATCCCTGCTTCAGCTCGTCCTCATAGGCATAAAGAGAATATTTACCTACAAATTCCATTGTTTCCTGCAGCTCCCGGGCTGATACTGTCCACGCCTGCCGGAAATCCTGCGTTCTCATCCCGTCTCCTGTAAGAAAAATCTCCCTGCCTCCTTCTACTATCATAAGCGGCCTTTCCGCCCGCAGACGTATCTCCTGAAGCTGCCTGAAGTCGGGCGCAGCCCGTTCCAGAATCTGACGGATGTGCAGGGAAAAAATACGCATAATATCGTCTCTGTCCTTCATGTCCTCACCTCTTAGGACAATATATGTCCGGGGGACTGAAAAAAGACTAGCCTTTCACAGAATGAATCTTCCGCTGATACACACAAAAAAGGAGCGGAAATTCTTCCGCTCCGAAATGCTGCCTGAAACAATTCTGTTCTACCGTACCAGCACCTTTTCAATTTCAGCAATATACATGGTATGATAATCCTTCTCCGGATACCACTTTTCATCACAACTTTTATCGATAAAGCAGGACGGATCATACGGCTGCGCATACAGTTTTCTGCAGACAAGCACTGTATTTGCCTCCTCAAAATACGGAGTGCCGTCTTCCTCCGTCACAGTCAGCCCGGATTTTGCCACCTTATCTTCGTTGCGGCCGGAAACCGTTCCCAGATAGCTCAGGGTTTTTCGATAACTCTCATCCAGTACGGAAAGAGAAAATGTTTCGCCTGCATCTACAAATTCCTTTGTATATCGCTGGGGACGCAGCACAATAAAGGCCACATTTTTTCCCCACATCACGCCCAGTCCTCCCCAGGAGGCTGTCATGGTATTTACCTTTCCCTCTTTGCAGGCCGTAACAAGAAGCCATTCCTTTCCTATCATGGAAAATGTATTCTTCTGAAGTTCTTCCGGTTTGATGCTCTTCATTCCAGTTCCTCCTTACCGGATTCTTTCCGGGAATCCTACTTTTTTCTGTACCTTGCGCAGTGTTTTGTTCGCAAAATACTGCGCCTTTTCCGCATTATTTTTAATTACAGAATCAATATACCCTTTATCCTTGGAAAGCTCTTCCACACGCTCCTGCAAAGGTCTGAGAACAGATACCACAGCTTCTCCCACTGCCGGCTTGAATTCCGCATATCCTCTGCCGTCAAATTCCCGTACAACCTCATCCGGAGCTTTTCCGGTACATGCACAGTAAATATTAATCAGGTTTTTAATTCCCGGCTGCTCATCTCTGTACAGAATCTGTCCTTCGGAATCAGTCACTGCACGTTTGAATTTACGCATAATAGTATCCGGGTCATCCATCAGATAAATACTTCCATTGGGATTTTCATCTGATTTGGACATTTTCTTTGCCGGATCCTGCAGACTCATAATCTTTGCGCCTACTTTTCCAATATACGCCTCCGGAACTGTAAACACATCTCCATAAATTCCGTTAAAGCGCTGTGCAATATCTCTGGTCAGCTCCAGATGCTGCATCTGATCAATACCCACCGGAACCACGTCTGCCTGATACAGAAGAATATCCGCCGCCATCAGCACAGGATAAGTAAAGAGTCCCGCGTTGATATTATCCGCATGCTTCGCAGCCTTGTCCTTGAACTGAGTCATTCGGTTCAGCTCTCCCATATAGGTGAAACAATTCAGAATCCAGGCCAGTTCTGCATGTCCTGATACATGCGACTGATAATAGATACAGTTCTTCTCCGGGTCAAGTCCGGCAGCAATATACAGAGTCAGAAGCGCCCGTGCTCTCTTTCTGAGAACTGCGGGATCCTGACGAACAGTAATGGAATGCATATCCACTACACTGTAAAAGCACTCATATTCATCACTTAAGGTTACCCAGTTCTTCAGGGCTCCCAGATAGTTTCCCAATGTCAGGTTTCCTGTTGCCTGCATTCCGCTGAACAGAACCTTTTTGTCTCCTAGCATAATTCTTTTCCTCCCAGTCTGCTCGATCTCTGTATACAGAGTCTATATTTTCAGAAGCGTGCAGGCCACTCTGAAGAAAATCAGAAGGCTGCAGGCATCCACAATCGTTGTAATCAGAGGAGCCGCCATAATCGCCGGATCCAGTTTCATCTTTTCAGCCAGCATCGGCAGAAGACAGCCGATAATCTTGGCCAGGACTACCGCCAGAAGCAGAGACAGCACTACAGACAGGCTCAAAAGCGGTTTCCCCGGGAACTGCAGAATCAGACGGATAAAATTCGCTGCCGCCAGTACCAGTCCGCAGAGAATTCCCACCCGGAATTCCTTCCATACAACCCTGAAAATATCTTTCAGCTCGATATCTCCGACTGCCATACCGCGAATCACCATCGTACTGCTCTGGTTACCGCAGTTTCCGCTTGTATCCATCACCATCGGAATAAAGCTCAGAAGAAGAGGCATAAGCTGAATCGTATTCTGATAGTCCATAAGAATAGAACCTGTCAGCACAGAAGCAAACATCAGAAGAATCAGCCAGGGAAGGCGGTTCTTCGTCAGTTCCAGTACGCTGGTCTTCAGATAAGGTTTCTCAGAAGGGAACATGGCTGCCATCTTCTCAAAGTCCTCTGTAGCCTCCTGCTCCATAACCTCCACTGCATCGTCTACCGTAACGATTCCCACAAGACGATCCTCATGATCCACCACCGGCAGACACAGCAAATCGTATTTATTGAAAGTGTCCACCACGTCTTCCCGGTCCTCGGTTGTGACGGCGCAGATCACATTTTCATCCATGATATCCTTGATAATTGTGTTATAAGGGCTCATCAGCAAATCCTTGACTGTGACGACCCCCTGCAGGCATCTTTTGCTGTCCGTTACAAAACAGGTATAAATGGTCTCCTTATCCACACCGTTCTCACGGATATAAGCAAAGGCCTGTTCTACTGTCATATTTCTCTTCAGGCCGATATACTCTGCCGTCATAATACTTCCGGCACTGTTCTCCGGATACTGCAGGAACTGATTAATCAGATTCCGTGTCTGCGGCGTAGCACTCTGAAGCACACGCTTGACAACGATAGCGGGCAGCTCTTCCAGCATATCCACCGCATCGTCTACATACAGATCCTCTATAATTTTTCCCAGCTCATAATCTGTAATACTGTTGATAATATGCTCCTGATCCTCAACTTCCAGGAACGAAAAAACATCTGCTGCCATTTCCTTGGGCAGCATACGGAATACCAGAACCATCTTCTCCGGTTCCAGTTCCTCCACGAACTCCGCAGTATCCACCTCGTTCATTTCATTCATTGCTTCGCGGAGTTTCCGGAACTGACGGCTCTCCAGAAGAGTATCCAGTTCCTCCCGATCATAATTTCCCATTGCCATGCCAATCTCCTCCTCATGCAGGGAGCAGGCATGACAATCCTATCCTCTGAACCGGAACGTCCTGAACGGATCTCTGGCAGAAGAGCCCATGCCTGCATCTATTCTGTTCTGTCTCAAGCTACAACTTCGACCTCGCCCGTCCACGGACTCTTCACATCCTTTTTTCGCATAGATTAGACAGCGTACCTGCTTTCCTTTCAGGTTCAGGATACCCTGTCCGCATTGTTTATATTAACACCAAACGGCGGTTACCGTCAACCGGTAACCGCCGCTGTCTTTGTAAAGTTTTTATAGCAACAGACAACTCTTATTTTTTCTCTGCCGTTCTGGCATAGAAATTTGCCAGAATCGCTCCGGACACATTGTGCCACACACTGAATACAGCGCCCGGAATCGTTGCCAGCGGATACTGTGCGAAATGCACGGCAGCAAGTGAAGTGGCCAGACCGGAGTTCTGCATACCGACCTCGATGGAAATGGCACGGCACTTTGTCTCGTCCAGCTTCAGTCCCTTTCCTACGAAATATCCCAGCAGGTAACCAATCACATTATGGAGAACCACAACTGCTACAATCAGCACGCCGGAAGTCATGATCTTTGCGGAGTTTGCGGATACAACCGCCGCTACAATCGCCACAATCGCAAGCGTGGAAATCAGGGGAAGAATCTCTACAACTGCCTCGGTAAGCTTCGGGAAGAAGTGGTTGATCAGGAAGCCCAGTACAATCGGAAGAATTACCACCTGCACGATGGAAACAAACATGCTCATCATGTTTACATCTACAGTCTGACCTGCGTAAAGATAGGTCAGTGCCGGTGTCAGGAAGGGTGCAAGAATAGTGGAACATGCTGTCATGCCTACGGAAAGGGCCACATCTCCCTTTGACAGGTAAGTCATAACGTTGGAAGAGGTTCCTCCGGGGCAGGTTCCTACCAGAATCACGCCAATTGCAAGTTCAGGGCTCAAGTTGAAAATCTTAGTCAGTACAAACGCAATCAGGGGCATGATGGCAAACTGTGCGCAGCAGCCGATAATGACATCCTTCGGGCGGCTGAACACGACCTTAAAGTCACCCGGCTTCAGGGTAAGACCCATACCAAACATTACGATGCCCAGCAGGGGATTTACATAGCTGGTCTTGAGAAAGCTGACCGATGAAGGCACAAAAAGTGCCAGTGCCGCTACCAGAATTACAATGATTGCCATGTAACGGCTGACGAAAGCAGTGATTTTCTTCAGTACATTCATTCTTTTTTCCTCCACATTCCTGTTTCATATCCTGATAAACAGTCTGTGACGATAAGCAAAGAGCCTGCGGCAGGAACTCCCTCTGCAGCAAAAAAGCCTTTGTCTCTTTTCAGAGACAAAGGCTTATATAACCCCTGCGGTACCACTCTCATTGCCATATCCATACGTATGACCACTTCGCCCCGTCTGTCAACGGGCAACAGGATAACGGCTGCCGGCCGTCCGGGCTTATGCAGATTCTGTCAGTTCTGCTGATATCCTCTTTTCAGTCCGGATGCTCAGAGGTGATTTTCACCGGAGCTTTATCACCGCCCTTGCACCCTCGGCGGCTCGCTGTACACTCCCTTCCGGCTACTCTTCCTCGTCATCACAAAATATTTATACTTTTCTAATACTACTGCCGGCACTTCATTTTGTCAACAGTTTTTTACTTTCCTTTCAGACGTTTATAAGCCATTTATGATAATGTCCTGATATACCACAAATGAAAATGTCCCGGATGTGGTAAAATATCCTCCACTTAC
>CALWGE010000065.1 GCA_944378225.1 uncultured Merdimonas sp.
GTTCTCGTCCATGTTGTTCCATCCTTCCATAACTTGTTAGTATTTTATCCTTAATCCAGTGAAATATGCAGTTTCTCAAGTTCCCGTCGTTCCTTCACAAGCTGCTGAAGCCCATCCATATCAGAAGGTTCCAGTTCTTGAGCCCTGTGATTCAGAGAATCCTGCTTTACTTTATAAATGCTGTCCTGAAGAGCCTTTTTTATCTCCTCCCCGGTCTCTATCTTTTTCAGTACCGCATTAAACACTGCCGCTGCTTCCCGCTGCTCCTCAGCATTTTCAAATCTGCTCAGGATTGCCGCAGGGTTAGTTCCGCCCTGTTCCTGTTGTTCCCAAAGTATCTGCGCAATCTGCCGGTAAAGCGGAACCGTAAAATCTGCCGGAGTAATATATCGGCGGATTCCCCGAAAATAGCCGGGATCAGAAACAGCCCATGTCAGCAGCAATTTCTGTGACGCTGCCGTTCCCTCTTCCCGTGGCTTCTTCTGCCCTACCAGTTCTCTGGGCTTCGGTTTTGGCGCCGTACCGCCCATAACCATTCCCAGCTGGTTGACTTTCCGGCGCAGACTCTCGTAAGAAACCCCGTATTTTCCCGCCACTGCCTCGATATAATTGTTCCTCTCCAGTTCATCAGAAAACCCAAGAAGCTTTCTGGCAGTCTCATCAAAAAATGCCGTCTTGGCAGCCGGATCCCTCAGATTATACTGTCTCTCCAGCACTTCCACTTCAAACAGGAAGCTGCTCTGTGCCTGATCAATCCTTTCCTGAAAGGCTTCTGTACCCAGAGCTTTGATAAACTCATCCGGATCCTTATATGGCTTCATATTAATAACCCGTACAGAAAGTCCTGCCTCACGCAGAATCGGGATGGCACGCAGCGCCGCCTTTGTTCCCGCCTCGTCGCTGTCATAGGTGACCAGAACCTCATTGGTGTACCGCTTCATCAGCAGCGACTGCTGTACGGTAAGCGCGGTACCCAGAGACGCCACCGCCTGATTAAAGCCCGCCTGGTGCATGGAAATTACATCCATGTAGCCTTCGCAGATGATCAGATTCTGTTTTCTTGCGCTTCTTGCAAAATTCAGTCCGTACAGATTGCGGCTCTTATCAAAAATCTTTGTCTCGGGAGAATTCAGGTACTTGGGCTTTGCGTCCCCCATCACCCGACCTCCGAACCCGATTACCCGGTTATTTGCATCCATAATCGGAAACATGACCCGATTCCAGAACTTATCATAGAAACCGTTTCTCTCATCCATGCCAAACAGACCGGATTCTTTCAAAAGCTCGTCCGAATACCCTTCATGCTTCAGATACTGATACATCTCCCGGCTTTGCTGTCCTGAATATCCCAGCCCAAAGCGCTTAATCGTCTCATCACTTAATTCTCGGCTCTTCAGATATTCGTAAGCCGACCGCCCTTTGGGCTGACGAAGCTCATAATAATAATATCTGGCTGCTTTTTTCTGTATCTCCAACAGCCGGCTTTTAAAATCTGCCTGCTTTCTGGCCTCTTCGGAATACTCCATTTCCGGCAGCTCTACGCCTGAGCGTTCCGCCAGTGTCTTAACCGCTTCCGGAAATGTAAAGTTTTCATATTCCATCAGAAATGTGAACACATTGCCCCCGGCTCCACAGCCAAAACAGTAATACATCTGTTTTCCGGGTGACACAGAAAAGGACGGGGATTTTTCATTGTGGAAAGGACAGAGACCAAAGTAACTGGATCCTTTTTTCTGAAGCCGCACATAACCTGAAATTATATCCACAATATCATTTCTCGACCGTACCTCTTCAATCAATTCTTCTGAATAATACATGTCTTAACCGTCACCTTATGCATTCCATGCCTTGGGCACAAAATACTCTTCAAATTTATAAATTGCATACTGATCCGTCATGCCTGATATGTAATCACAGACCACAACTTCTTTCGGATCTGTCTCCTGTTCCAGCATCTCCCGATACTCCTCAGACATATCCTCGGGATGATCCATATAGTGGGAATAGAGTCCCTCCAGCATATTCTGTGCCTTTTTCTCTTCCCCTTTGGCTTTCGGATTCGTATATACGCTGTCGAACATAAAACTTCTAAGTTCCTGCATGGCTTTTTCTATTTCTTCAGACATCAGAATATCCGGTTTCTCCATGCTGTTGGCAATAATGTCATGAACCATGGTATTCAGACGCTCTTTCGTGGAAAAACCAAGTACCTCGCGAAATTTCCGGGGAATATCTTCTTCTTCCAGAATCTCTCCCCGAATTGCATCATCAATATCATGATTAATGTAGGCAATCTTGTCAGAAAGGCGTACAATCCTTCCCTCCAGTGTGAATGGATGTCCGCTGGTGCGATGATTCAGAATTCCATCCCGTACTTCTGCTGTGAGATTCAGCCCACGTCCGCCTTTTTCCAGCTTTTCCACTACTCTTACACTCTGTTTGTAATGGGCAAATCCCCGGCTGCAAAGTCTGTCAAGCGCGCGCTCACCTGCATGTCCAAAAGGCGTATGCCCCAGGTCATGTCCCAGCGCGATTGCCTCCGTCAAATCTTCATTCAGCCGCAGTGCCTTTGCAATCGTCCGGGCGTTCTGAGAAACCTCCAGTGTATGTGTCAGCCTTGTCCGGTAATGATCACCTCTCGGTGTGAGAAACACCTGCGTCTTGTGTTTCAGTCTTCGAAATGACTTGCAGTGCAGAATCCTGTCCCGATCTCTCTGGTATACAGGACGAATATCGCAGGGAGGCTCATACACATCTCTTCCTCTGGAATCTCTGCTCAACGCCGCATAAGGGCTTAAGTATTCGCTTTCCCACTGTTCCGTACGTTCCCGAATCGTCATGGCTTTCCCTCCCGTACCTGCCGTCCGCCGCAGATGCGAAACACTACTTTTCCCTCTCTATATATTTATTCTGCACCAATTACCGGATCCCTCTTTTTATTTTCATTTTCTGTCACAGCATTTTATTCCGGCAGTCTGGGGTATTCTGTTTTCCCGACGATTTCCCGACGAATATAGGAAAACGTTGCGTCCTCTCCCTGCTCATCCAGCATGTGAAGCAAATATTCCAGAAGGGCTCTTGTCTCATCATGAATCATGTATGACGCTTTTCCCTTTTCGTAATACTCCAGGGGCTGATGCTGTGTATAGTTCTTTCCCTCATAAATCTTGGACGCCGCCATTCTGTCCATCATCATCTCCGCCACATAACGGTTGGGCATTTTCATGCCTGTCATTCCCTTTACCGGTCCCAGGCCATAGTCGATCCAGTATTCATAATGATGCTTGTTCCTGCCCTTATGATGCAGCCATGCAGAGGAATATCCCTTTTCTTCTCTCTCCGCATTATTCGGACTTCTGTATCCCTGATAATACCGGCATCCCGGCAGAAACTCTGCCGGCGTATACTTGGACAGATCGTGCGTCAGCCCCTGCCAGTAAAGTCCGATGCGAAAGCAATGCTTCATAACCAGAATTTTATGATGGGTAATCGTGCAAAAATGTTTCCAGATTTTCATGATTCTTTCATCCCTGTTCCGTCTTTCTTTTCCGTCATTTCAGGCTGTTTCTGCTTTGCCGCAGTACGTCCTTTCCCTTTCTTTTCAGCAATTCTCTGCTTTTTTTCTTTCTCTCTGCCTCGTTCACCCGTCAGAACCAGAATCGTTCTCTCAGGTACTGTAACTGTCCTCTGATCTGAGAGCAGCGGCTCTTTCCCCTTTTCATAGATTCCCGCTGTACCTTCCAGTCCCGTATCGATGGCAATCTTCCATCTTCCCTTTCCCGGCAGATCCGGCAATGCGAATTCATGAGGAATCCAGTGCATATTAAAGGCTACATAAAAGAAACTGTCTGTCTCTTTTCCTCCCGAATTGGCTTCAATATAATCGCCGCCATAGAAGACGCCCACACTTCTGCTGTAATTCTCAAAATCTCCAAGCCAGGCTCTTTTCCCGTGATAGGAAATATCGGGATGCCCGCAGGACAGATAGTCCATAACGCGAAGTTCTCTGTTCTGATGAAATACCGGATGGCTCTTTCGGAAAGCAATCATTTTCTTTACATAATCTGTGAGAAACTCAAAGCTCTTCCCCGTCTTCCAGTTCACCCAGGATAATTCATTATCCTGACAGTAAACATTATTATTGCCGGACTGAGAATTTCCTCTCTCGTCTCCTCCGTACAGCAGCGGTGTCCCCTGGCTGAGCAGGAGCATCACAAAAGCATTTCTGAGCTGTCTGGCCCGGAGAGCCAGTGTTCTCTTTTTACGGCTGGCTCCTTCCTCGCCGCAATTCCAGCTGTAGTTAAAATCTGTTCCGTCGTGATTGTCTTCCCCATTTGCCTCATTATGTTTCTCGTCATAAGAAACTGCATCCATAAGCGTAAAACCATTATGGTTCGCCATATAATTAATAACCGCATGCTCTGCGGGATTTCTTCTGGAACGCCAGGTAAAGGGCAGCAGCTGTCCTTCATCTCCTTTCAGAAAACGGCGCACATCCAGCATAAACCCATCATTATACTCTGCCAGATTTCTGAAATCCGGCACATATCTTTCCTCATAGATATCATCCAGATGGAAACTTTCTGTCATAATTTTTGTATGACTCAGCAAAGGATCCTGAGCAAGGGCCTCTACCGGGGCATGATTCCTGTTTATGTGAATTCCATCTATATGATATTCCAAAACCCAGTGCCGGATACAATCCAGTACAAGGGCTGTGCGTGTTCCCTTCTGAAAATGGAATTCCAGCACAATCTCAATTCCGTTTTTATGAAGTTCACGCACCAGATCCTTAAACTCACGTACCGGATCTCCCGTAGCTGCATAGGATGCCTTCGGCGCAAAATAATATGCCTCCGAATAACCCCAGTAATTCAGAAGCTCCTTCTGTCCGTTCCCCGGCAGCCGAAGCGGAGGACGTTTTTCATCCCAGCTCTCCGCCTCCGCAAATTCGTAAACGGGCATCAGCTCCAGCTGGTTGATTCCAAGTTCTTTCAGATACGGAATCTTTTCCATAATCCCTGCAAAGGTTCCTTTGGCTTTTACTCCGGAAGAGGTATGCTTTGTAAAGCCGCGAACATGTGAAGCATAAATTACAATCTCAGACCAGGAAAGTTCCAGCGGCGCGTCACCTTCCCAGTCATATTCCTCAAAAACTGCTCTGCCGCGCAGACTTCCCTGGTCCTTGGGCACTTTTCCCCAAATCTCCCGTCCACAGATTCTGTCCGCATAGGGATCTGTGATTACTTCTCCGTCAATCAGATAGTTATAATCGTATTCCTCTGCCGGAAATTTCTCGATGATTACCGAGCGCAGATCGCCATATCGGGAAGAACTTCCCATAGGAATGGAGGCCGCTACCTCTTTGCTGCCTCTCTCATACAATAAAAGACTGCACCGTTTTCGATCAGGCACCGCAATTGTAAAACAAATGTCATCTCCAAGCTTCTGTACTCCAAGTCCATGATACGTTCCGTTTTTAACGCTATACTGAAAACCTTCATCCAGTTTCTTCATAGTGTGCCTGCCTTTCCGCTCTGTTTAGCCGTATATTCCCCTATTATGAATATGAATTCATTATAGCAGAAGTCATGTCCGCTTGGCAAGAACACCCGGGAAAAAGTTCCGGGGACAGCCGCTTTTACGGCTATCCCCGGAAACCTTGCTTTGACCCTGGTCCGCCTCACTCAGCGTCCCTCTTCTTCTCTTTTTTCAGAAACTTTCTTCCCCGTTTCCTGTCCCTGCGCTGCGGATATCTTTTCCGCATCTTTTCCTTTCTTTCTGTGGAAGAAAGGCTTGTTCCATGCGATTTTCTGAAACACACGTACAATGATCCAAAGAACAGCGGCAACTATGATCAGATAGGGAAGAGAGCCGAAAAACCACACGGCAAATCCGCGGATTCCCTGACCGATATGATAGAAGCTGTCCGAAAGACGTATACGGATTTCTCCGAAAAAGCCCGGATTCTCTTCCACTGCAGTTTCCCGATCCACTTCGTCAATATTGACATAAACCGTACTGTAATTTATCTGATTATCATAGGTTCTCAGTCTTGATTCGTAAGACTGCAGCTCATACCGGATTTCTGACAGACGGCTTTCGATCTGTATGATATCTTCCATACTCTCCGCCTGCTCCATCAGTTCCAGAAGCCGGGTCTGCTCTGTTTCCAGAGCCTGTATATGACTCTCCACATCCACATACTGGAGTGTCACATCCTGCACTGACTCATTTTTGCTGGTTACATTCCCCAATCCGCTTACCACAGTAACAAATTCGTCCAGACGCTCCGATGGAATGCGCAGTGTCAGCCAGGCATACCGATACCCATTTGTGTTATAATAGCTGAGTCCGGAAATATCCGAATTTTCCACATAACCGCCGCATTCTTCCGTTTTTTTCTGAACACTTTCAAGCAGGCCATCAAAGTCTCTGGTCTGCATGGCTAAGTTAACGGTCTTAATCAGCTTCTGTCCGGTAATCTCTACGCTGTCAATTCCTGAGGAAGACGCAATCTGTTCGCTTCCTGCAGACGTTTCTGCTGCAGCTTCTTCTGTCAGACTTTCCTGAGAAGCAGCTGCATCACTCGTTGTTCCATTTCCGACTGCAATGCCATCCTCACTTACAGCCATATTCCCTGCAAAATCTTTACCTCCACATCCCGCAGTCAGCAGAGCGGCTGCCAAAAGACCTGCTGCCGCCAGAATCCCATATCTCCTTTTCATTTTCATTCCTCCCCCCGTACTGAATATGCCTGCGCAGCGCGCTCCGGAATCACCTTATCCGCCTTACTGTTCCGATATATCAGAATTTATTTCCAGCGCCTCTTCCAGTCCTTCTTCCAGGGTTTCAAACCGGAATTCAGATCCAAAAAAGATGCCGTCCACACAGATGACAGTCCGGTATTTTTCCGCTTCATAATCAAGCCAGTAATCCGACAGCCATACTTCTTCATCCTGAGCCATTCCTGCTTCCAGTTTCACCTCCTGAATATCTTCTGTTTCTTCAGCACCTTCCTCCTTTTTCGGTACGATATACCAGACACCGTCCATACATACCTGCAGCTCTATATCCTTGCTGTAAGACAGTGTTTCTTCCCCCAGATTTCCGATTGTCACCTTAACCTCCTGGGCTTCCCTGTCAAGTACAGGACTGGATACCAATGTTCTTACCTCTTCTGTTCCGGATGGAAGTTCCTGCTCCGGGGCCGGCTGAACTGCTTCTCCGGCAAATTGCATCTCTTCCTCTGATACCGATGCGCCTGCCGTTTCCTCCGGTATCTCTTCTGATGCCTCTGCCCTATCTTCTGCCGTTCCTGTGGACTGCGCTGCACTGCCGCCTCCGAAACCCGGGAATCCATTCTCAGAAATCAGATAACCTCCTACACAAATCCCTCCTATCAGCAGCATTAAAAACAGGCATGCCGCGATGTTATGGAATCGGAACACAAATTCGTGTGCCGACGTCTCCTGTTTTTTCAGTTTTCCGTTTGTGCGGCACAAATGCTCCATGGAGGTTTTGAATTCTTCAGAAAACTCATGCATCCGTGCAATTTCACGTTCTGAAGGTATAAAGCTCATCTGTTCCTCCATGCAGGCATTAAATGCGTCTGCAAGCAGTTCATTCTGCTGCAGTTCTTTCTGCTCCTTGTGTCCGCTCCGTCCTTTTTCATTTTTCTTATTTTCCCGCACGGCCTGACACCTCCTTTTCCAGCATCTGCTGCAGCTTTTTTCTTGCACGGAAATAGCGTACATTTACCAGTTTAGGGGTGATATCCAGAAGTTCTGCAATCTCTGTATCCCGAAGCTGATGAACAAACTTATATTCAAAAACCACTCTGTACATTTCATCCAGTTCCAGAATGCAGGAAATCAGATGGTTGTAATTCTCTTTTGTAATATATGTATTCAAAATATCCTGTCCCTGATCTGCCGGTTCACAGGACAGTTCTTCCACAGAAACTTCTCCATGCTGCTTTCTCAGAAGATCCACTGCTTTATTTTTTACAATGGTCATCAGAAATTTTCTGGTTTTCGGACTCTCTGCGTCCTCTATCTTGTCCAAATGTCTGGCCAGAGCAAAAAAAGCATCCTGCACTGCATCTTCGGCCAAATGGGCATCACCAAGAAGCTGATTAGCCACATACCAGCAAAAATGCTGATACTGTTCGTATATCTCTGTAAATTTGTCTTTTTCTTCCTGTGTGTCCAGCATCGATAAATACAGAAGCATGGCGGGACCCCCTCCCTGTCCGTTTTAATGTTACGTATATAATAACGCATTATGCTTACATTTTACTACACAAAAAGCTTAAATTTTTATTAATTTATAGGGAATTTTCTGCTTTTCTTCTCTTTATTTTTCCTGATATACACAAAATAATATACGCAGAAAACCGCCGCAGACTTCTCTGCGGCGGTCCATACTTTTTCTGTATCTGTTACTCTTCTACTGTATAGTTCGGAGCTTCCTTTGTGATATGAATATCGTGGGGATGACTCTCTTTCAGAGAAGCTGCAGTAATCTTAATAAATCTTGCCTTCTCTTTCAGGTCTTCGATAGTCGGCGCTCCACACAGTCCCATACCGGAACGAAGTCCTCCCAGAAGCTGGAATACTGTGTCTTCTACGCTTCCCTTGTAAGCTACGCGGCCTTCTACTCCTTCCGGAACCAGCTTCTTGGCATCTTCCTGGAAATATCTGTCCTTGCTTCCGTTCTCCATGGCTGCAATCGAACCCATACCACGGTAAACCTTGTATTTTCTTCCCTGGAAAAGCTCATACTCTCCGGGAGCTTCGTCACAGCCGGCAAACAGGCTTCCCATCATGCAGACATTTGCTCCTGCAGCGATGGCCTTTGTAACGTCACCGGAATACTTGATTCCTCCGTCAGCAATAATCGGAACTCCATATTCTTTTGCCACTTCATAGCTGTCCATAATTGCAGTTACCTGCGGTACGCCGAAACCGGTTACCACACGGGTAGTACAGATAGATCCCGGTCCGATACCTACCTTAACTGCATCTGCTCCTGCCTCAATCAGGGCTCTGGTTCCTTCGCCCGTAGCGACATTTCCTGCAATCAGAGGAAGTTCCGGATAAGCATCCTTGATCATTTTCAGACAACGAATTACATTGGCGGAATGTCCGTGAGAAGAATCCAGTACAATGACATCCACATGTGCATTTACAAGAGCCTCCACACGCTCCAGCACGTTGCTGGTAATACCCACACCGGCTCCGCAGAGCAGGCGCCCCTTGGCATCCTTGGCAGAATTCGGATATTTAATCTGTTTTTCAATATCCTTAATAGTAATCAGACCCTTCAGATTGAAGTTGTCATCTACAATAGGCAGCTTTTCCTTTCTTGCCTTTGCCAGGATCTTCTTCGCTTCATCCAGTGTGATTCCCTCTTTTGCTGTAATCAGTCCCTCAGAAGTCATGGATTCTTTAATCTTTTTATTGAAATCTGTCTCAAACTTCAGATCACGGTTGGTGATAATACCCACCAGTTTTCTGCCTTCTGTAATCGGCACACCGGAAATGCGGAATTTCGCCATGAGATCGTTCGCGTCTCTCAGCGTATGCTCCGGAGACAAATAAAACGGGTCTGTAATGACTCCGTTCTCTGAACGCTTTACCTTGTCCACCTCGTCAGCCTGCGCCTCGATAGACATGTTTTTGTGGATAATGCCGATACCTCCCTGTCTCGCCATAGCAATAGCCATGCGATGCTCTGTAACGGTATCCATGCTGGCACTCATCATCGGAATGTTCAGACGGATAGTCTTTGTAAGCATCGTAGACAGATCCACCTGATTCGGAATCACCTCAGAATAAGCCGGTACCAGAAGAACGTCGTCAAATGTAATGCCTTCGCCAATAATCTTACCCATTTCATTCTCTCCTCTCTCGTCAAATACAAAATCATCCTGTTATTAATACCCTATCTTAACGAAAAGGATAGAGCTTGTCAATATGGTTCTTTCGTATTTCCGCAGAAAAAAAGCAGCTTATGAGCCGCTTTTTTTCTTTGTTTTTTCCATGCGTACACCTGTCTTTTTACAACGTTCTTTCTATAGAAAGTCTTAAAGATCCTCATCCCTTCCGGACTCTCTCATACGTCTTGTGATTCCTTTGCATATTCGCCCCGCAGATCAAAAGCATGATTCATGGGTCCACGTCCTTTTCCCAGATCAAGCATCGCAGCAAGCGCTCCGGAAATATAGGCTTTGGCCCTCTCCACAGACATTTCAATCGAAAAACCTTTAGCCAGATTTGCGGCAATGGCACTGGAAAGAGTACAGCCTGTTCCATGTGTATTCGGGTTCGCGATACGTTTTCCATGGAACCAGCGGGTTTTTCCGCAGTCATACAGAAGATCATCCGCATCGTTAATGTCATGACCTCCCTTTACCAATACGGCACAGCCAAAGGTATTTCCAATCTTTTCGGCAGCAGCAGCCATATCCTCTTTTCCTGCAATTTTCATATCAGCAAGAATCTCAGCTTCCGGAATATTCGGTGTTACCAGAGAGGCCAGGGGAATCAAATCCTTTTTCAATGTCTCCACGCCGTCTTTCTCAATCAGCCTGGAACCGCTTGTGGCCACCATTACCGGATCAAGAACAATATTTTCTGCCTGATAAAACTGCAGCCGTTCCGCTATTTTCCTGATCAGCGGACCTGAAGATACCATTCCGATTTTTACTGCATCCGGCCGTATATCTGTAAATACCGCATCTATCTGCTGCCCCAGAAATTCGGGAGTAACCTCGAAAATTGCCGCAACCCCGATGGTATTCTGTGCCGTCAGCGCTGTAATGGCACTCATGGCAAAAACGCCGTTCATAGTCATTGTTTTCAGATCTGCCTGAATGCCGGCGCCTCCGCTCGAATCACTTCCGGCGATTGATAATGCTGTTCTCATACTTCTGTTCTCCTTTTCAGCGCATTAAATCATCTGTATTTCCCGATTTTCTGATCGATGGTCAAAACCTTTCCTTCCGGTCTGTACACAGTCTTAATATAGGATGATACCTTTTCTGCTCCGGCCCTGGCCGCCACGTGCTGACATTCCTTTGCCACTTCCAGCAGTTCATCAATGCTTTCACCCTCTACAGTCGTTTCAAAAGGTCCTACCTCATAGCGCAGACCTGTCGACGCTAAATATGCAATTACCTCATCTACAATCCTGCACACTTCTTCATCGCTGCCTGCCTGAGGCAGAATCTGAATTGCTATACTTGCACTCATATGGACTCCCCCTGTTCCTTCTCTGATTCTATCTGTTTCCGGCTGTCTCTTCCGTCTCTCTTTTTCTCTGTCCCCTGCCAGTCCTGCAGCGTTTCGTCTGACAGTGTTCTAATCTCTTCCCAGCATTCCCGGGCACTTTCATCATAAACGCCCACAACATAAAAACCTGCATTCTTTGCCGTTCGCACCGCGTAGACGGCATCTTCATACACAGCCGTATCCTCTGGCTCAGCTCCCAGTCTTTCTGCCGCTGCCAGATATACATCAGGTCTGCTTTTTCCAGCACCCACTTCTTCACAGGAAATAATAAACTCAAAATACTCCAGAATTCCCAGCCGTTTCAGACAGGCCTTCTGAAGCTCTGCGGCAGTGGCTGAAGCCACGCACATACGCACGCCTCTTTTTTTCATCTTTTCAAGATAAGCCGCCACTCCTTCTTTCGCCGGAATATCTTCCCGGTAATGACGCTCCATCATCGCATTCATCTGTACTGCCGCCTGCTCCGGCGTACCGGGCAATGCAAATGTCTCTATAAATAGAGACGCCGACTCTGTCATTGTCATGGGCTTAATGCGTTCCATGATTTCCCGGGGGACATTTTCTATCCCCCTGCTTCCCAGATATTCCAATCCCAGTGTTTTCCAGAATCTCATGGAATCCACCAGAGTTCCGTCCATGTCAAAGATTGCAAAAGATTTATTCATGACTCACGACTTCCCGCGACAAAGCCAGCAGTTCCTCTGCAGCTTTCCCCGGCTCCTCTGCTTTAAAAATGGCTGAAACCACAGCTACGCCGTCTATACCGCTCCCTTTCAGTTCCCGGATATTTTCCTTTCCAATCCCCCCAATGGCCACTACAGGAATCTTCACGGCACTGCATATGCTTCTAAGCTTTTCCACAGACAGATTTCTGGCGTCTTTTTTGGTACTGGTTCCAAAAACGGCTCCTACCCCAATGTAATCCGCTCCTGCAGTTTCTGCAGCCTGAGCCTCCTCTACAGTTCCTGCCGATATGCCAAGAATTTTATCCGGCCCTATAAGTGCCCGGATGTCCCGACCCTTTATATCCGACTGCCCCACATGAACACCATCTGCGTCAATATCCAGGGCAATCTCTACGCTGTCATTCACAACAAAAGGAATATGTAAGGCTGCGCACAGTTTCTTCAGTTCTTCTGCCTCCTGCTCAAAGCTTTTTTCATCCAGATCTTTCTCGCGGATCTGTAAAAAGGTCGCCCCATGCTCCAGAACGCTCCTGCATACGTCTGTCAGGCTCTCTCCCTCTTTCAGCCAGGTTCGATCCGTCACTGCATAGAGAAGCATGGCTTTTCTGATTTCTTCCTCAGAGTATTTCATAGTGAATTGCCTCCTCAAATTGTTGTTCTGTCAAATTGTATACTGCATCAATCAGATAAATCCGAAAACTGGCATTTCCCGCTTTGGTTTCCAGACGACGTTTTTCTGCCAGTTCTCCGCAGACACCCATAACTGCCACGGCTGCGCAGGCTGCTGTAAAATAGTCTTCCGGAACCGCCCCGCAGAACGCTCCTGTAAGGGCGGTCAGCATGCAGCCGCTTCCGGTAATTCTGGCCATAGTGGAACATCCGTTTCGGAAAACCACTGTCCGCATCCCGTCTGTAACCAGATCAATTTTCCCTGAAACAGCCACAACACTTCCGGTTCTCTTTGCCAGACCACGGGCCATTTCTGCTGCCAGAGACAGATTTTCTTCTGTAACAGTATCTGTAATGCTTACATCCACACCGCTCCCTCTGGTTTTCTCCCCTGCCAAATAACGGATTTCCGAAGCATTCCCTCTGATAACCGAAAAATGAACCTGATCCAGAAGACGTTGTCCCGTATTCTGTCTGAGTGTGGTTCCGCCTACCCCCACCGGATCAAGAACCACCGGCTTGCCGAGAAAATTGGCCTGTTTTCCAGCCAGAACCATACTTTCTGCATATCCGATTGCCCCCATATTGCAGACCAGAGCCTGGGCGTTTTTCACAGCCTCTTCCACTTCGCCGGGATCCTGCGCCATAGCGGGAGAACCACCTGCCGCCAGAAT
>CALWGE010000066.1 GCA_944378225.1 uncultured Merdimonas sp.
CTGCTTGGAAGCATTCAGTCCCCGATTGCAAATCTTGCACGTGTTCTGAATCAGATCGCAGAGAGCAAGAATGGAGCAGCAGAGGCGTAATTCCCTCTCGGTTCCGAAAAATACTGAAATAAAAATGAAAAAATCAGGAGGAAAATAAAATGGCAAAGTTAACAACCGCTGAGTTTATTGAAGCGATTAAAGAGTTATCCGTATTAGAGCTGAACGAGCTGGTAAAGGCTTGTGAGGAAGAGTTTGGCGTATCTGCAGCAGCAGGCGTAGTTGTAGCAGCAGCAGGTGCTGGTGATGCAGCAGCAGCTGAGGAGAAGGATTCCTTCGACGTAGAGCTGACCTCCGCTGGAGATTCCAAGGTTAAGGTTATCAAGGTTGTTCGTGAAGTAACCGGTCTGGGCCTGAAGGAAGCTAAGGACCTGGTAGACAGCGCTCCGAAGGTACTGAAAGAGGGCGTTTCCAAGGCTGAGGCTGACGAGCTGAAGGCTAAGCTTGAGGAGCAGGGAGCAAGCGTAACCCTGAAATAAGCTTTATTTCAAATCAGGAAATCTAAGAGCCATTGCGGGACAGATGGAGAGCCATCTGCGAGCGATGGCTCTTTTTTTATGAAATGATAAAAATTCCAAATAATGCTTGACATAAAAAAAGCTGTGTGTTATCATGTAGGATGCATTATTGTGGTGAGCTAGGCTCTAAATTCATTTTAATTTTGTTAAAAATGACGAAACAGCAGCTGACTTCCATATTAAATAAGGGGTGAACGTCAATGGAAAAGAACAGAATACGTCCGGTTGACACCGGAAAGGGCTACCGAATGAGCTATTCCAGACAGAAAGAAGTTCTGGAGATGCCGAACCTGATTGAAGTTCAGAAGGATTCCTATAACTGGTTCCTGAAAGAAGGACTTCGTGAAGTGCTCGACGATATCTCTCCGATTGCCGATTACAGCGGCCATCTGAGTCTGGAATTTGTGGACTTCACGCTCTGCACCGGTGAGGGCGATATCAAGTACACCATTGAGGAATGTAAGGAGAGAGATGCGACCTATGCAGCTCCTCTGAAAGTCAAGGTACGTCTTTATAATAAAGAAACAGATGAAATTAATGAACATGAGATTTTCATGGGTGACCTGCCGCTGATGACAGAGACAGGTACGTTTGTGATCAATGGCGCAGAACGTGTTATCGTCAGCCAGCTTGTTCGTTCCCCCGGAATTTATTATGCGATTGCACATGATAAAGTAGGAAAGGGTCTGTATTCCAGCACCGTAATTCCGAACCGTGGAGCGTGGCTGGAGTATGAGACAGATTCCAACGATATTTTCTATGTTCGCGTAGACCGGACAAGAAAGGTTCCGGTAACTGTACTGGTGCGTGCACTGGGTTACGGTACGAATCCGGAGATTATTGATCTGTTTGGAGAGGAGCCGAAGATCCTGGCTACATTGAGCAAGGATACGGCTGAGAATTATCAGGAAGGTCTGCTCGAGCTTTACAAGAAGATTCGTCCGGGTGAGCCGCTGGCGGTAGAAAGCGCTGAAAGCCTGATTATGAGCATGTTCTTCGATCCGAGAAGATATGATCTGGCCAAGGTAGGACGTTATAAATTTAATAAAAAGCTGATGCTGCGCAACCGTATCACTGGTCATATCCTGGCTGAGGATGTTGTGGATACGCAGACTGGCGAGATCATTGCAGAAGCAGGTACACAGGTAACCCGCGAGCTGGCAGATGAGATTCAGAATGCGGCTGTTCCTTTTGTAATGATTCAGAGTGAAGAACGCGCAGTGCGTGTTATTTCCAGTATGATGGTAGATCTGCGCCACTATCTGGATGCAGATCCCAAGGAATTGGGTATTACGGAGTTAGTATATTATCCGGCACTGAAAAAAATACTGGAAGAAACCTCCGATCCGGAGGAAATCAAGGAAGCTGTGAAGCGTGATGTTCACGAGCTGATTCCGAAGCATATTACCAAGGAAGACATTATTGCTTCCATTAACTATAATATCCATCTGGAGTATGGTATCGGAAATGATGACGATATCGACCATCTGGGCAACCGTCGAATCCGTGCTGTAGGCGAACTGCTGCAGAACCAGTACCGTATCGGTCTTTCCAGAATGGAACGTACGGTCCGCGAGCGTATGACTACGCAGGATCAGGATAATATTACCCCGCAGTCTCTGATTAATATTAAGCCGGTGACAGCCGCTGTGAAAGAATTCTTCGGTTCTTCCCAGCTGTCCCAGTTCATGGATCAGAACAACCCGCTGGGCGAGCTGACTCACAAGCGTCGTCTGTCAGCGCTGGGACCGGGCGGTCTGTCAAGAGACCGTGCAGGATTCGAGGTACGAGACGTACATTATTCCCATTACGGAAGAATGTGTCCTATCGAGACGCCTGAGGGACCGAACATCGGTCTTATCAACTCTCTTGCAACTTATGCAAGAATCAATGAGTATGGTTTTGTAGAGACACCGTACCGCAAGATTGACAAGACAGATCCGAAGAATCCGCGTGTTACAGATGAAGTAGTCTATATGACGGCGGATGAAGAGGATAATTATCATGTAGCACAGGCGAATGAGCCTCTGGATGCAGAGGGACACTTTATCCATAAGAACGTTTCCGGACGTTACCGTGAGGAGACGCAGGAGTACGAGCGTTCTATGTTTGATTACATGGACGTTTCTCCGAAGATGGTATTCTCCGTAGCTACGGCTCTGATTCCTTTCCTGGAGAACGACGACGCGAACCGTGCGCTGATGGGATCAAACATGCAGCGTCAGGCCGTGCCGCTTCTGACCACAGAGGCACCTGTAGTAGGAACAGGAATGGAAACCAAGACGGCAGTCGACTCCGGTGTCTGCGTGGTAGCAAAGCATGACGGTGTGGTAGAGCGTTCCGTTTCCAATGAGATTGTTATTAAATGTGCAGACGGTACCAAGGATGTATATCACCTGACCAAGTTCTCACGAAGCAACCAGAGCAACTGCTATAACCAGAGACCGATTGTCTTCAAGGGAGACAAGGTAAAGGCCGGTGAGGTTATCGCAGACGGTCCTTCCACCTCCGGCGGAGAGATTGCTCTTGGAAAGAATCCGCTTATCGGATTTATGACCTGGGAAGGATATAATTACGAGGACGCTGTTCTGTTAAGCGAGCGCCTTGTGCAGGAGGATGTATATACCTCTGTGCATATTGAGGAATATGAGGCAGAAGCCCGCGATACCAAGCTGGGACCGGAAGAGATCACAAGAGATGTTCCCGGCGTGGGAGATGACGCACTGAAGGATCTGGACGAGCGGGGAATCATCCGCATCGGCGCAGAGGTTCGTGCAGGAGATATTCTGGTCGGCAAAGTTACCCCGAAGGGTGAGACAGAACTGACTGCAGAAGAGAGACTTCTCCGGGCGATTTTCGGTGAGAAGGCAAGAGAGGTGCGTGACACTTCTCTGAAGGTACCGCATGGAGAATATGGTATCGTAGTGGATGCCAAAGTATTTACAAGAGAGAATGGCGATGAGCTTTCACCTGGCGTAAATCAGGCTGTGCGCATTTATATCGCACAGAAACGTAAGATTTCCGTAGGCGACAAGATGGCAGGACGTCACGGAAACAAGGGTGTTGTTTCCCGTGTGCTTCCGGTAGAGGATATGCCGTTCCTGCCCAACGGACGACCGCTGGATATCGTACTGAATCCTCTGGGTGTGCCGTCGCGTATGAATATCGGACAGGTATTGGAGATTCATCTGAGTCTGGCAGCCAAAGCACTTGGTTTCAACGTAGCTACGCCGGTCTTCGACGGAGCAAACGAGAACGATATTATGGATACTCTTGATCTGGCCAATGACTATGCAAACCTGCCTTTTGATGAGGAAGAGGCTGCACAGTGGAAGGCAGAAGGCATAGATACCAATGCCTGCGGTCAGCCCTGGTCCGGAGAAACCTTTGAGAGCAAACACAAAGAAGAACTTCTTCCGGAAGTTCTGGAATATCTGTCCAAGAACAGAGATCACCGGAAACTCTGGAAAGGCGTTCCCATCTCCAGAGACGGAAAGGTTCGCCTGCGTGACGGACGTACAGGAGAATTCTTTGATGGCGCCGTTACCATTGGACACATGCATTATCTGAAGCTGCATCACCTGGTAGACGATAAGATTCATGCCCGTTCTACCGGCCCGTACTCTCTGGTTACCCAGCAGCCTCTGGGCGGAAAAGCTCAGTTCGGCGGTCAGCGTTTCGGAGAGATGGAGGTGTGGGCTCTGGAGGCCTATGGCGCTTCCTACACACTGCAGGAAATCATGACTGTGAAGTCTGATGATGTAATCGGCCGTGTGAAGACCTATGAAGCCATCATCAAGGGAGACAATATTCCTGAACCGGGAATTCCTGAGTCCTTTAAGGTACTCCTCAAAGAGCTCCAGTCCCTGGGTCTGGATGTACGTGTCCTGAGAGAGGACAATACAGAGGTCGAAATTATGGAGACCAGTGATTACGGCGAAGTGGATCTGCGCTCTATCATCGAAGGTGACAGAAAGTACAATAAGGAAGAGGAATCCTTCGGAGAATATGGCTTCAGCAAGCAGGAGTTTGAGGGCGAAGAACTGGTGGACGTACAGGAAGATTCTGATGAAGAGGAATTCCTGGATTTTGAAGAGGACTATGAGGAATAGTTTTGTTTCACACTCACGCCGCGCGAGGTACCGCGCGGCGCGGAGAGTTCGTGTAAATATAGAGTAGAGAAGGGAGTGCCATTCATGCCAGAAACAACGAATCAGGCGGTATATCAGCCGATGACCTTTGATGCGATCCGCATTGGGCTCGCATCTCCGGAGAAGATTCGGGAGTGGTCCAGAGGCGAGGTAAAGAAACCGGAGACCATTAATTACAGAACTCTGAAACCGGAAAAAGACGGTCTGTTCTGTGAGAGAATCTTCGGACCCAGTAAGGACTGGGAATGTCACTGTGGAAAATATAAAAAGATTCGGTACAAAGGTGTGGTTTGTGACCGCTGTGGTGTAGAGGTTACGAAATCCAGCGTGCGCCGTGAGCGTATGGGCCATATCGAGCTGGCTGCTCCTGTATCCCATATCTGGTATTTTAAGGGAATTCCCAGCCGTATGGGACTGATTCTGGATCTGTCTCCCCGGACGCTGGAGAAAGTACTTTATTTTGCATCTTATATTGTACTGGATGCCGGAGATACCGAGCTTCAGTATAAGCAGGTGCTGACTGAGAAAGAATACCAGGATATGCGTGAGAAGTATGGAAACCGTTTCCGTGTAGGCATGGGAGCAGAATCCATTAAGGAGCTTCTGCAGGCGATTGATCTGGAAAGAGAATCTGTCGAGCTGAAGGCCGGTCTTCAGGACGCAAGCGGACAGAAGCGTGCGCGTATCATCAAACGTCTGGAAGTTGTAGAAGCTTTCAGAGGTTCCGGAAATAAACCGGAGTGGATGATCATGGATGCAATTCCGGTTATTCCGCCCGATCTTCGACCGATGGTACAGCTGGACGGAGGACGTTTTGCGACCTCTGACCTGAATGATTTGTACAGAAGAATTATCAACCGTAATAATCGTCTGAAGAGACTGCTGGAGCTGGGCGCTCCGGACATTATTGTCCGCAACGAGAAGCGTATGCTTCAGGAAGCAGTAGACGCCCTGATTGACAACGGACGCCGTGGACGTCCTGTAACAGGACCCGGAAACCGTGCTCTGAAGTCTCTGTCTGACATGCTGAAAGGTAAGTCCGGACGTTTCCGTCAGAACCTGCTGGGTAAGCGTGTGGACTATTCCGGACGTTCCGTTATCGTAGTAGGACCGGAACTGAAGATTTACCAGTGCGGTCTGCCTAAAGAAATGGCAATCGAGCTGTTCAAGCCTTTTGTAATGAAGGAACTGGTGCAGAACGGTACTGCTCATAATATTAAGAGTGCAAAGAAGATGGTAGAGCGTCAGGTACAGCCGGAAGTCTGGGATGTACTTGAGGATGTAATCAAAGAGCACCCGGTTATGCTGAACCGTGCTCCTACCCTGCATCGTCTGGGTATCCAGGCGTTTGAGCCGATTCTGGTAGAGGGTAAAGCGATCAAACTGCATCCGCTGGTTTGTACAGCGTTCAACGCAGACTTCGATGGAGACCAGATGGCTGTGCATCTGCCCCTGTCTGTAGAAGCTCAGGCGGAGTGCCGTTTCCTTCTGCTTTCTCCGAATAACCTGCTGAAACCTTCCGACGGAGGCCCTGTGGCCGTACCGTCTCAGGATATGGTTCTGGGTATCTACTATCTGACCCAGGAGCGTCCGGGAAGCATCGGAGAAGGTAAAGTCTTCAAGAATGTAAACGAAGCAATTCTGGCTTATGAGAATGGAATTATCAAGCTGCAAACCCGCATCAAAGTGCGCGTAACCAAGAAGCTGGCGGACGGAACAGAGATTTCCGACTTTATCGAGTCTACGATGGGCCGTTTTATCTTTAACGAAATTCTGCCGCAGGATCTGGGCTTTGTGGATCGTACAATTCCGGGCAATGAGCTGAAACTGGAGGTAGACTTCCATGTAGGTAAGAAGGGTCTGAAGCAGATTCTGGAGAAAGTTATCAATACTCATGGAGCTACCAGAACAGCAGAAGTGCTGGATGATATCAAGGCAATGGGTTACAAGTACTCTACACGTGCAGCCATGACGGTATCCATTTCCGACATGACAGTGCCGCCGGAGAAACCGGAGCTGATTCAGAAGGCACAGGATACGGTAGACAAGATCACACGTAACTACAAGCGTGGTCTGATTACCGAGGAAGAGCGTTACAAAGAAGTTGTAGAGACCTGGAAAGAAACAGACGCAGTGCTGACGAAAGCGCTTCTGGACGGTCTGGATCGTTACAACAATATTTATATGATGGCGGACTCCGGAGCCCGTGGTTCTGACAAGCAGATTAAGCAGCTTGCCGGTATGCGTGGTCTGATGGCCGATACAACGGGACACACCATCGAGCTGCCTATCAAGTCCAATTTCCGTGAAGGTCTGGACGTACTGGAATACTTCATGTCTGCGCATGGAGCTCGTAAGGGTCTGTCCGATACGGCTCTGCGTACTGCAGACTCCGGTTACCTGACAAGACGTCTGGTAGACGTATCTCAGGAACTGATTGTCCGTGAAGTGGACTGCTGTGAAGGCAGAAATGAGATTCCGGGTATGGTAGTCAAAGCCTTCATGGATGGCAAGGAAGAGATTGAAAGCCTGCAGGAGCGTATTACAGGACGTTTCTCCTGCGAGACCATTAAGGATAAGGATGGCAATATCATCGTTAAGGCAAATCATATGATTACGCCGAAGCGTGCAGAAGCCATCGTGAAATATGGTGTGACTGAGGATGGCCAGCCTTATGACAAGGTGAAGATTCGTACCATCCTGACCTGTAAGTCTCATATCGGTGTCTGCGCGAAGTGTTACGGAGCGAACATGGCGACCGGAGAGGCCGTACAGGTAGGAGAGTCTGTCGGAATCATTGCTGCGCAGTCCATCGGAGAGCCGGGTACTCAGCTGACCATGAGAACCTTCCATACCGGTGGTGTGGCCGGCGGCGATATCACACAGGGTCTTCCCCGTGTCGAAGAGCTTTTCGAGGCCAGAAAGCCGAAGGGACTTGCAATCATCACTGAGATTGCCGGAACAGTTACAATTCTGGATACAAAGAAGAAACGTGAGATTCAGGTAACGGGTGCAGACGGCGACTCCAAGACTTATCTGATCCCCTATGGTTCCCGCATTAAGGTGCAGGATGGTCAGGTACTGGAAGCCGGAGATGAGCTGACTGAAGGAAGCGTAAATCCGCATGATATCCTGAAAATCAAAGGTATCCGTGCTGTTCAGGACTACATGATCCGTGAGGTACAGCGTGTATACCGTCTGCAGGGTGTAGAAATCAACGATAAGCATATCGAGATGATTGTACATCAGATGCTGAAGAAAGTCCGCATCGAGGACAACGGAGACAGTGATGTGCTTCCGGGAACTCTGGTTGATGCTCTTGACTTTGAGGAAATGAATGAGCAGCTGGAGGCTGAAGGCAAGCGTCCGGCAGAAGGAAAGCAGGTAATGCTTGGTATTACCAAAGCATCTCTGGCAACGAACTCCTTCCTTTCCGCCGCATCCTTCCAGGAGACCACAAAGGTACTGACTGAAGCTGCTATTAAGGGTAAGGTTGACCCGCTGATCGGTCTGAAGGAGAACGTTATTATCGGTAAGCTGATTCCGGCCGGAACCGGTATGAAACGCTATCAGAGTGTACGTCTTAATACAGAGACAACGGATTTCACAGAGCTGAATCTGGAAGAGGATCTGGATGATGTGGAGCTGGATCTGAACGAAGAGCTGGATGATGCCGGCGCTGAGATTCCGGAAACAGAAGAAGCAGCAGAGAGCGAAGAATCTGTAGAGGTATAATAAAATAAATCCGCATGCCGATGGAAAAGAATTTCAACTGCAGCCTGCGGAAAAAGGAATACAAAACAGGAGGGAACAGATGAAATACTGTTCTCTCCTGTTTTTGTCTGAGCAAGAAAATGGCAGAGACTGCCGGATTTATGATTCAGTTTCATAAGGCCAGGTATTTATTCCGCCAAATTCACAGATATTGGTATATCCAAGCTTTGCCAGCCTGGAGGAAGCAGTTCTGCTGCGATTGCCGCTGCGGCAGTATACCAGAACCACAGAATCTTTTTCGGGAATAACATCTGCAGCTGTATTTTCGTCAATAGAGCCTACCGGAAGCAGAAGGGCACCTGGAATGTGTCCGCTGTCGTATTCATCCTGCTCCCGCACATCCGGAATGATCACATCCTGGGAATCCATCATCTCTTTGGCTTTTTCCTGGGTAATCTGCTGATAGGAACCGTCTGAACTGTTTCCGCCGCAGCCGGGAAGAAGTAAAAGTGAAAAAAGAAGGGGTAATAGCTGTTTCATTTAAGTACCTCCAAAAGTCTGTCTGTAAATGCAATGCTTTATGAAATCAGTATATCCTGAACCGGCTTCTGTATCTGTGATAAAATCACCAAAAATGTAAAAGGCTTTCTCTCTGTGAGCCGGAGAGAAAGCCGCAGATATTTTTATGAAAAAACCGGAAAATATATAAAAGAATTGTGAAAAGGATTGACTTTACCCCTGTACGTGCTAAGATCTCAAAAGAACAGCATGATAAATTCGCAGAACTATCGTCTGGAGCAGCACCAAAGGAGTGAGCGAATGTTTGGATATATCGAGTGTAATCGTGCCAGGCTCTCCAAAGCAGAGCTGGAACGTTATCAGAGCATATACTGCGGTCTTTGCAGAAATTTGAAATTGAGACATGGAGAAATGGAACGTCTGAGTCTGAGCTATGACATGACATTTGCAATTCTCTTTCTTTCTTCTTTGTATGAGCCTGAAGAAACGGTGGAAAGTTTCCGCTGCAGCGTTCATCCGCTGAAGGTCCGTATGAGTGTGCAGAACAGATTTACGGATTATGCGGCAGATATGACGGTCGTTCTGGCTTATTTTAAAGCGATGGATGACTGGAAAGATGAAAAGAAGAGCAGCAAACGCTGGTATGCGGATAAAATACGGGATGCTTACAGGGAAGTAGAGAAGAAGTATCCGAGGCAGTGCCAGGCTGTCGCTTCCAGTATTCAGGAGCTGGATTTAATAGAACGGGACAGAGACGCCCATCCGGATCAGGCTATCAACTGCTCCGGAAGAATGTTGTCAGAGATGTTTGTGGTTCAGGAAGACTTCTGGAGCAACAGTCTCCGGACATTTGGATATGAACTGGGGCGTTTTATTTATCTGATGGATGCCACCCTGGATTATAAAAAAGACATCCGCAACCGTAATTATAATCCTCTGTTTCGAATGGGGAAGAAGCCGGAGGAGATGGAGGCGTCCCTGAGTCTTCCGCTCGGGAATGCAATGGAGGTATTTGAGAGACTTCCGCTGGTGCAGGATGCACACCTGCTGCGGAATATTCTGTATGGGGGAGTATGGCAGCAGTATTATGCAAAGCTGCGTGGGAAGGAGAAGGATCATGATTGACGATCCCTACAGAGTTCTTGGCATATCCAGGGACGCTACAAAGGAAGAAATAAAAAAAGCGTACAGAAAAAAGGCAAAAGAATATCATCCGGATCTGCATCCCGATGATCCGCGCGCAGCTGAAAAAATGAACGAGATTAATGAGGCATATGATATGCTGAATAATCCCGAGAAATACAGAAGACAGCAGAGCGCCTATGGAAACTATGGCCAGAATGGATCCTATGGAAATGGAACATATGGAAACGGGACCTATGGACAGGATCCTTTTGGCGGTTTCGGAAGTTTCGAAGATTTCTTCGGCGGCTTCTGGGGAATGCATATGGGACCGGAGCAGCCGCGCGCGATGGCAGAAGACAGTCAGGATATCAGGCAGGCCATTGATTTTATTAATATGGGACGCTATCAATATGCAGATTCTACCCTGAACGGCATTCCTGGAGCTCAGAGAAATGCAAGATGGTATTATCTGAGTTCACTGGCAAACTACGGACTGAATAACCAGATGCTGGCAGTCGCGCGAATTCAGAATGCAATTCAGCTTGAACCTGGCAATGTGCTGTATCAAAGGACTCTGCAAAGCTTCAGGCGCGCAGAAAGTGCCTATAATCAGAATGGAAGGGATTTTCAGCGGGAAGCAGAGGGGTTGGACAGATTCTGCCGCAGCTTCTGCCTGGCGCAGCTGTTCTGTATGTTCTGTCGTTGCTGCTGAGAAGAAAATGCAGACGCAAAATATAAAACCGCACAGGATACGGTATCTGATTCCGTATTCTGTGCGGTCTTTTGATTCAGGAAGGCTGGCGGAGAGGAATTCGGAAAGTAAACCTGCTTCCTTCGCCCGGAACACTGCTGACGCTGACAGAACCATGGTGAGCTTCCACAATCCACTTGACCAGAGAAAGACCGAGCCCTGTATTACTTCCTCCCGGATTACGGGAAGGATCTGCGCGATAGAAACGAAGCCAGATACGGGAAAGATCTTCGGGAGCGATGCCAATCCCATTATCACAGATGCTGCATACAGCGAAGTCATCCTGTACTTCAAGAAAAAGTTTTACAAATCCATCCGGACGCCCATACTGAATGGCATTTTCCAGAAGATTCAGAAAGACACGGGTAAGACTGTCCTGATCGCCTTCTGCTATGATATCCGGGGTGATTTCGCAGGAAAGGGTAATATGATGCCGGAGTGCCGTTTCACGGCACTGCTCAGCCGCTTCCGCCGCTGTATAACTCAGATTCAGAGGAGCCATGGAGAGCTGCTGTGTTCCGTTGTCAGCCCGCGCCAGTAAGAGAAGGCGGGAGATAAGAGAGGACATTTTCCTGGCCTGTTCCAGGATCACTTCCAGCCCCTCTCGCTGCTCTTCAGCAGTGGCATCCGGCAGAAGCGCATATTCAGCCTGTGAGGTAATGACAGCGATGGGAGTCCGCAGTTCATGGGAAGCATCCGAAGTAAACTGTCTCTCATGTTCAAACGAAGTTTCCAGACGCTGAAACATTTCGTTGAAGGTATCAGCCATCTGCCGAAGCTCTCCCTGTGTCCGCTCGGTGGAAATGCGTGCGGACAGATCGCCGCCTGCTCCGATGGTTTCGGCAGTGCGGCAGATTTCGCTGATGGGAAGAAAAGCCCGTCTTGTGATGGAGTATCCCACAAGAAGAGCCACAGCAATCAGCAGAGGGCAGGCAATGAGAAGGACGAGGAACATGGTGCGTTCCACAGAAAACAGGGTTTCTGACTGAAGGATACCGCGTATCCATAAAATCTGCCCGTCTCCATATGGAAGAGCTGCATCATAGACAGACCAGGTGTTTCCGGAAGAGGAAATGGTCTGAAAGGAATAGGCTTTCAGAATGGTATCTGCAGGAAAATCAGTGGGTACACTGCCTGCAGTCAGCCGCCCCTGTTCGTCGTACAGACTGAAAATGACGCCGTTTTCATAGAAACGGATATCGTCATCCAGTTCATACGAGTTTTGTTCAAAATCAATATCGTCTGCAAATTCCAGTACAATCTCTTCCAGACGGGAATCAGACTGGCGCTGAAGAATATTTCGGGAAATCGCAAAGATGAAGCCAAAAAGAAGCAGGACAATCAGAACCAGCATACAGGCATACCACAGAGTAACCTTCTGCTTGATGGACAGTTCTTTTCGGGATTTTCGGGAAAGGTTTCCGTTGCTTTTCTGTTTCATAGATAAAATCCTCTGTTAAATTCTCATAACATATCCGGCCCCCCGGACTGTGTGAATCAGTTTCTGATCAAAATCCTCATCGATCTTCCGACGCAGGTAACGGATATAGACGTCTACCATGTTGGAACCGCCCTCGTAATCAAAACTCCAGACATGCTGCTCTATCTGTTCCCGTGAAAGCACATGCCCCTGATTACGCATAAGGTACTCCAGCATGGCATATTCCTTGCCGGAGAGTTCGATAAGCTGACCGTCGCGCTGAACCTGGTGGCTTTTCAGATCGACTGTCAGATCCGCCAGAGTCAGCTTATCGGCGGGATAGCTGCTTTCAGCAGTGCGCCGCAGCATAACCCGGATACGGGCCAGCAGCTCCTCGAAAGCGAAGGGCTTTACAAGATAATCATCGGCTCCGCAGTCCAGGCCTTTGACTCTGTCGTCTACGCCGTCCCGGGCAGTCAGAAAGAGAACAGGTACCCGGTTTCCCTCGGCACGGATACGTTTCAGTACATCGATGCCGGAGAGGCCCGGCAGCATAATATCGAGAATGACTGCATCGTAGGGAGAAACACTCAGGTAATCCAGAGCCTCCAGCCCGTCTCCGCAGGCATCTACACTGTAATGTTCCTTTATCAGTCTCTTTTTAATAATCGTCTGTAAATGGATCTCGTCTTCTACAACTAAGAGCCGCATATTCCCTCATCCTTTCCTGGTCTGACTCTCTGGCGGGCGGCATCAGCCGTTTCGCTGTGTTTTTTTCTTTCATTATAAGAGATTCATATGAAAATAGCATTAAAAAATTTTTGATGAAAAAATTTCTGCTTTAATTTTATTTTAATTTTCACAGGATAGGATAGACTCATCAAAGGGAAACATCCAAAAGAAAATTAAAATTAAAAAGATAGAAGGTAGTGTCAAATGAGTTATGAAAAAATGAAGCCTAAGAAATAGGCTCAGATTGAACCTTGAAAATTGCAGATATGA
>CALWGE010000067.1 GCA_944378225.1 uncultured Merdimonas sp.
GGGAAAGATTCCGTTTATCAACTTCTTCGACGGATTCCGTACTTCTCATGAGATTCAGAAGATCGAGACATGGGATTATGAGGATCTGAAGGATATGGTGGATATGGACGCTATCGACGCATTCCGTCGCAACGCCCTGAATCCGGAGCATCCCTGCGAGAGAGGTTCCGCTCAGAACCCGGATATCTTCTTCCAGGCAAGAGAGGCTTGCAATCCGTATTATGACGCTATGCCGGCTATTGTACAGGAGTACATGGACAAGGTTAACGCAAAGATCGGTACAAACTACAAGCTGTTCAACTACTATGGAGCAGAGGATGCAGAGCAGGTTATCGTAGCTATGGGATCTGTCTGCGACACCATTGAGGAGACAATTGATTACCTGATGGCAGCAGGCGAGAAGGTTGGTGTAGTTAAGGTACGTCTGTATCGTCCGTTCTGTGCAGAAGCACTGGTAGCTGCTATTCCTGAAACAGTAAAGAAGATCACAGTTCTTGACAGAACAAAGGAGCCGGGAGCTCTCGGTGAGCCGCTGTACCTGGATGTAGTAGCTGCTCTGAAGGGAACAAAGTTCAACGATACTCCGGTATTCATGGGACGTTATGGTCTGGGATCCAAAGATACAACACCGGCTCAGATCGTTGCTGTATATAAGAATGAGACTAAGAAAGTATTTACTATCGGTATCGTAGATGATGTTACCGGACTGTCTCTGGAGGTAGGTGCACCTATCGTTACAACTCCGGAAGGAACCATTAACTGCAAGTTCTGGGGACTGGGAGCAGACGGTACTGTAGGAGCAAACAAGAACTCCATCAAGATCATCGGTGACAATACTGATATGTATGCACAGGCATACTTTGATTATGATTCCAAGAAGTCCGGCGGTGTGACCATGTCTCATCTCCGTTTTGGAAAGAGCCCGATTAAGTCTACATACCTGATTCATAAGGCAAACTTTGTAGCATGCCACAATCCGTCCTATGTACGTAAGTACAACATGGTACAGGAACTGGTAGACGGCGGAACCTTCCTGCTGAACTGCCCCTGGGATATGGAAGGACTTGAGAAGCATCTGCCGGGACAGGTTAAGAGCTTTATCGCAAATCATAACATTAAGCTGTATGTAATTGACGGTATCAAGATTGGTAAGGAGATCGGACTTGGCGGACGTATCAATACAGTTCTGCAGTCTGCATTCTTCAAACTGGCAAACATCATTCCGGAGGAGCAGGCAATTGAGCTGATGAAGGCTGCTGCAAAGGCTACTTATGGAAGAAAGGGCGATGCTATCGTTCAGATGAACTACGACGCTATCGATGCCGGCGCTAAGCAGGTAGTAGAGGTTGCAGTTCCGGAAAGCTGGAAGACAGCTGCTGATGAAGGACTTGATGTTACTCACGCTGAGGGTGCACGCAAGGATGTTGTTGATTTCGTAAATAATATTCAGGCCAAGGTAAATGCTCAGGAAGGAAATACACTTCCGGTATCTGCTTTCAAGGACTATGTAGACGGTACAACTCCGAGCGGATCTTCTGCTTATGAGAAGCGTGGTATTGCAGTAGATATTCCGGTATGGAATACAGAGAACTGTATTCAGTGTAACCGTTGTTCTTATGTCTGCCCGCATGCAGCAATTCGTCCGGTAGCTCTGACAGAGGCTGAGGCTGCTGCTGCTCCGGAAGGAATGAAGATGGTTCCGATGACCGGTATGGCAGATTACAAGTTCTCTATCGTAATTTCTGCCCTTGACTGTACAGGATGCGGTTCCTGTGCAAATGTCTGCCCGGGCAAGAAGGGTGCAAAGGCACTGGCTATGGAGAACATGGAAGCAAACATTGATTCTCAGAAGACCTTTGATTATGCTGTAACTCTTCCGGAGAAGGCAGACGTTATTGCGAAGTTCAAAGAGGCTACTGTAAAGGGAAGCCAGTTCAAGACTCCGCTGCTTGAGTTCTCCGGCGCATGCGCAGGCTGCGGCGAGACTCCGTACGCAAAACTGATTACTCAGCTTTTCGGTGACAGAATGTATATCGCAAATGCGACAGGATGTTCCTCTATCTGGGGCAACTCTTCACCGTCCACACCGTACACTGTAAATGCAAAGGGACAGGGTCCTGCATGGTCCAACTCTCTGTTTGAGGATGCTGCAGAGTTTGGTTACGGTATGAACCTGGCACAGCGCGCTGTAAGAGGCGGACTGAAGGCAAAGGTTGAAGCTCTGATGGAGAAGGCAAACGATGATGTAAAGGCAGCTGCTTCCGAATGGCTTGAGACCTACAATGTAGGCGCAACCAACGGTGCTGCTACAGATAAGCTGGTAGCTGCTCTTGAGGCATGTGGATGCGACGAAGCAAAAGAGATTCTGAAGGACAAGGATTTCCTTGCCAAGAAGTCTCAGTGGATCTTCGGCGGCGACGGCTGGGCATATGATATCGGCTTTGGTGGCGTTGACCATGTACTGGCAAGCGGACAGGACGTAAACGTAATGGTATTCGATACCGAGGTTTACTCCAATACAGGCGGACAGTCCTCCAAGTCTACTCCGACCGGTGCTGTTGCACAGTTTGCTGCCGGCGGTAAGGATGTGAAGAAGAAAGACCTGGCTTCCATTGCAATGAGCTACGGCTATGTATATGTTGCACAGATCGCTATGGGCGCTGACTTCAATCAGTGTGTAAAGGCTATCGCAGAGGCTGAGGCTTATCCGGGACCGTCTCTGATCATTGCCTATGCTCCGTGTATCAACCATGGTATTAAGAAGGGCATGAGCAAGGCTCAGACAGAGGAAGAGCTGGCTGTTAAGGCTGGATACTGGCACTGCTTCCGCTTCAACCCGGCTGCTCCGGCAGAGGGCAAGAGCGCATTCACTCTGGACAGCAAGGAGCCGACCGGAGATTATCAGGAGTTCCTGGACGGAGAGGTTCGTTACAACGCTCTGAAGCGTGCAAATCCGGAGAGAGCTGCGAAGCTGTTTGCTCAGTCTGAGGCTTCCGCAAAGGCTCGTTATGAGTACCTGAAGAAGCTTGGCGATCTTTATATGCCTGTAAAGACTGAAGAGTAAATATAAAGTTCATACAGAACTGAAATAAGATGAGGACCGCTCCTAAACAGGAAACTGTTTAGGAGCGGTCCTTTACTTTTTATGTTGATTTCATAAAATTTTCACCCAAAAACCAAGAAAAACACCTATAAAATCAAAGGGTATCATGGTATAATAAAATCAAAAGGATCATAAAGCAGACCATTGCCATATGAAATCAGAATGGAATGATGCAGAAGAAGTACAGTACAGACAGGAGAAATGTGGAACAGGAGGGAATAATATGCTGGCAATTGAACGAAAGAATGAAATACTGGCGATTCTGCAGAAAGAGCAGAGGGTTCTGGTTTCCGAGCTTAGCAAGCGGTATGAAGTGACGGATGAAACCATCCGCAGAGATCTGGAAAAGCTGGAAAAAGAAGGGTTTGTAAAAAGGACTTATGGTGGAGCGGTCCTGAGTAAAAGAAGAGATTTGGATATGCCCTTGCGTATACGGGAAAAGACAAACCGGGGAGAGAAACAGATCATTGCAGGACTTGTAAAAGATTTGATAGAAGAAGGCGACAGAATTATGCTGGATGCCTCATCTACATCTCTGATGATATCCAAAGAGCTGAAAGAGATGGAAAAGCTTACAGTGATTACCAATTCTGTGGAAGTATTGATAGAACTGGCAGGACAAGAGGGCATTCAGGTCATTTCCACGGGAGGCAATCTGAATGAAACGTCCCTTTCCCTGGTAGGCAATGCGGCCCAGAAAGTATTGAACGGATATCATGTGGATAAGACTGTATTTTCCTGCAAGGGACTTGATATGGAGAATGGAATTACTGATTCCAATGAACTGGACAGCGACATTAAGAATGCCATGTATGCATGCGCGGATGTGGCGATTCTGGCAGTGGACAGCAGTAAGTTTGACCATGTATCTTTTGTAAAGTCCATGAGGCTGAAGAAGGGGGATATTGTGGTAACAGATCAGATGCCTTCTGAGGAATGGCAGAATCATCTGCAGGAACTGGGGGTACAGCTGGTAACGCCGCAATAACAAAAAGTAATAAGGGTTTTATAGGTATCCCTTAAAGAACCTAAATAATAATGTAAGGGGAAGGAATATGGGAGAAACTGTTTATAATCTGGCGTTTGATTTTGGTGCATCCAGCGGACGCATGGTGCTTTGCAAACTGGAGAACGGAAAACTGGAACTGGAGGAGCTTCATCGTTTTTCGAATCCGGAAGTAAGAATTGGAGGACATATTTACTGGGATCTGTTTCGCCTTTATTATGAAATGAAACAGGGTCTGAAAAAAGCAGCAGCCAGAAAGGTTCCCATTCAGAGTCTGGCGGTAGATACATGGGGAGTTGATTACGGTCTGTTTGACAAAGACGGCAATCTGATTGGAACACCGGTGAATTACCGCGATCCCAGAACCGATGGCGTGATTGATGAGATTGCGAAAGTGATTCCTCTGGAAGAACTGTACAATCGGACGGGAATTGAGTTTATGTATTTCAACACAATTTTCCAGCTGTGGGCAGAGAAGAAAATGAGACCGGTTATTCTGGATAATGCGAAACGGCTTCTTTTTATGCCGGAGCTTTTTGGATATTTTCTGACTGGAATTATGTATACAGAATATACTTTTGCCAGCACTTCTCAGCTCTTGGATGCCAGAAAAAGAGAATGGGATTTTGATTTGATCGAGAAGCTGGGGCTGAATAAGGAGATGTTCGGAGATATTGTGATGCCGGGTACTGTTGTAGGCGGTTTACTTCCGGAGGTGGAGGAAGAGACCGGTCTTCATGGTGTGAAGGTTATTGCAGTAGGAAGTCATGATACTGCTTCTGCGGTAGCCGGGGCTCCGCTGGAATCTGAGGATGCAGCCTTTTTAAGCTGCGGTACCTGGTCGCTCCTTGGCATGGTGCTGGATGAGCCTGTCCTGAACGAAGCTTCCTACAAATACAATTATACCAATGAGGGAAGCATTGATGGAAAAATTCAGTTTCTGAAAAATATCAACGGATTGTGGATCATGCAGAACCTGCGCCGTAACTGGTGTGAGTTCGAGAAGGAAGTTTCTTTCCCGGATATTATCCGTGAAGCACGGGCAGCAAAGAGAAAAGATTTTACTATTAAAGTAAAAGATCCCCGCTTTACGGCGCCGTTAAATATGATGAAGGAAATCGTTTCCTACTGTCAGGAGACCGGCCAGGGAACACCGGAAGGTTTGGGAGAAATGGCTATGGCTATCTACAACGGACTGACAGATGAGTATCGTAAATCAATTCAGTATATGGAAGAGATTACAGGAAAAACAGTTTCATGCATTAATATGGTAGGCGGTGGTATTCAGGACGAACTTCTCTGTGAACTGACTGCCAAAGCTACAGGAAAGCGTGTCATGGCGGGCCCGACAGAAGGTTCTGTACTGGGCAACAGTGTTGTGCAGTTTGTGGCGACAGGAGCGATACAAAGTGTTCAGGAAGGACGGAACATTATCCGGAATTCCTTTGATGTAAAGATATATGAGCCGTAAAACAGATGATACATTATAACAGGTGAATATCTGATATGAAAAGTCAGGAAAGCATGCTGCATGTGGAACGAATCATTTCCGTGCGGCATGCTTTTTTGTGCGAAGCAGGGAATCTTCTCTTGCCTGAACAGGATAAAACTCTTATAATAGGAAAGGCATGTCTGTTGAATCAGGGAGAATAATTATTATGAATGAGAGAAAAAAAGAATATCGTTCCGGACTTGTAGATGGAGTACCAATTGGGCTGGGATATCTGGCTGTATCCTTTACATTTGGAATCATGGCATCTGATATGGGAATGAGTGTGATTCAGGCTACAGTCCTTTCGTTTACCAATTTGACGAGCGCAGGACAGTTTGCCGGGTTGGGAGTAATTCAGGCAGGCGCTTCCCTTGCGGAAATGGCTCTGACGCAGCTCATTATCAATCTGCGATACTGTCTGATGTCCTGCTCGATTTCTCAGAAACTGGACAGGTCGGCTCCGTTTTTCCATCGATTTATTATGGCTTATGGAGTGACAGATGAAATTTTTGGAGTCTCTGTCTGCCGGACAGGAAGCCTGAGCCCCTGGTATAGTTACGGACTGATCAGCGCAGCAGTGCCCGGCTGGACCTTAGGCACCATGCTGGGAGCCATATCCGGAAATCTGCTTCCCCAGAGACTGTTAAGTGCTCTTGGAGTAGCTCTTTACGGCATGTTCCTGGCTGTGATTCTGCCGCCTGCCCGTAAAAACAAAGTACTTATGGGAATTATACTTGTATCCATGGCAGCCGCTTTGCTGTTTGCAAAAATTCCCGTTTTAAGCGGAATTTCTTCCGGTTTTAAGATTATTATACTGACTGTTCTGATTGCCGGGGGAGCAGCATTTCTGTTTCCGGTAAAGGAGGAGAATTAAGATGCAGAAAGTTTATTTGTATATTCTGGTTATGGCAGCAGTCACCTATCTGATTCGTATGGTGCCTCTGGTTCTTCTGAAAAGGGAGATTACGAATACCTGGGTAAAATCATTTCTGTATTATGTACCTTATGTGACTCTGGCCGTTATGACTTTTCCGGCAATTCTGGAAGCTACATCTTCTCTGATTTCCGGAGCAGCGGCTTTTGTGGTTGCAGTAGTACTGGCGTACAGGGGAAAAAGTCTGGTACAGGTAGCGGCAGCTTCCTGCGCAGCCGTTTTTGTGCTGGAACTTTTTCTGGTAAGGTAAACGGGAAAAGGAAACAGGTGATTTATATCTGAAAATCTGTTATAATCAAACAAAGCATAGCAGAAAGGAATGGACAATTTATGGATTATCAGATCACAGGCAGAAAGCCTGAAAAATTATTTCATTTTTTTGAGGAGATCAGTGCAATTCCCAGAGGTTCCGGAAACGAAAAAGCTATCAGTGATTATCTGGTGGATTTTGCGAAAAAGAGAGGACTGTGGGTACATCAGGATGATGCATGGAACGTCATTATCAAAAAGGCAGGAAGTCAGGGCGCAGAGGATCAGGAGCCTGTCATGCTGCAGGGCCATATGGATATGGTGTGCGAGAAGAATGCGGGCGTGAATCATGACTTTATGACGGAAGGCCTGAAGCTGAAAGTAGAAGATGGCATTCTGACTGCAGACGGAACTACTCTGGGAGCAGACAATGGTGTTGCAGTGGCTCTGATGCTGATGGTGCTGGATGATGAAAATCTGGCGCATCCGCCTGTAGAATGTGTTTTCACCACAGAAGAAGAAGTGGGACTGAACGGAGCATCGGCTCTGGACAAATCTCTGATTACAGCACGTACCATGATTAATATGGATTCGGAAGAAGAAGGGATCGGAACAGTAAGCTGTGCAGGCGGTCTGCGCATTCAGTTTGAAAGACCGATTAAGAGGGAAGAAGCGGAAGGAACGCTGCTCCAGATTGAAATCGGCGGTCTGAAAGGCGGACATTCCGGTATGGATATTGATAAAGAACGCCAGAATTCTATTCGTCTGATGGCAAGAGTCGTATGGCAGCTGATGAAGAATACGGATGGAAAACTCGTAGAGTTTACAGGAGGAAGCAAGGGAAACGCGATTCCAAGGGAATGCAGAGTCTCCATGATTTACGCAGATCCGGCTGAGGCGGAAAAGGCGGAGGAGCTGGCAAAGAAACTGGCAGAAACTCTGACAGAAGAAGTTGTTCCGTATGAAAATAGTTTTGTGTGCACAGTGGAAAAGCAGGATGAAGCAAAAGCGGAAGCAATTCCGGCAGAAGATGCAAAGGCTTTTGTAGCAGCCATGTATCTGGCCCCCAACGGAGTGCAGAGCCGAAATACACATATGGATGGGTTTGTAGTATCCTCTGTTAACATGGGCGTGGCTCAGACAGAGAAAGACCAGCTGGTGATTGTCTTTTTGCCCCGTTCTTCCGTGGCATCTCTTCAGGATGACATGAAAGCAAGAATGGGTCTGCTGGCAGAGACTTTTGGTTTCACAACTTCTTACAGCGGAGAGTATCCGGGCTGGAGCTATAGAGAAACTTCCCGTATCCGGGAAGTCTTCAAAGAAAGCTATCGGGAACTGTTTGGGCAGGAGATGCAGATGGAAGCAATCCATGCCGGACTGGAGTGCGGACTGTTTTCAGATGCGCTGCCGGGTCTGGATGCGATTGCAGTAGGACCTACTCTGAACCATGTGCATACACCAGAAGAGAATGTACCGCTGGATTCTTTTGAACGCTTCTATGAACTGCTGAAAGACGTACTGAAAAGACTGACAGAAATATAAATTTTTCCAAAAACAGAACAGAAAAAGAAAGTCCCTTCTATGATTCTGAGAATACAGTCCATAGAAGGGGCTTTCTTTATTTCCGGTACCGGTATACGGTCGTTCCGTTTTCAGATTCTTCCGTAATCAGTTTTTGTCTGATCATGTAGGGAAGAAGAGAATTCAAAAATGCTTTGGGATCTGTCACAGTGATCTTTTCCTGTGTGAAAGGAAACTTTGCAGTCAGATTTTTTACTGCGGGTTCCAGCTCTTTGAGGGTCAAAGGTCCTTTTTTTCGCAGAGTTTTACGAATTACAGAGATTCCTTTGGAAGAAAGAAGATTGGACAGATCCTGCTTCTGCCGCATGGAACGCCACAGGCCCCATCCATAGATAAGGGCCGTGGCAGCTGCAAACAGAAGAACGTAGGGGATGTAATGAAGTATCAGATTCATGTTTCTCCTTTCCAGCAAATCAGATGATTGTCATGGAGAATCTCCAGAAATTTAATGAGTCTGGAGAGAGATTTTTCCATGCCCGGAAACTGTATTTCCAGTTCTCCGGAGAGCTGATGCACATCTTTTATGCCGTCGATAGACAGCCATACAAAACTGCCGTAATTGTCAAGGCGGATGTCACTGACTCTGGGACGATGAAAAAATTTCTGCGCGATGCGATGATAGAATCCTTTCCATTCCATGAAAACAGTTACATTTCCATCATCATCAGTCTGATACTCTATATCCGGATTTTTCAATGGTATGAAATCCAGATAATTTCCCTGGTTCTTTTTTTTCATATTTTATTTATCCTTTTTCATACACAGCCATCCCAGACCTGCCAGAAGAAGAGCAAAGATAACAAGGCTCATAAACTGGGGAAGGGTAAAGCCAAGGTTTACGTTCACATTCAGAACGGTCAGAACAGCCAGCAGAATACCTACGATTCCTTCACCGGCAATCAGACCGGAAGTGAAAAGTACGCCCCGATCGGTGCGGGCCTTTTTCTCCTGCTCAGATCCCTTGATACGCTCTACGATGAAGCGGACAGCGCCTCCGGCCATGATACCTGCGCTCAGACTGAAAGGCAGATACATGCCTACTGCAAAAGGCATAACGGGAACTTTCAGAATCTCTACCGCAATGGCGATGAATACGCCGGTCAGAATCAGTCCCCACGGGAGATCTGCGTTCATAATGCCTTCTACAAGCATCTTCATCATGGTCGCCTGAGCGGCCGGAAGTTCCTCGTTGCCGTAACCCCAGGCTTCATTCAGAAGATAGAGTACAAAGCCAACTGCCAGAGCAGATACAACTACACCGATGATTTCACCGGTCTGCTGTTTCTTCGGAGTAGCGCCTACAATGAAACCTGTTTTCAGGTCCTGAGAAGTATCGCCTGCAATTGCAGCGACGATACAGATGATGCCGCCGATAGCAATTGCACCCACCATACCCGTGGTTCCTACAGTACCGGTAGCTTTCAGAGCCAGAGTCGCGATAATAAGAGTCGCGATAGCCATTCCTGATACCGGGTTATTGGAAGAACCGATCAATCCTACCATACGGGAGGATACGGATGCAAAGAAGAAACCAAATACTACAACAATCAGAGCTCCTAACGGGCTTACCGGGAATGTGGGAATCAGCCAGATAGCTACTACGATAGCCAGGATAATTCCCAGAAGCACGGGCATCGGAAGATCCTGCTCTGTACGCAGAGCACTTGCACTATGCTTTTTGGACATACTGGCCATAGCCTGACGGAAGGTACGTATAATCAGAGGGAAGGTTTTAATCAGACTGATCATACCTCCGGCCGCAACGGCTCCGGCGCCAATATACTTGATATAGCTGCTCCAGATTTCACTGGGACTCATGGAAGAGATAGCTTCTGTTCCCGGGAAGATAACAGCGTCACCGCCAAAGAGGGCGATAAGAGGCATCAGTACAAACCAGCTTAAAGTACCGCCTGCAAACATATAGCTGGAAATCTTCGGGCCGCAGATGAAGCCTACGCCAGCCAGAGAGGGAAGTACCTGGATACCAATCTGGGAACCGGCATAGCCCTTGAATGCATAGCCGATTTCACTGGAGAACAGTTTCAGACCGTCTGCGACAAATTTGTAGAACGCAGCGATACCGAGACCTGCAAATACAGTTCCGGCTTTGGAACCGCCTTCTTCACCAGCCAGAAGAACTTCTGCACAGGCAGTTCCTTCCGGGAAGGGAAGAGTTCCATGTTCTTCCACAATTAATGCCTGACGAAGCGGAACCATAAAACATACGCCCAGGATACCGCCAAACAGAGCAATCAGAAAGATGGTCATAATGCTTGGAAAAGCAATTTTCCCTTCTTCAGCCCACAGGAAAAGAGCCGGCAGCGTAAAAATAGCGCCTGCTGCCACAGACTCACCGGCAGATCCGATTGTCTGTACCATGTTGTTCTCAAGAATGGAATCTCTGCGGAGAATCACACGAATGATTCCCATGGAGACAACGGCTGCCGGAATGGAAGCGGAGATTGTCATACCGACAATCAGACCGAGATATGCATTCGCAGCACCGAATACTACCGCAAGAAGAATACCAATGAGAATTGATGTCACCGTAAATTCCGGAACGATTTTGTCGGCCGGGATATACGGCTTGAATTCTGAGTTCTTGTCCATTAAATATCTCTCCTTTTATTTTGTATACTTTTAACGTGACAAAGTCGATTATAGCATTTTTCACATATAAAAGGAAGAATAAAATGGCTGAATAAAAAAACTTTCCGTAATATGACAAAATCTGTCCAGAAAACAGGAAAACATAGGAAAGCGCGTCTGGACTTTGCAGGAAAAATGTGATAAGATAATACGAAAATTTCAGTAAACAATGGCATCTGTTTCAGGATATGAGGAACAGGAAGCTGTATTTATGAAGGAGGATTTATGAGTCAGAAATCGACCGGTCTTAGTCCGGTACAGTTTGTCTTTCGTATTTTTCAGGGTGCGCTGATTGGTTTGGGTGCTGTATTACCCGGAATTTCCGGAGGAGTGTTAGGGGTTATTTTTGGTGTTTATAAGCCAATCATGGAATTGATTTCCCATCCCTTTGCCAATTTCAAAACACATGTACCGAAACTGATACCTGTATTTCTGGGAGGAATTGTAGGTTTTCTTGGAATTGCAAATCTGCTGGCTTTTTTTCTGGAGAAATATCCGGACCCGTCTGTATGTCTGTTTATCGGTCTGATTGGAGGAATGCTTCCTTCGTTGTTCCGCGAAGCGGGGGAGCAGGGCAGAAGCAGAGGCTCCTGGATTTCTCTGGCGGTGTGTATGGTTGTCATTTTTGTAATTCTGAATGTGTTGAATTTCGCGTCGGTTACAATTGAGCCTAATTTTTTCTGGTATTTGTTCTGTGGTTTTTGTCTGGCGCTCAGTGTCATTGCTCCTGGCATGAGCTTTTCGACGCTGCTGATGCCGCTGGGACTGTATACTCCGTTTATCGATGGAATCGGACATCTGGATTTCTCAATTCTGGTTCCGGGAGGAATCGGAGCTCTTCTGACCGTGATTATTCTGGCAAAGGCGATTAATGCGCTGTTTACCAATTATTATTCACTTGCTTTCCACGGAATTGTAGGTATTGTCATAGCAGCTACCGTAATGATTATTCCGTTTGCCAGCTTTACAGTTTCTGTACAGAGTGCATTAATTAATGCAGTTTGTCTGATTGTGGGCATTGTGTTTGCTTTGCTTCTTGACAGATTTAACAGCAAGGTAGAAGTTCCGGAAGTTTAAAGAAAAAACCGCTTGCAAAATAGCTTTTCCGGATCTATACTATAGCATACAGAAGACCCGAAGGGTCATGATACCAGGGGTTGTACTGGTTTCGACGGGGGTCTCGCAGCTGGTGAAGCTATCCGCAGGCGATGCGTTAAATCGCAAACCTAAATATAAACGCTGAAGATAATTTAGCATACGCTGCCTAATGGCAGCTGTCGGCCTTAGGGCAC
>CALWGE010000068.1 GCA_944378225.1 uncultured Merdimonas sp.
GAACTTGAAAAGCAGCTGCAGGATCTGAGCAATCGACTTACCTATCATTCTGTAAAAGAGGCAGAAAATGAGGCAACACGGCTGGAACAGCAGAAACAGGATCTGGACGATGCTCTGGAGAAGGCGGGAAAGGAACTACAGAGCCGGCAGACAGAAAAGGCAAGCCTGGAAGGACAGATACGTCAGCTGTCCGGACAGCTCAAAACATTCAGACCGGAAGAAAAAGAGGCTCTTTCTGACAGGAGAGCGAAGCTGCAGGAAGAGAAAAACCTTCTGACAGAACGGCAGAAAACACTTCATACCCGGATTTCCGGAAATAATTCTGCTCTTTCAAATATGAGAGAGCACTCCGGGAAGCTTGCAGAGCTGGAGCAGAGTCTTTCCTGGATGCGTGCTCTTTATAACACAGCCTCCGGCAATATCGCCGGCAGAGAAAAGATAATGCTGGAAACCTATATCCAGACCACTTATTTTGAGCGCATTATCCGGAGAGCAAATCTGCGGTTTCTTGCAATGTCTGACGGGCAGTATGAACTGAAGCGGAGCCAGGGAGCAGCCAATAACCGCAGTCAGAGTGGTCTGGAGCTCAATGTCATTGACCATTACAACGGCACGGAACGGAGTGTCCGTACCTTGTCCGGAGGAGAGTCTTTCAAGGCGTCTCTTTGCCTTGCTCTGGGACTTTCTGACGAGATTCAGGCTTCAGCCGGAGGTATTCGCCTGGATACCATGTTTGTGGATGAAGGTTTTGGTTCTCTGGACGAAGAATCTCTCCGGCAGGCAATACAGGCTCTGGCAGGACTGGCTGGCGGAAACCGTCTGGTGGGAATTATTTCTCATGTGGGAGAATTAAAGGAGAGGATTGACCGGCAGATTATCGTGACAAAGGACAGAGAAGGAGGCAGCAGGGTCAGGATCGAGTGCTGAAAGGAAAAAGAAGGTATCTGATGTGAAAAAAGAGAGGATATCCCGTGGTCCGGTGCGGACACCAGGGATATCCTCTCTTTTTTTATCAGCCGGTATTCAGCCGGTCTCATTTTTTTTCATAAGAGAATAAATACATTTCTTTATTGCATCAAAGCTTTCAGTACTGATATCGTGTTCCATCCTGCAGGCATCTTCAGCAGCTGTTGCAGGATCAACACCCAGGCTGATAAGCCAGCCGGAGATCAGAGAATGACGTTCATAGACCGTTTCTGCCAGAGTCCGTCCTTCCTCTGTGAGGTGAATATAGCCTTCTTCTGAAACGGTAACGTAATTTTTCTGCCGCAGATTTTTCATGGCGACACTTACGCTGGGCTTGGAGTAGTTCAGTTCATTGGCCACGTCTACGGAACGAACCTGAGGCATCTGCTGGCCAAGCAGCAGGATGGTCTCCAGATAATCTTCCACCGATTCTTCGGATTTGTGTTTCTGATAATTCATGAAAAGCTCTCCTTGTTCTGTGCTCCCGGGTATTTCTGCCCTGGTTTTCCGGTCTGTATAATACTTCAATCATATCATTTTGCACAGGGAAAGGCAAGCTTATTCTTGATGGCGGGTGCCCGGATCGGGTGCTGTTTCCGTACTTCCCTTTACGCTGAACGGGATGGAAAAGCTGTGGTTCCAGCGGGTGTATATCATGTCTGTCATCGCAAATGAGGTAACGCCGTAGGGCTGCGCTGTCAGGGAGAGACTGAATGCCGGAAGTTCCGGCTGTGTCTGGGAACCTGTCTGGTTCCGGACCCGGATCAGGAAGGACAGGACATTGTCGTCAGCGTAGCGCAGCGTCTCCAGTTCCACAACAGCACCCTCCGGGGAAGAGTTCATGGTAAGCTCCGGGGTTTCCGGGCTGGAAAGGCGGAAAGGAGCAAAGACCAGTTCTTCATCCGGACGGGTAGATTCCAGTTGTACCGGCAGAAGCCAGTAAAAATCCTGCTCGGAGTAATCGGGAAGTGGGCATTCTCTGGAAGCGACAGTTTCATCCGGCTGCAGGGCATACGATTCCAGAGGCCCGATATGGAAAGTCCCGGCGGCAGTCTGGTATTCCTCATTGGAATTAAAGCCTTTCTCCAGACTCAGAGGAATATTTACATCCTCCTGAAGGAGATATTTTTTCAGCAGATAAGGAATCCTGAGCGTATAATTTCCTTCTTCGGCAGGCCCGAAACTCCAGGTAAAATATGCGTCGGAGGTAAAGAGATTGTAGTCAAGGCAGGTACCTTCCATGACTGTACCGTCTTCCGCCTCCGCGGTAATGACTCTTTCTTCTTCCGGATTCAGCATATTGCAGTAAATCAGCGAGGGGACGATCTGTCCGTTTTCCGGATTCAGAGGATAGATATCCACCAGAAGCTCACCGTTTTCCAGACGGGGCATCAGCAGGAGACCGCCGTCCTCTGTGGCGGAATAACTGTAGTTTTCCGGGTCATCCTCTTCCAGGGACCTTAAAGACAAAGAGTAGGAAAGTTCATAACTGCGCCAGAGCAGGAAGGGATTGTAGGGGATACCGTCTTCTGTGATGACAGGTTCTCCGCTTGTATATTCATGAACAGAGAAAACCGCATCCACTGCTGTCTCCTCTTCTTTCAGCAGCGCTTCCAGTTCCGGGAAATAAATTTCGTATTTGCAGGTGAGGCTTCCGTCCTCGTTTGTGCTGGAAATTCCCACCACCCCGGAGAAGCCGCCTGTACCGCCAAAGGCAGACAGTCCCGGGTTTTCCGGCTGAAGTTCGCCGCAGGAGACGAAGAGGGAGTTGTTTCCAAACGTAATCTCCGGATTATCTGAGGACAGTCGGATTTCCATATACAGCACATCATTCATATATCGGGCATCCTGAATCTCCAGACTGGTTCCGTCCACAGGCTTTGATTCCAGCTCTGCCGTATCAAGCTGATAGAATGGCACCTGTTCATTTGTATTAACTCCGTAGCCAGGTACAACCCCAAAGTAGCGTAGTACCACGTAAGCACATGCGGCCAGAGCGGCGATGGCAGCCAGGATAAGACCGATGGTGAGGGCTTTCTGAAGCTTGGTTAAGGAACGCTGATGACGTTTCTTGACTGCTTCATAGGAAAGATTAAGAGAATCCGCAATTTCCTGTATTGTCATTCCGTCATAGTACTTCATGCGGATGATGTCAAACTCCTCAGGCTTCAGGGTCTTAAGAGCTGCTTCCAGATCCAGGTGTTCTGTAAGAGACTCTTCCATATCTGACGGATCTGCAATATTCTCCGGGTCATCGGAAACAGGGACCGGATGTTCTGCAGATTGTCTGCCCGACAGGACTGAAAATCCGGAGAGCTTCCGGTTTTTCCGATACATGCTTATGGCTTTTCTGCGCGCAATCGTACAGAGAAAGGCTGCGTAAGAGCCTTTCTCCGGATCATAATGATCCTGATGCAGATAAAATTCCAGAAAGGTGTCATTGACACATTCCTTGATATCCTCGGGATTTTCAAGATGGATAGCGGCAGTCTTCCAGACCAGGGCTGCGTATTGCTGCATCAGATCTTCCGGTGAGGGAATGGCTGCGGCAGATTCTGAGGGGGCCTGTGCAGAAGAAGTGCCTGAGAAGGATTTATTGTTTTTCATGACAGATTTTTTCAAATTGTTAAAGTTTACATGATACTTCCAGAATAACACATTACGGAAGAAAGAACAACAATGTAAACTTTAACAATTATCTGCTTTCTGCCCGAAAATCAGGCAGAAAAGGAATGTTAAACTTTACATGGTTGAAGCGGCGGGAAAAAGAAAGTACAGTAGGGAAAACAGAATATGGAGGTGCGACATGGGGGTTCTGAAAAATTTGTGGAGAGGCAGAAAAGCTGCGTCGGAAGAAGCGCTTTCTGACGAAGACAGGAGCCGGATGAGTGAAAGGACTAAAAGACAGGAGAAAAAGCCAGTCAGCGAAATGTCAGAGGAGGAGAAGCTGAGTTGTTGGGGTCGGCTCTGTGAAATGGAGGACCTGGAGGAACGTCTGCGTCAGCTTCAGGAACTGGCGGAATCCGGTTTCGGTGCAGCCTGGCTGACTATGGTGGAGACATATCATGCGCGGGCAGAGGAACAGGGAACAGAACTGCCCTTCGAAAAACTGGAATACTGCGCCAGACAGGCAGCGGACGCAGGAATACCGGACGGACATACCCATTTGGGAATGCTTTGCGGAAGTCCCCTGTATGGGGAACCTGATCCGGAAGGCGCGGCCCGGGAATACCTTCTGGCTGTCGAGGGAGGAAGTGAGGCTGCAGCCCAGCTTCTTCTGGACTACTGGAATAAGGAATTTCACGTCCAGAAGTATACGGAAGAAGAAAATGCAGCGATCACGGCCGCCTTTCACGAAAGCATTCAGGAAGCCCTTCGTCCGGAAATAGAGAGGCTGAGCGGCGAAAGCAGCAGAGAGGCTCTTACGGCACTGGGACTTCTGCATTTTTACGGGATCTATTTTCCTCAGTCTCTGGAGCGGGCAAAGGAATACTTTGTGAAACTGAATGATAAGGGAAGCGCTCTGGCCCGCAGAATGCTTGCAAATCCAGTCTTCGAGGAAGACGAGGATGAAGACTGACGGAATCGCATACAGGAAGAAAAAAACACAGGGGGATGTGGATTATGGGATTATTTAAAAAGGAACCGCCGGAGAAGAAGATGTACTGGAAAGCGTTTGCAGCTATGATGAAGAAACCCACAGAAGAGACTTTCACAGCCATGGAGGAAGCCAGCAGAGCCTGGCCTGAAGGGTGGCAGGGATATCTGTTTATGGGGCTTGCCTATGATGTGGCCTGCGGGAAAATACCTTTTGATCCGGAGAAGGGAGCAGGATACCATAAGCTTGCGAAGGAAGCCGGACAGAAGGCAGGAAACGACTGGCTCAAAGTCTTTTATGAATGTTATGAAGAGGCTGCCGGGAATTTCCGTCTGAAAGAGGATTATTACCCCCTGACGAAAAATGTCCGCAGACTTGGAGCCGCGATGCTGTTCAATTACAGTCAGGAAGAAAAGCATGTGGTTACGGATGTTGCTTTGAAAAAGGACGACAGCTTCTGGAGAGAACTGCTTTTCCATGCAGGAGACGGAGTCCCCAGAAAGGGAGGGCTGTTCAGCAGTCTTCCTGCAGACGTTCTGGAGGCCGGACGTCATGGGGAGCCGTTCCTGGCATATCTTAATGATTTCAGTAATCTGAAACTTGAAGAGAATGAGCAGATAAAAGCTGTGGATAAGATTTACAAGCATTACAATGCCCTGGCCAAAACCGGAAAGAATGAGATTACCACAGAGACGGAAGATATGTATGGATATATGTTGGGGTACGCACTGATTACCGGCGGCGGACCTTATCAGATTCTGAACGGAAGGCAGGGATTCTATCAGGATATCCGCATCAACGGCTGGATTATTATCTGGAAATCAGCGTACAGGGGTAATATGTCTGCTCTGCATCTGCTGGCACAGTTTTTTAACAGTGAAGTTACTGAGCTGATTGATTTTGCCTTTTCCAAATCCTATTCCAATGTTAAGGATGCTCATGAGGAGGCTTATTATGAGCTGGTGATTATGCTGGAAGAAGCTGCAAAGAACAAGGATGAAGATGCGGACCGTCTTCTGGCAGAACTGGTACGGAAATAATCTGTGACCGTTTTCGCAGAGGTCTGGAAGGAGTGCCAAAAACTGCGGCGTCAGCGATCCTGCTGGCGCCGCAGTTTTTGTAAGGATCTCTGGTGCCGTTTCTTCACTGTTTCATACGGAAGTTCCAGAGAATCGGCGATTTCTTTAATTGTCATGCCGTCAAAATATTTCATACGGATCAGCGTTGCTTCTTCTGGATTCAGGGAAGCGATGGCCTCCTCCAGATCGAGACGCTGGGCAATTCTTTCAGCCATATCTTCGGGCGAGGGAAATTCATCCGGCGATAGTTTGCTTTCTGCGCTGACGGGGACTTTCGAAGCAGCTGTGTGATGAAAACCGGTTTTGCCGCTGCCGGGCAGAATGGCGGAAGAGAGGGACTGATTCTTTCGGTATTTGTCGATAGCCTTATTGCGGGCTGTAACGGACAGAAAGGTAGCATAAGAACCTCGTTCCGGGTTATAACGTTCTCTGTGCAGGCACAGTTCGCAGAAGATGTCGTTAACACATTCCTGAATGTCGTCCGGATTTTCCAGGTAAGCCGAGACAATTTTCCAGATCAAAGGACCATACTGGCGGATCAGTTCTGTGGGATCCGGCAGTCTGTTTGCTTCAAAATCATTCATAACACGTTTCCTTGGGTGCGTTCACGGAAGAATGACCTAAGCATGACATGAATGGCAAGGTGTCTCAACATTCTAAACTTTAACAGTTTTTTCTTTTTTTACTCCAGCGACTTGAAATACATGAAACGGAAGCTGTTCTTCTGATTTTTAATGAAATAAGCGTCCAGTTTCCGGTAACAGTCCAGAAACCACAGTCGGGTGAGCTCCGGTCCGTTCTTCTGATTGAGGCTTTCATACGCGGCGAGAATACCGAGAAGAAGACGGTCCAGATATTCGCCTCCGGTCAGGGTATGATCCGGACAAAGCGGCAGATAGCCGAAGAAGTCCAGCTGTTCATTTATCCAGTCAGTGGTTAAATCAGGAAGGCCCAGAATAATCAGGTGGCGGATCATGGTCTTGCGGGGGATTTCACCCAGGAGTTTCAGGCTTCTTTTCAGCTCCATATCATAGCGGATGCTGTAGATATGTTTTTTCCAGAATGAAGAGGAGGGATCCTGGCAGATATACTGCAGGGCATCTACATAATAGAGGTGACGCAGGTTGCTTAAAGGGGCACCTTCCATAAGACGGATCCCGTTCAGAGGAGCAGGAGGATTTTCAGACATACGGTTCAGATAATCAGAGGCCAAATCTTCCAGCCGCCGGCGACGCTGCCAGTAGAGCAGATCCTGATCAGGCGGAGCTTCCGGATAAAACTCCAGTGATTTGTCGAGCCAGGCAGTCAGAAACCAGGCGGCGTCCTGAGGAAGAAGATCGAGAGCCCGGGCAAATGCCAGAGCTGTATCCCGGTTCACCGGAACGTGGTGTCCGGTGCGCCAGTACCGGATTTTCAGAGTGCTGCTTGAACCGACAGGTTCCTTTCCGTAAATGAGCCGGTAGATAAGAGCGTCCATTCCGGCCCGGGACAGTCCGTTCGCTTTCCTCCTATCTTCGTAAATGGTTTTCAGACGGCGCACTTCCGGACGTTCGCCCTGACTGAGCCGGATACATTCCTTAGCCAAAGTACGTATTTTTTCCCAGCTTTTCGCTTCGCCTGGAGCAATAAACTGATATGTCATAGCTCCTCCCCCTCTTTTGCTGTCAGCTCCGGAGTCCGGGATTACTCCGCTGTACCGGGCTGATTTCCCTTTATAAAAGGATTCGCAGAAAATGAATGGAAGGGGACAATGAATTGTAAAAAAATTCGTGAACCGGGCGAATGTGTATGAATTGGTGCTGAGGAGGATAAGGGACAGTCAGTCTACAGACATGATATGAAATAAAAAACGAGAGGATATTCCCTGAGGAACATCCTCTCATCTTTTCTGATATTTGGACAGGATTATTCTACATCCTGAAGCGCATCCAGATTTTCTTCTCCTGTACGTACTTTTACGACTCTCTGGACGTTGTATACGAAAATCTTTCCGTCACCCACATGACCTGTATATAAGGCTTTCTTGGCAGTTTCAATGACACTGTCCACCGGAATGCTGCCTACGATTACTTCTACCTTGACCTTGGGGAGTACCGTTACATCCATTTCAACACCGCGGTATTTTTCGCCTGCGCCTTTCTGGATTCCACAGCCCATGACCTGAGTAACAGTCATGCCGGTTACACCCAGATCATTCAGTGCTGTCTTCAGACGCTCGTATCGGGAAAGCTTCGCGATAATTACGACTTTGTGCATGCCGGTATCCAGATCGTCAGCCTTCACTACAGGAACGGCAGCAGATTTCTGAACTTCAGAAGCATTCTCATACTCATTCGTTCCAAGATTTGTATTTTCATTAACGGACATCATGCCTTCTGTGACATCCATGATGCTGAAGCCGGCATAGGCGGAAGCAAGACCATGTTCCATGGAATCCAGACCGACGATTTCCTCTTCTTCAGAAACGCGGAGCCCCACAGTTGCTTTTATCAGCCAGAAAACAACGGTCATAGTTACTGCCGTCCAGACACCTACGGCCAGGACTCCGAGCAGCTGGATAAGCAGGAGAGAAAAACCTCCGCCGTAAAACAGGCCATCCAGCGTGCTTTCCGGCGCCTTCGAAGTGGCAAACAGGCCTACCGCAATGGTTCCCCAGATACCATTCATAAAGTGAACGGCAACCGCGCCGACCGGGTCATCTACATGAATGATGTTGTCACAGAACCAGACACCAAATACAACCAGAACTCCTGCAATGGCTCCGATGACCAGGGCACCTGCAGCGTCTGTGAGGTCACAGCCTGCAGTGATGGCAACCAGGCCGGCCAGAGAAGCGTTCAGGCACATCGATACATCCGGTTTTCCATAGCGCAGCCAGGTGAAAATCATACAGACTACGGTAGCTACAGCCGGCGCGATGGTAGTTGTCATAAAGATGGAGGCAAGCTGCGGACCGGTTGCTGCTGCGGCACCGTTAAAACCGTACCAGCCAAACCAGAGAATAAAGCATCCCAGAGCGCCGACGACAATGTTATGTCCGGGGAATGCATGTACCTTTGTTACCTTGCCGGCTTTATCTCTTGTAAACTTTCCGATACGGGGACCTACCATGGCGGCTCCAATCAGAGCTGTAAGGCCGCCGCAGAAATGAATTGCGCAGGAACCGGCAAAATCGTGAAAGCCCAGTTGTGAAAGCCAGCCGCCGCCCCAGATCCAGTGAGCCTCAATCGGATATACCACTGCAGAAATAACTGCCGAGTAAATACAATAGGAAAGAAATTTTGTTCTTTCAGCCATGGAACCGGATACAATCGTAGCGGCCGTAGCGCAGAACACCAGGTTAAATACAAAGTTAGACCAGTCAAAGGAGGCATAGTCTGTAAAAATTCCCAGGGTAGGCATTCCCACAAACCCGCTTAACATATCTTCTCCAAGAAGGAGACCAAATCCCAGAAAAATGAATACTACGGTACCGATACAGAAATCCATCAGGTTTTTCATGATGATATTTCCTGCATTTTTGGCGCGGGCAAATCCGGCTTCCACCATAGCGAAACCAGCCTGCATAAAAAATACCAGGGCGGCTCCGATCAGAAACCATATGCCGAATACTTCTGAGTTTACGGATTCAGTTATTGCATTCAGAATTTCATTTGTCATACACGTTCCCCCTTACTCTGAAAAGAAAGAGGCGTATTCTGAATCTGCCGTGGGATAGCAGCCAGGAATACACCTCTTTGTGGTTTCAGATAGTTATGAGTATATAAAACAAAAAGCGCTTTCGATCTTGATCGAAGCGCCTTTGCTTTTATGGGTCACAGTTTACCTCGCAGACTTTGGATAGTCAAGCGGATTTTCCTGTATTTTGCATATTTGTGAAATACAGAGAAATTCATTGATATTTCTTGGAGTTTTTCTCTGTTTTTCAGAAAATACACAGCGAAGATGCGACGGAAGGTAGAATGGGGCGAATGCGGTTGTGAGGGATAGGGAAATCTGATATAATAGGAAAACAATACAACGGTTGTTTTTGCGGCTGTCTGCTATCAACTCTGGCTGACGGTTATCCTGCGGAGAGATTTGAAAAGACAGAAATGAAAAATGAGCGAAAAGAAAGAGAAACAGATTACCGGGCCGTGGAGGAGCTCACGAGAAAAGCTTTCTATAATTTATATGTGCCGGGCTGCGTCGAGCATTATCTGGTACATATATCAGCCCAGCCAGAAGGAATTCTATATTATGAGTCATTCTTTTGTTGAATAAGAGGGACAGGAAAGGAAGAATGCATGAAAATCGAACACGTTGCTATGTATGTGAAGGATTTAAAAGGAGCCAGGGACTTTTTTGTCACATATTTCGGAGCAGTTTCCAACGAAGGCTACCACAATGCAACCACAGATTTCCGCTCTTTTTTTCTTCGCTTTGACGATGGGAGCAGACTGGAGCTTATGACCTGTCCGTCTCTGGAGGACCCGGACAAGACACGGTTCCGGACGGGACTGATTCATCTGGCGTTCAGTGTAGGCAGCAGGGAAAAGGTGGATGAGCTGACGGAGAGACTGAAATCAGACGGCTACAAGGTTTTAAGCGGTCCCAGGGTCACGGGAGACGGATATTATGAGAGCTGCGTCGCCGGACCGGAGGAAAATCAGATAGAGATTACAGTCTGACCGCAGGACAGTCCTCTCAATACGAAAAAACAGGAAAAGACAGAAGAGAGAATGGAGGAATGAATCATGAAGCTTCATAATGTATATTTCAGCCCAAAAGGAACGACGAAGCTGTGCGCAGACTGTATTGCGGACAGCCTGGACCTGGAACGGTCGGACTATGACTGGCTCACAGCGAAGGAACCGGAAAAGACAGAAATTCCGTCGGAAGACGTGCTGCTGTTTTCCATGCCCATTTACGGCGGTTACATTCCGAAGCTGTGTGCAGAGCGCACGGCAGTTCTGAAGGGCAGCCGTACTCCGGCTATCATCACGGCAGTATATGGAAACCGTCACTATGACAATGCTCTTATACAGATGAAGGAGCTTTTGGAGAAGCAGGGATTTGTGGTAATTGCGGCAGGAGCCTTTCTGGCGGAACACTCCATTTTCCCTGCGGTGGCAGCAGGAAGGCCTGACGAGTCGGACAAGGCTGCCATGGAGAACTTTGCACAGACATGCAGAGGACTTCTTGCAAAGAGAGAACAATGGGAGAACAGGGAAATCGAGCTTCCTGGGAATCCGGATTATGACGCGTCTGCTTTCAAAGGCGTACCCTTTAAGCCGGATGGAGATGAGACCTGTACAGGCTGCGGCGCCTGCGTGTCTGTCTGTCCCAGAGGGGCCATCAGCAGAGAAAATCCCCGGGTGACAGATGAAACTCTTTGCATCTCCTGCGGCGCCTGCATCCGCATCTGTCCGGAGAAGGCCAGAGACTATCACGGAGAGGCGTATCAGATGGCAGGGAAAGGCTTTGCCGAGAAATGTGCCGCGTACAGAAATCCGGAGACCTTCTATATTATATAAAGGCGCGAAGGTCAAGCGTATAATGAAAAAATGTATATTGAAGATTGAATAATGAAACAGAGCATACCGGGGGCCGTGTTTTACAGGGTTCCCCGGGCATACTTTCATAAAAACCCTTGACAGACACTCAGGTCCGTGCTATGATGACAGGGCGAATGGAAGTAGGCTTTTTTTTTATGCCTAAAAACGGCAGAGAGGTTCGAAAGTGAGCCGGAACTGCCAGCAAAAGTAAAAAATAAGCGGAGGTGGAAGTCGTGGGCGTAAAAATCACATTGGCATGTACCGAGTGCAAACAGCGGAATTACAACATGACAAAAGAGAAGAAGAACCATCCGGATCGGATGGAGACCAGCAAGTATTGCAGATTCTGCAGAAAGCACACACTGCACAAGGAAACGAAGTAAGATGCAGGAAAGGATAGTGGGACGATGAGCGAAGCAGCAGAGAAGGCCCCGAAGAAAACCGAGAAGCCTCAGAAAAAGAGCTGGTTCAAGGGTCTTAAGGCCGAGTTCAAGAAGATTATTTGGCCCGACCGGAAGACAGTCGCGAAGCAGACGGTTGCAGTAGTGCTTACATCCATAGCTTTGGGCATTATCATTAAGATCCTGGACGTTATCCTGTCCTATGGAATCGATGTGCTGATTAGTTTATAGGAGTGAGAATATGGCAGAGGCAAGCTGGTATGTAGTGCATACCTATTCCGGATACGAGAACAAGGTAAAGGCCAACATTGAGAAGACGATTGAAAACAGACACCTGGAGGATCAGATCCTCGAAGTGAGGGTTCCCATGCAGGATGTAGTCGAAATGAA
>CALWGE010000069.1 GCA_944378225.1 uncultured Merdimonas sp.
AAGATGTCGTTCCCTTGGTCTGGAGCCGACCGTTTTAGGAATTGATAAAAAGTCAACAAGAGAGTTAAAGAGATCCAGCAGAAAGGTATCCGAGTACGGACTTCAGCTGCGTGAGAAGCAGAAAGCAAAATTCATCTACGGCGTTCTGGAGAAACCTTTCCGCAATTACTATAAGAAAGCCGACAGAATGAAGGGTCAGACAGGTGAGAACCTGATGATCATGCTGGAGAGCAGACTGGATAACGTAGTATTCCGTCTGGGTCTGGCAAGAACCAGAAGAGAGGCAAGACAGATCGTAGATCATAAGCACATTCTGGTAAATGGTAAGCAGATCAACATTCCGTCCTACCTGGTAAAGGCAGGAGATGTTATCGAGATCAAAGAGAAATGCAAGGGATCTCAGAGATATAAGGATATCACAGAGGCAACCGGCGGAAGACTGGTTCCGGAGTGGCTGGAGTCAGATCTGGAGGCTCTGAAGGGAACTGTTAAGGAGCTTCCTTCCAGAGACGCTATTGATGTACCGGTTAATGAGATGCTTATCGTCGAGCTGTATTCTAAGTAAGCCGAAGTAAAATCAGCAGCGTAACACCCAAGCTATATATGAAGGAGGGGCCTTTTAGTGTTCGATTTTAACAAACCGAAAATTGAGATTGCAGAGATTTCAAATGATAAGAAATACGGTAGATTTGTAGTTGAGCCGCTTGAGAGAGGCTATGGTACGACACTGGGCAATTCACTGAGAAGAATCATGCTTTCTTCGTTACCGGGTGCGGCAGTCAGCCAGGTGAAGATTGAGGGTGTTCTGCATGAATTCAGTTCGATTCCGGGAGTTAAGGAAGACGTAACTGAGATCATTATGAATATCAAGAATCTGGCTATTCGGAATACAAGCGACAGCAATGAGCCGAAGATCGCCTACATCGAATTTGATGGAGAAGGCGTAGTCACAGCAGCTGATATTCAGGCGGATCCTGATATTGAGATTCTCAATCCTGAACTGGTAATCGCACATCTGAATGGCGGCGCAGACAGTAAGCTGTACATGGAACTGACGATTACAAAGGGCAGAGGTTATGTGAGCGCAGAGAAGAATAAGAACCCGGATCTTCCGATTGGAGTGATTGCGGTAGATTCTATTTATACTCCTGTAGAGCGTGTGAACATGACTGTTCAGGATACCCGTGTAGGTCAGGTGACTGATTTTGACAAGCTGACGTTGGATGTATATACGAACGGAACCCTTGTTCCCGACGAAGCTGTCAGCCTGGCGGCAAAAGTATTGAGCGAGCATCTGAGCCTGTTCATTGATCTGTCCGAGAATGCCAAGACTGCAGAAGTCATGGTAGAAAAAGAGGACAATGAGAAAGAGAAAGTGCTTGAAATGAGCATTGACGAGCTGGAGCTTTCCGTACGTTCGTTCAACTGTCTCAAGAGAGCAGGAATCAATACAGTAGAAGAGCTTTGCAACCGTACACCGGAGGATATGATGAAGGTCCGCAATCTGGGCCGCAAGTCTCTGGAAGAGGTACTGGCGAAGCTGAAAGAGCTCGGTCTGGAGCTGAACCCGAGCGAAGAGTCATAATAATTATGGAGGCTCCGGCCTGCGTTTCTGCAGTCGGAGCAGCCCTTCTCCAGTAAGACCGAAGATGCATGGGGAAGCGGTTCCACAAATGGAGGAAAAGAAAGATGGCAAAGTATAGAAAACTGAGCAGAACATCCAGCCAGAGAAAGGCCCTGCTGAGAAATCAGGTAACGGCTCTTCTGGAGAACGGAAAGATTGTAACCACCGAGGCAAAGGCAAAGGAAGTTCGCAAGATTGCAGAAGGTCTGATTGCACTGGCAGTAAGAGAGAAGGATAACTTTGATACTGTTACTGTAACTGCTAAGGTAGCACGCAAGGACAAAGACGGAAAGCGTGTAAAGGAAGTTGTAGACGGCAAGAAAGTAACCGTATACGACGAAGTAGAGAAGACAATCAAGAAAGATCAGCCTTCCAGACTTCATGCAAGACGTCAGATGCTGAAGGTTCTGTACCCGGTAACTGAGGTTCCGACCGCAGCAGCAGGCAAGAAGCGTAATACCAAGAAGGTAGATATGCCGGCAAAGCTGTTTGACGAGATTGCACCGAAGTATGCAAACCGTAACGGCGGTTATACCAGAATCGTAAAGATCGGCCAGCGTAAGGGCGATGCAGCTATGGAAGTACTGCTGGAGCTGGTATAAGAAAGATTAAAGAATGAATGAAAAACCCCGGGAGGACGGAAAACCGTTCTCCCGGGGTTTTAGTTTTTTACAAGAAGACGATAAATTTCGTCTGCACTGCACGAGTTGTGTAACGTAAGGTAGGTTTCGTTATCAGAAAGGTTAGCGACCAGCTCGGAAAGTGCTGCAGCATGGTTTATTTGTTCTGTGACTCCCAGAATGAAAATGGCTGTGATCTCTTTCGCCCATTCTTTTACGTAAATTGGTTTTCTAAAAACTGCCAATCCAATAACGGGATATTTGACATTGTTTTTAGGTTCTGCATGGGCCAAAAGCATACCATTTACAAATTCGCAGTAAGGTCCATATTCTTCAATAACATGTAGCATATCTGCGATATAACTGTTTTCGATGTAACCTGCTTTTTCAAGAGGCAAGGATGCCAGATAAAGTCCCTCTTGCCAACTGTTTGCTTCTTCAAAGGTCTGAATAAGATCCAGATGTAATAAATCAGACAGGTGAAGTTCCTTTTTCTCCGGCAATTCTGAACGAAAATAATGATTCAGTCGCAGGAATAGTTTTTCCTGTTCTTGTATAACGGCATGTTCTTTAATGATATCCAGAAGTTCGCTTATCATTCCGTTATGTTTAAGGTATCCTTCTTCATGCAGAAGCCAGTCTATTAATTCTTTTTTCTGAGTTGATGATAAAATAGTAGATACCTTTATTACACGTACCCCTTTTGTATATTTGGGTGAAATTTCCAAAGTGCTAATGATAAGCCGTGTATTCTGATCCAAAACTTTATCTAAATTGCGTAAGTCAGAGATGACGACAGAAAAAGATTGCTCAAGCAGTCTGGAAATCTGATATCTTACATAAACAGAACTTCCAAATCCGGAAACACATACGATGATGATTTTAGGCTTGCTTGTATCTGTATTTGCGTCGGATTGCTGACTCATACAGAAAAAGTAATAGCTAATGAATTGAATTTCGCCGTCATCAAGTGTCAGATGATATTTGATACCCACTTTTTCCATAACTTTTTTTGTTAAACAAAAAAAGGTCTGGTCTGTTTGAACGGATTCATTATAAAGTTCCGTAATTTTAATACGGTATCGGGTACGGTAATACATAGAACGCACGTGTAAGGCAAACATTTGGAAAAGCTCTGAAGAGCGGGAAAGCTTTAAACCGCTTATGCGCCGGAACTCTGTTATGATATCTTCAATAAGATCTTCAATGACACTTTCAATGTTGCTGTTTTCATAATTGGTGATTTTTGCAGACTGCAGAACAAGCCAGAAGTAGATGCGTTCTTTTCCCTCCGGTTTTAAATCTAATTTTTCTAACTGCTTTTCAATATAATCAATAGCAGGTGTAAAATCAGGTATTTCTTCAGCCGGCAGATGGATGATTTGTTTTTTGGAGCGCAGACAGATCAGGAGAATAGTCTGGGCCAGATCTGGAAGTGAAAAATATACAAATTTTTCTTTGCAATACGTTTCGCTGTCAATTAGGATTTGTCTGAGTTCTTCAAAAATTTTGTCAGGATGATCAGGACTGTAATAGCGGTATGCATCCAGAATCAGCTCCTTTTTAATGTGATCAATACATACATTGTTTCTACGATGGTATGCTGACAGGATAAGATAGCGGATTGTGAGTTCATCCCCTGCAAGACAATAGCCTTGTTTTTGTCTGCTTAAAAGTTTGATTCCGTATTCCTGCAGAACATCTTTCAAATAAATGAGGTCATTAGTTAATGTTCTTCTGGATACACGGAATTCTTCTGCCAGGTCTTCCAGATATTGAGGTTTTGCAGATACACCTATTTTTATTAAAATGCACTCCTGACGTTCTTCAGCTTCTAAGTAGTATTGTTTTATATCAAGATTTTCCAGAATATGCAGGAGATTTGAGGTTGAAGAAGTTTGCAGATAAATGCACTCATCCCTGAGCTCGGTTTCTCCGAGCCCAGAGGATTTAAGAAAATGGTTGAGCTGCTTCTGGTAATATAATGCCATTCTGCGCGTTATATGCAACTGTTCTATTATTTCAGGAATTGTAGTCTTCCCGTCCTTTAGAAGCATTTGCAAAAGCTGTACCGTAAACATGTTCATAATTACAATCCGCCTTGGTTTTTAAACACTGTTTATAGACAATAATATCACTCCCGCAATAAACAGGAGTATTCCGGAAAACAGTATTCCGTAAGTTCTTTTTCTTGCCCCTTTAAACTCACCATATACCAGCCCCCACAGATAACTCCAGCAATGATAGCTGTTTCCGATAGCTGTTGCAATAGCGATACTGACTACAGGAGCAAATACAGCATGTAGTACATTTCCTCCAAAATGACAGATAGCTGCGATTAGAGCCAAAGCTAATAGTTTGAGTAAATGTGGTGATAAGTCACTTTTGTTGTAACAGCCATGGTTTCTCTGTAAGAGAATTAATGTAAATAATGAGGAACCGATACATGCGCCTATAACAAGTATTCCCATACATGTCAGAGAAGAAAAACCGTTCGGGTTCAGTGAAGAACGAATCCCAATGGAATTTGCCAGTGGATATGAAGACATAAGAATCAGATTGATAAATGCCAATAGTAAAATATCCGAAACCCGGGAATGGTTATCCTTTTGAGACCGTTGGTATTTGTCAGTATCCCGGCAAACGCCGGCATACTGACAGATAATAGTAGCCAATATAAGTAAGAAAGATGCGAAAAATAAAAGTGGTACAGATACCCCTTCTGGGACTCCGGCAAAAAGAACAGAAACAATTGTACCGCCTAGGATAGAACAGGTTGCACTGACAGAGGTAGAAAGAATTAAACCGATTCGTTTTACTACGGTCAAATGCAGCTGCATGGCAATCCCAAAGACAATACCGCAGCCCCATACGGCAAGCATCAGAGAGGGGTTCTTTTTCAATTCGTAAAAAATACCCTGTGGAATCATTTTGTTCCCAAGTATTCCAATTGCAAGCCAAACAATTACAACAGAAATAGCGTACATAATGCTGATAAAAGCGTGTACCGGAAATTTTCCAAGATGCTTTACTGTTTGAAACCAGGAACCCCATAAAAAGGTAACAAATATGATTCCGGCTATAGCTGTCTGTGCTGTCAAAAGATTCACCCCGCTTTATCTGATGTAAAAAATTTCTCAAAAGACAGTATAGTATCTTTAGCTTCGTCTATGCTCCGAAGCTTCTGCATTTTATTTTCATCTTGAATAAAGGATACAATGTTGGTCAACATTTCCACCTGGTGTTCAGCCTGATCCAGCAGGAGCAGGAATACTGTCTCTACAGATACGTCTTCTCCGCCGCCCATAGGATGAAATAAAGTACTTTTGTCCAACAGGGCGATGATAAGAGTTGGCTTGAGTGTAAAATCTTGTTCGGAGTGTGGTATGGCAATTCCTGATTTTGCCTGAATTCCTGTGGGGAATTTTTGCTCTCTTTCCAGAAGTGCTTCTGTAAAACCTTCTTTTGCCAGCTTCTGTTGAATTGCGTAGTTTCCAAGTTCGGTGAGAACTGTTTGGCAGTCTTTGCTTCCGCTCAATTTAATCAGCCGGGTATGTTTTTGAATGATTGTTTGGGTCACCATGATTTTCTCCGTTTAATCTTTCAATCCATTGTCTGAATAATATTGAGAATTTCTTTTAGAGTATCTTCTTTATTAATACCGCTGATTAAAGAAATTCCATTTACAACCGGTACACAGTAGTCCTTAGGATTAAGATTCAGAGAGGATACAATGATGGAAGCATCTTTGATATATCCATCGGCCATGTTTAATCCAATGGCTTCTACGTACCATCCCTGTACTCCGCTGTCATTTAAAAAATCTTCAATATTCTTTTTAATCATGGTAGATGTGGCATATCCTAACGCACAAATCACCAATATTTTCTTTTTGTTATCCATATCATATCCTCACTCAATTAAGAAATAAATCCTTGAATCAGTTCGAAAAGTTTCACACAAATCAAATTAGGCATATTGGCTGCATTTGTAATTTGTACAGAGCCGTAAGGAATCTCATAACCAGCACTCATAGCAATTTCTGTGAAATAGCTTGCAAGAACCTGTCCAATGAACAGTTCTATAGTAACCACAATGACACAGAAAATAGCACCTTTGAGAATATTCATTTTGAAAAACGGCATAAATATTGCAACCAAGATAAAACCTACAGACAGCATACCAATAGGAAGCACAGAATTCCATGGAAGGATAATGGAAACCAGAAGAGCGATAGGTACAAACAGAAGACCTACAGCCAGTGTTTCGGGCATTCCAGCGAGTACAACACCGTCTAATCCGATATAGATTTCACGATCCTTAAATTTCTTTTTTACCCATTCAGTCAAAACAGATGTGGTCTCATTTAATCCTTGAATAAGTATTTTTGTACTTAAAGGAACAAAATAAAGAGCAGCGCCAAGCTTAATTCCTGTATAAAGAGCGTCTGTGAAATTAAATCCACCTAATAATCCCATGATAATGCCCAGTACGAAGCCAATCAGACCAGGTTCACCCAGAACTCCCATTTTGTTTTTGATTGTATCTGCGGTAAGATTGGAGTCACGGATGAAGGGAACTTTATCAAAAAGCTTGTTGAACCAGTAAGCGATAGGGCCATAATAAGCACTGTACACATAAGGAAAAGACATGCCCTTGTATTGCGGAAGTGCTTCGTGGATCTTTGGCGCGGACCAGTCTGCAATCTTAAGGGTTAAAATTCCGGTAATAATGATAGACAGAACTGCAAATGTGACATTTCCTGTTGCAGTCAGGACGAGAACTGCCGGCATTCCCCAGAAATATAGCATATTATAAATATCGACATCCAATGTTTTTGTCAGTTTCAGTACCAGCATGATGATATTGAGGGCGATTCCAATGGGAATGGCCCATACCACGATGGGATTGTAAAGGATAATTGGGGTTACTCCCGATCCGAAATCAACGATGGTTTTAGTAAGCCCGAGATTTGCCACCATGGCATCTCCCACAGAAACTACAGTGCCAAGGAAGATATCGAATGCAAATGTAGATAGAGCGAACAGCCCCAGTGCGTACATAAAAGCAGCTTTTATAGATTTTCCGATACCTATTCTTAAGATTAGATTGATGACTAAAAACAGTAAAAACATCATGACTGGACCGGGCAGATTTCCAAACCAGTTAAGTGCATTGATAATAATATTCATATGTAATCCCCCTCTTATTTTATCTGACCATTTGCATGGAACAGACGAATGTAGTTTCTCATAGATTCTTTTACAGCTGCGAGCGCAGGCTTTTGGATATCCTCTGGGAACATAACATCAGTGTGTTTTGTAACGAATTCCCGAATCTCCTTGGACCAGATAAGAGCCTGCTCGGAAGCGACTTTGATCATACTGATTCCGGATAATGAGGCTTGTGACAGATCTTCTTCCCGTACATGCGTGGCACCATGCAAAACTAAATGTACAGAAGTTTCCCGGCGAATGTTTTCCAGACGTTCAAAATCCAGACGGGCGTACTTTTTGAATGGAGGAAGTTCTCCGTCCCACAGAGAACGGACATACTGTCCTATGGAAATTGCTAATGTATCCACACCAGTGTATTCTACAAATTCTTTTGCCTGGGCAGGATCTGTCATAATTTCAGGTGGTACTATAAAATCATCTTGATAAGGGCCACTGTACTTCATAGCCTGAGGGAAAAATCTTCGCACTTCCCCAAGAGCGGCGACACTGGATACTCCGGCTGCTTTGCAAATATCAGCCAATTTACGAGACAAGGCTTTGTTCTCCTCATAGGGGAGAAGAGAAGCATCGACCATAAAGGAACTCCATCCAAGAGTCATAATACGAATGAGCCAAGGTATGGTGGCCTCATCTGTAACAAAAGTATGGTCTACAGACAATGCTACCGGGACTTTGGCAAAATGAGCGGCTGTTTTGCATGCTTCTGTAAAAACATTTGCTCCGAAGCTGTTGATGAATTCAGGTCCTTGGCAGATAACAACCGGAGACTGTTCTTCTTCAGCTACTTCAATAATGGGCTTGATAAAATCTAGATTAAAAGCAAAAAAGCCTGGAACAGCAAAATGTTTTTCTTCTGCAAAAGCTAATAAATCCTTTTCTTTAACTAATGGCATAATTACCTCCTGCTGTCTGAGAAAACAATATAAACTTTGTTTTAGGTTTTCACGGATAATTCGAAAGTACTTTCTTTGATTACATTCTAGCAAGTTGTTTCTAAAAAAAATAGAGCAAGTTTTGTAATGAATGCCGCACAAAATCTACCAGTTATCATAAAATAATCTTTTAAGATTATATTAATTTAAATAAAATACAAATGTTGAATTGAATTGTCAAAAAAATACAGATAGAGAAAGCAGTAGAATTGACAGGGGAAGATTTATTCTTGCGATTTAGCGCGCTGAATAGTAAAATAGAAATATATGTTTGGACTTACGAAACTGTGGCTGTTTCACAAAACGAGGAGGAGTAACGGTATGATTTCACAGGAGTGTTATGAACTGGGAAGTAAAAGTTCTATTATCAGAGAGATTTTTTCCTTTGGTCTGAAGCGTAAGGCAGAAGTGGGAGAGGACAGGGTGTACGACTTCAGTCTGGGTAATCCCAGCATTCCTGCACCGCCTTCTGTGAAGCAGGCAATTCTGGAATTGCTTGAAAAGCCGGCGGAAAATCTGCATGCATATTCCCCTGCACCGGGCGATCCGGAGGTGAGAAAAATTATTGCAGATTCTCTGAACAGACGTTTTGAAGAGAATTTTACAGCAGATAATATTTTTATGACTTGTGGTGCAGCTGCGTCCCTTTCTATTTGTATGAAGGCGTTGCTGAATCCGGGAGATGAGGTAGTTACCTTTGCTCCCTTTTTTACAGAATATCGTTGTTGGGTGGAGGCTACAGGTGCGTCTCTTCAGGTGGTGCCTCCGCGTATTCCGGATTTTCAGATTGATACGGCAGTGTTTGCGGAAATGATTACAGAGAAGACAAAGGCGGTTATTGTGAACACACCGAATAATCCTTCCGGCGTTGTCTATTCTGAGGAAACAGTAATAGAACTGAGTGAAATTCTGCGCAGAAAATCAAAGGAGTATGGTTCGCCGATTTATCTGATTACAGATGAGCCTTATCGGGAAATCGTATATGATGATATTAAGGTACCATATCTTACGAAGTATTATGAAAATACGCTGGTCTGCTATTCTTACAGTAAATCACTTTCTCTTCCGGGAGAGCGTATTGGTTATATTGTAATTCCGGAACGCATCGCGGATCATGAGCATGTGGCGCCTGCCATAGCGGGAGCTGCCCGTGTTCTGGGATTTGTGTGCGCACCGGTGCTTTTCCAGAAGGTGATAGCTAAATGCGTGGAGGATACAGGGGATTTGTCTGCTTACCGCAGGAACCGGGATCTTCTGATGGGAGGGCTGCAGAAACTGGGTTATACCTGTGTGCCGCCTCAGGGAGCATTCTATTTGTTTGTCAAGGCTCTGGAAGAGGATGCCTATGCCTTCTGCGAAAAAGCAAAGAAGTATGATCTGCTGCTGGTACCCAGTGATGATTTTGGATGCCCAGGTTATGTACGTATCGCCTATTGTGTATCTGAAAAAACGATTGTGAATTCTATGCCGGCTTTTGAGAAGCTGATGGAGGACTACAGAAAGAATATGGGTTAGTTTCCTGCGGCAGTGTTTCAGAAGAGTTTTACAGAATATTAAGAAAAGCGCAACCGGATGTTAAAAAACATTTATTAGAATAAATAAGGGAAACTTGAGAACATGCATTATGAAAATATGGAACCGGCTGTTTTTCTGGAGCGTCCGAATCGCTTTGTGGCCTATGTGGAGCAGGCGGGAAAGCGGGAAATCTGCCATGTGAAAAATACAGGACGCTGCAGGGAACTCCTGATTCCGGGAGCAGAATTGTACGTGCAGAGATCTGACAATCCTGCCCGCAAGACAGCGCTGGATCTGATATCTGTAAAAAAAGGAGAACAGTGGGTGAATATAGATTCTCAGGCGCCGAACAAGGCTGTGGCAGAGTGGCTGGAGAACGGCGGCCTGGGCGAGAAAGAGATTCAGATTCGCCCGGAATACAGGTATGAAAATTCCAGGTTTGATTTTTATCTGGAATCAGCCGGAAGGAAAGCCTTTATGGAAGTTAAAGGAGTGACTCTTGAGGAAGAGGGAGTTGCCCGTTTCCCTGATGCGCCAACTAAGCGTGGAATCAAGCATCTGCAGGAATTAATCCACTGTGTGAAGAACGGATATGATGCATATATCTTTTTTGTGATCCAGCTGAAAGGCGTATATATGTTTGAACCAAATGACCGCACACATCCTGCTTTTGGGGAGACATTACGGAAAGCTGCAGCTGAAGGTGTGCAGATCCTGGCTTACGATTGTGTGGTGACCCCTGACGAGATGAAGATAGACAGAAGAATTGAGGTTCGGTTATAGATGAAAGATTTGCATAAAATCGTGGCGCCTCTTCTGGAATGGTATGATGGACATGCACGTATTCTTCCGTGGAGAGAGATGCCTGCTCCCTATCGGGTGTGGGTATCGGAGATTATGCTTCAGCAGACACGAGTGGAAGCTGTAAAGCCATATTTTGAACGTTTTATTCAGGCGTTGCCGACGATTCAGGATTTGGCAGAAGCTCCGGAAGATAAACTCCTGAAATTGTGGGAGGGACTGGGATATTATAATCGTGTTCGCAATATGCAGAAGGCAGCCAAAATTCTCGTGGAAAAATATCAGGGTGAAATGCCGCAGGATTATGACAGTATTCTGGCATTGCCGGGCATCGGCAGTTATACAGCCGGAGCGATTGCATCTATTGCCTTTGGCATGAGAAGACCGGCTGTAGATGGAAATGTTCTGAGAGTTCTTTCAAGGCTGGAAAAGAGTTATGATGATATCCTGAAGCAGTCTGTTCGAAAACACTTTGAGAAAGAGATTCTCGAAGTGATTCCCGGGGAACGTGCAGGAGATTTCAACCAGTCGCTGATCGAACTGGGAGCTATTGTCTGTGTCCCTAACGGAACTCCCAAATGTATGGAATGTCCTCTTGCAAAGCTGTGTGCTGCCCATGCGGATGGCGTAGAATTGGAACTGCCGAAAAAAACGCCGCCTGCCAGGAGAAAAATGGAAGACATAACGGTACTGGTTCTCGTTTCAGATAATAAAGCAGCGCTTCACAAAAGAGAGGAAAAGGGACTGCTGGCAGGACTTTATGAATTGCCGAATCTGAAAGGACACAGGAACAGAGAAGAAGTTCTTACATTTGTGAAAGAGCAGGGGCTGTCCCCGATCAGAATTCAGGAGCTGCCTCCGGCGAAACATATTTTCAGTCATATCGAGTGGCATATGGCAGGATATGCAGTGAAAGTTGAAGAGCCGCAGAACGGGAATTTACGCACGAAAGAGTTCTTTTTCGCAGAAAAAGAAGAAATGGAACGGAAGTATTCTATCCCGTCTGCCTTTAGTGCGTATATGCGGTATTTTCGTGAAAAATATTAAAGGCGGTTATCAAAAGGTGAGCGGCGCTGGAAGATTCAGAGAGAATTTCTCT
>CALWGE010000070.1 GCA_944378225.1 uncultured Merdimonas sp.
CGGCCCGCATTGAGGAAATGGTGGAAAAAGCACAGAAGGAAGTGGAGACCATGATTCGCGAGGAAGGCGAGGCGGCTGTTCTCGAAGTAGGTATCCATGGAATTCATCCGGAGCTGGTAAAACTTCTGGGAAGAATGAAGTTCCGTACCAGCTATGGTCAGAATGCGCTGAAGCATTCTATCGAGGTGGCTCATCTGGCGGGCCTGCTGGCAGGCGAGGTGGGTGTAGATGTGCGTATGGCGAAGCGTGCGGGACTTCTTCACGATATCGGCAAATCCATTGACCACGAGGTGGAAGGATCACATATTCAGATTGGAGCGGATCTGTGCAGAAAGTACAAGGAGTCTCCCATCGTTATCAATGCAGTAGAATCACATCATGGAGATACGGAGCCGACTTCTCTGATCGCCTGTCTGGTACAGGCCGCGGACACCATTTCCGCTGCCCGCCCGGGTGCGAGAAGAGAGACGCTGGAGACGTATACAAATCGGTTAAAACAGTTAGAGGATATCGCCAATGCTTTCAAGGGCGTAGACAAGTCTTTTGCAATTCAGGCAGGTAGAGAGATTCGAGTCATGGTAGTTCCTGAACAGGTAGATGATGCTACTATGGTATTGCTGGCAAGAGATATTTCCAGACAGATTGAAGCTGAACTGGAGTATCCGGGTCAGATCAAGGTAAACGTTATTCGGGAAAGCCGGGTAACGGATTATGCAAAATAGAAAAGACAGAGGATGCCGCGGATGCGGTGTCCTCTTTTCATTTCTATGGGAGATTTCCATGGAAGAGAGGAGAAAAATATGGCAGTCACAGGATTTATCGGTATGGGCAATATGGGATATGCCCTTCTCAAAGGAATGCTGAAAGAGTTCCCGGCAGAAGAACTGGTATTTACAGCCAAGACAGATGAGACCAGAAGAAGAGTGTATGCTGAGACCCAGGTGACTTATACACAGTCTAATGCAGAATGTGCCAACAGCTGCAAATATCTGGTTCTTGCAGTAAAGCCTCAGTATTATCCTCAGGTGTTAAAGCAGATACGTTATGCAGTTACGGAAGAACATGTGGTGATATCCCTGGCCCCGGGAATTACAATTGCACAGCTCAAGGATGCTCTGGGAGCTGACAAGAGGATTGTACGGGCTATGCCGAATACGCCTGCTCTTATTGGAGAAGGAATGACAGGATTAAGTTATATGGCAGAAGAGCTTCAGCAGGATGAAATTGATATGGTACATAAAATTTTCGGCTCTGTAGGAAAATATGCAGATGTGGAGGAACGGATGATGAGTGCGGTGGTCTGCGCCAGCGGCAGTTCTCCGGCTTATGTATATCAGTTCATCGAGGCACTTGCCGACGGGGCTGTGCAGTTTGGAATGCCGAGGGCTCAGGCATATACTTTTGCAGCTCAGGCGGTGGCAGGGGCGGCAAAGATGGTACTGGAAACGGGAGAACATCCCGCCGCTCTGAAGGATAAGGTATGCTCCCCGGGGGGTACGACTATTGCGGGAGTAGCAGCACTGGAAAATGCCGGTTTCCGCGGCGCTGTGCTGAAAGCCTGTGCGGCCTGCTATGAAAAGTCCGAATCCATAAAATAAATATTGACGTATACAGATCCGGGAGAATGGCTGTACACGAAATATTCATAAAAAAAAGAACCTCTCATACACTGATTAGTGTGTGGGAGGTTTTATAATGAGAAGAATCCGTCTGAATGGCCGAAATCTGTTTCTGACACTGTTTCTGTCCGGCTTTACGGCAGGAGTTGTATATATTACCATATTCGGGAGAGCGGCAGCTCATGAGACAACGCTGATGAGCGCCTATTTTTTTTCGAAATATCAGCAGGTTGAGTTTGCTTCTGAAGAACTGTTTCTGTACACTCTGAAATCCCGGATGTCCGTGTTTACGGTTCTGTGGTTTGCAGGACTTACGGTTTTGGGGACGGCAGCAGTCTGCGCCTGCCTTTTTGGGATTGGGGCGGCGCTTGGAATCACGGTAACTGTCGCGGCGATAAAAATGGGAGCTCCCGGAATTCTGCTGTGTATTGCAGCAGGTCTCCCTCACTTTATTCTTTATGTTCCTGCCGGCTGCTGGCTTTTGAAGAGGATTGCGGCCATGGGCGGGAACAGGGAATGGAGAGGAAGACAATGGACTGATGGCGGGCGGATGTTTCGCCTGTATCTGCTTGTATTCCTGGCCGGGACAGCTGTATTTCTGGCCGGGGCATTTCTGGAAAGTTATGTAAATCCGGTGTTTCTGAAAATGGTGCTGAAATATTGCTGACAGACAAAAAAGAAAAAAATTTGACTTCTGTTTAACAAGATTTGGTACAGGCTGAATGAGGACAGACCATATCTTGTGGAATTATGAAAAACAGCTGTTTATCCTGCAGTTGAGGGCAAAAAAGACCATTGCTTTTCTGCTTTTTTATTACTATAATGATATTTACATCGCCGGTTCGGCGTATCGTGAATTGAGGGGCAGAGGGGTTTTATGGAACAGGAAATCAAAGGATTTGTATCGTATCTGCATAATATAAAAAAGACATCTCAGAATACAGAGCTTTCCTATCGAAGAGATTTGATTAAAATGATGCGTTTTCTGCAGGAGCAGAAGATTGACCGGCCGGAAGATGTGACAGAGACCAATTTGAATTCCTATATTCTGGATCTGGAAAAGAAAGGAATGTCTGCGGCTACAGTATCACGTAATATCGCGGCCATGAAAGGGTTTTACCTGTATCTGTGGAAGGAAGGAAATATTTCCGCAGATCCGGCGGAACATCTGAAAGCTCCGAAGGTGGAAAAAAAGGTTCCGGATATTCTTTCTGTAGATGAAATGGGAAGACTTCTGGAACAGCCCAGTGACCGCACGGCCAAGGGCCTCAGAGATCGGGCCATGCTGGAACTTCTGTATGCCACGGGAATCCGGGTAACAGAGCTGATTTCACTCCGGCTCGAGGATGTAAACTGGAAGCTGGACTATATCATATGCCGGGATCGGAACAGAGAGCGCATTGTTCCTTATGGATTCAAGGCCAGAAAGGCTTTGGAGAGGTATATGAAGAGTGCCAGAGAGGAGCTGACAGGGGAGAAGGAGTGTGAGATGCTTTTCCCGAACTGTTCCGGGGAGAGTATGAGCCGACAGGGATTTTGGAAACTTCTGAAGCAGTATGTGAAGCAGGCAGGCATTGAGACGGAGATTACGCCTCATACCCTGCGCCATTCGTTCGCCGCACATCTGGTGGAAAATGGCGCGGATCTGCATGTGGTGCAGGAGATGCTGGGGCATTCAGATATTTCCACGACTATGATGTATGCAAACAGGGCGCGTGAGATATATGCAAAAGCGCACCCCAGAGGATGAAAGAAAATAAAAGAGTAATAATCAAAAGGCCGCGGATATCCGGATAACGGAAACCCGCGGCCTGTATTATCAGAATACTGTCAGCATCTTTCTGCGATTTCATACAGAAGTCTTTCGGAATCTGCCCATCCCAGGCAGGGATCCGTGATTGACTTGCCGTATACATGATCGTGTATACCCTGATTTCCTTCCTCGATATAGCTTTCGATCATCACGCCCTTGACCAGTCCGCGTATATCCTCAGAACAGGAGCGGCTGTGCAGCACTTCTTTTACGATACGGATCTGCTCTTTGAACTGCTTATTGGAATTATTGTGATTGGCATCCACAATGCAGGCAGGATTTTTCAAATCCCTGGCACTGTAAAGCTCAAAGAGCTGACGAAGATTCTCGTAATGATAATTTGGAAGTGATACTCCCCGTTCATTTACGGAACCGCGCAGTACTGTATGGGCCAGATCATTGCCGGTAGTCTGGACGTCCCAGTTGCGGTAGATGAAGGAATGACCGTGCTGTGCTGCGTGCACGGAATTCAGCATAACTGTCAGGTCACCGCTGGTGGGATTTTTCATACCGGTCGGTACATCTATACCACTGGATACCAGACGGTGCTGCTGATTTTCCACAGAACGGGCGCCGATTGCAATATAAGACAGAAAGTCCATTACATAGCGGAGATTTTCCGGATAAAGCATTTCGTCAGCGGCGGTCAGACCGGATTCTTCAATAGCGCGTATATGCATGTGGCGCAGAGCGATAATACCTGCCAGAGGATCCGGCTTTTTCTCCGGATCAGGCTGGTGCATAATTCCCTTATAACCGTCGCCTGTGGTACGTGGTTTGTTTGTATAGATGCGGGGAATGATCAGAACCTTGTCCTTGATTTTTTCCTGTACCGGTACAAGGCGTCTTACATAGTCGCATACAGCTTCTTCATTATCCGCAGAGCAGGGACCGATGATAGCAAGAAATTTGTCGGATTCTCCGGTGAACACTTTGCGGATTTCTTTGTCACGTTCTTCTTTTATCTTAGCCACATGGGGAGGAACCGGATAAAGCTCACGGGTCTCCTGAGGCGTGGGCAGTTTCTGAATGAAATCAAATGCCATTTTTCATACTCCTCTTAATTCGTATACTTTTATGGTATTTATCATAATACAGGATTTTGGAAAAGTCACGTATATTTTTTGTTACAGGGATTATACGAAAAAATTTAAGGCGTATCAGAATGACGTGAATCCACTTGAGGGAAGAAGGGAAAGAGAGCCCCGGATTGTGGCAGATTGACAGATGGCGTCAGGTAAACTATACTGACTGTATCAGACGGAGGAGAGTAAAAAGGATGGATTTTCAGGATTATTTTCCGGTATGGAAGAAACTTACTCCTGCCCAGCAGGAACGGATGCTTGGCAGGCTTACCAGCCGTAAAGTAAATAAAGGAACAGATATTCATGGGGATACACTGAACTGTACAGGTCTTCTGCTGGTAAAAACGGGGCAGCTGCGGGCGTATATCCTTTCTGATGAAGGCAGGGAGATTACGATTTATCGTCTGTTTGAAAGAGATATGTGTCTGTTTTCGGCATCCTGTATGATGAGCTCCATTCAGTTTGAGGTCTGTGTGCAGGCAGAAAAGGATACAGAATTCTGGGTGATTCCGGCGGATACTTACAAAAGCATCATGGAAGAATCAGCACCGCTTGCGAATTATACGAATGAACTGATGGCTTCCAGATTTTCGGACGTCATGTGGCTGATAGAACAGATAATGTGGAAGAGCCTGGATAAACGTGTTGCAGCATTTCTTCTGGAAGAAGCAGCGATAGAGGGGAAACCGGAAATAAAAGTAACACATGAAACCATTGCCAATCATCTTGGTTCCCACCGGGAAGTGATTACGCGGATGCTGCGGTATTTTCAGAGTGAAGGAATGGTGAAGCTGTCCCGTGGAATGGTGACAATTCTGGATGAAAAAAGACTGAGAGATTTACAGAAATGAATAAAAAGAGCAATCCGCCGGTTTCAGAAGAGACCGGCGGATTTTTCGGTTTCAGCCTTTGATTTACAGCATGGAAAGGATGGAGTCTTTAGGACGGGCTCCCACAGACTGATTTGTGATCTTACCCTGCTTCATGACTACCAGGGTAGGAATGCTCATGACACGGAACTGACCGGCCAGTTCCGGCTGCTCGTCAACATTTACTTTTGCGACTTTGATATCCGGGCGTTCTGCGGAAATTTCATCGAGAATTGGCGCAACCATGCGGCAGGGTCCGCACCAGGAAGCCCAGAAATCGAGCAGAACAGGCTTATCGGAATCGATTACTTCTTTCTGAAAATTGCTTTGTGTAATATGAACGACTGACATTTATTTGTCCTCCTGTTTGTTTTGTTTTTTTGATAAGCCTATTATATTCCGGACAGATTCGTCTTTCTGTGATGAAATCACCAAAGACATTTTAAACGGGAGGTTCCGGCAGAAGGTATTCTCTTAAAGATTTGAGATTCAGCAGGGTGACAAAGAGCTGATTGGCCAGAAGTCCCCACAGATAACCTTCGATTCCTACATGCGGTACAAAGACCAGAATGAAAATAATGCGGATCATGACCCCTGTCAGATTGTTGAAAAAGGCCAGGCTGGTCTTCCCCAGACCGTTCAGAATACTGTGAAGAGTTCCGTTCAGATAGAGAAAAGGGCAGATCCAGGCCAGAGTAATGATAAAATCTCCGGCCATTTCACTTTTGAAAAAAAGATTTCCCAGATATTTGCCGGACAGCAGAAAAATAACTGTGAACAGGATTCCCATAGGCACACAGAAGGAAATGGTTTTCCGGACAGTACGGTTCAGCTGTGCCTGGCGTCCTGCGGAAAAGGATTCTGAGACGGAGGGGAGAAGCATGACGGATACCGCGTTAGTAAGCACATTGGGAAACAGAATAAATGCCATGGACATGCCTGTGAGAGTGCCGTATACACTTAAAGCACGCTCTGTATTCAGACCATACTGCTGAAGCGTAAAAGGAATCAGAACTGCTTCCGCGCTGGAGAGGAGATTCATGCAGACCCGATTGCCTGTAACAGGAAGCGCCGTAAGCAGCATGTTCCAGGTCAGAGACAGCAGGGAATAGTTTCTTTTTTGGGAGTGACTCCGGTCGCCGGGACGAACGGAAATACAGAAAAGACCAAAAAGCATAGAACAGAATTCTCCTATAACCAGTCCGGTGACAGCGGCGGATGGAGTCAGGGAGCGGCCCTCCGACAATGCGATCTGATAAATAAGATATACGGCGCCAACCCGGGTAAGCTGTTCTGTCAAATGGGCGGCTGCCGGAATGCCTGCCCGTTTCATGCCGTAATAATAGCCGCAGATACAGGAATGACAGGCGCCGAAGGGGACAGTGACTGACAGGATGCGAAGAAGAGAAGAGCACCGTGGCTCCTGAAGCAGCCGCTGCGCAATAAAATCAGCATTGACATATAAAAGCAGGGCGGCTGCCGCAGAAAAGGAAAGGGACAGCAGGAGCCCGATGTGGAGAACAGAACGTGCTTTTTTCAGATTCCCTTTTCCTGCTTCACAGGAGACAAAACGTGTCACGGCAATCTCTGTTCCGGCGGTAGTCAGCGCATAGCAGACGCCATAGACGGGAAAAATCATCTGATAGATACCGATACCTTCGGCACCGATGGAGCGGCTCAGGAATATCTTATAAAAAAAACCGATGAAGCGCGTCACAATTCCTGTGGCAGTGAGAATCAGCGTACCGGCTATCAGGGGGTGTTTCTGTCTGTTCATAGGGGAACTCCTGTGCACAGTCTGTTTCTGCCGTTCAGGCAGAACAGAGCCGCAATACTGGAATTGCTGAAAGTATATGCGGCAAACCCGCTTGACAGAACATGACTTACATGGTATCATTCCTATAAATCCGATAAAAATACTCGGAATTATATAAGAGGTGAGAAAATGAAACTGTCTACAAAAGGAAGATACGGACTTCGGGCGCTGATAGATCTGGCGCTGTACAGTGAAAATGAGGCAGCTTCCATCGCCAGTATCGCAGCCAGACAGCAGATTTCAGAAAGCTATCTGGAGCAGCTGATTGCAAAGCTGCGGAAAGCCGGACTTGTAAAAAGCGTACGCGGTGCAGGCGGCGGATATAAGCTGGCGAAACCGGCGGCAGAGATCTCGGTGGGAGATATTTTGAGGGCTCTGGAAGGAAGCCTGGATGCCGTGAACTGCCCGGGTCTGGAAGAAGATGGTTTCTGTGAAGGTTCGGAGCTTTGTGTGACTAAATATGTATGGCAGAAAATTAATGAAAGCATTAACCGGACGGTAGATGAGATCAGGCTGGATCAGCTGATTGAAGAGAGCAGGAAAATGAAAGATGAAGCGGGAACGGTGGGTTCCTGCTGCGTTAATTAGTAAGGAGACAGACAGGCATGAAAAAATTAATTTATCTGGATAACGCGGCGACAACGAGAACAGCGCCGGAGGTGGCTCAGGCGATGCTTCCTTATTTTTCAGAAATATATGGGAACCCCTCCAGTATCTACAGTATAGCAGGGGAAAGCAGAAAGGCGGTCGACCAGGCCAGAGAAACTATAGCGGAAGCACTTGGAGCCCAGCCGGAGGAGATTTATTTTACAGCCGGAGGAACAGAAAGCGATAACTGGGCACTGAAGGCAACTGCCGAATTTTACAGGAAAAAGGGCAATCATATTATTACCACCAAGATCGAACATCATGCGGTACTGCACAGCTGTCAGTGGCTGGAAAAGCAGGGGTTTGAAGTTACTTATCTGAATGTGGATGAAAATGGCGTGGTCAGACTGGAAGAGCTGAAAAAGGCTATTCGTCCCACAACAATTCTGATTTCTGTCATGTATGCAAATAATGAAATCGGAACTATACAGCCTATCCGGGAAATCGGAGAAATAGCCCGGGAGCATGGAATTCTGTTCCATACGGATGCAGTGCAGGCCTTTGGGCAGCTGCCTATTCGGGTAGACGACTGCCATATTGATATGCTGAGTGCCAGCGGACATAAGCTGAACGGGCCAAAAGGAATCGGATTCCTTTATATCAGAAAAGGAGTAAAGATTCGCTCTTTTATTCACGGCGGGGCGCAGGAACGCAAACGACGGGCGGGTACGGAAAATGTACCGGGCATTGTAGGGCTTGGAAAAGCGGTGGAACGTGCTGTGCGTACTATGGAAGAGAGAACACAGAAAGAAAGAGAACTTCGTGACTATCTGATTGAACGGGTGCAGAGAGAAATTCCCTACAGCCGGCTGAACGGTCACAGAACCCTTCGCCTGCCCAATAACGCGAATTTCAGCTTTCAGTTTATTGAGGGTGAGTCGCTGCTGATTATGCTCGATATGGAGGGAATCTGCGGCTCTTCCGGATCGGCGTGCACATCGGGTTCTCTGGATCCCTCACATGTGCTGCTGGCCATCGGGCTGCCTCATGAGATTGCCCATGGTTCTCTGCGGCTTACACTGAATGAGGAGATTACAAAAGAAGATCTGGATTTTGTGATAGATACCCTGAAGAAAATAGTGGAGAGACTGCGCGGCATGTCGCCTCTGTATGAGGACTTTGTGAAAAAGGCTCAGCATGGGAACTGATTGAAGTTGCTTGATGAATAAAAGAAAAAAGCCGGCAGAAGCCGGAAGACAATTGCCGTTGCGAAACGGAATCTGCAAATAAGAGGAGAAAATATATGTACAGTGAGAAAGTAATGGACCATTTTCAGAATCCACGCAATGTGGGAGAGATTGAGAACGCCAGCGGCGTAGGCACGGTGGGAAACGCCAAATGCGGCGATATTATGAGAATGTATCTGGATATTGATGATAACGGAGTGATCAGAGACTGCAAATTCAAAACCTTTGGATGCGGGGCTGCTGTAGCGACCAGCAGTATGGCTACAGAGCTGGTAAAAGGAAAGACAGTACAGGAAGCGCTTCAGGTGACGAACAAGGCTGTGATGGAAGCCCTGGATGGTCTTCCACCGGTAAAGGTACACTGCTCTCTGCTGGCGGAAGAAGCGATTCATGCTGCTCTATGGGACTATGCAGAGAAACATGGTCTGAAGATTGAAGGTCTGCAGAAACCGAAATCTGATATTCACGAGGGCGAGGAAGAGGAAGAAGAGGAGTATTAATCCAGAGGAAATGGGAAATATGGGGAACGGAAAAAGAGTGGTAATAGGCATGTCCGGAGGCGTGGACTCTTCTGTTGCAGCCTGGCTTTTGAAGGAACAGGGCTATGACGTGATAGGAGTAACCATGCAGATCTGGCAGGATGAGGCGGAAGAGGTGCTGGAGGAAAATGGCGGCTGCTGCGGTCTTTCTGCAGTGGAAGATGCACGGAGAGTGGCGCGGCAGCTGGAAATCCCTCATTATGTAATGAATTTCCGGGAAGATTTCAGGAAAGCTGTCATAGACTATTTTACAGCAGAATATCTGGCAGGCCGGACACCGAACCCCTGTGTTGCATGCAACCGGTATGTGAAGTGGGAGGCGCTTTTAAAGCGCAGCCTGGAGATTGGAGCAGATTATATTGCCACAGGTCACTATGCGCGTATAGAGCAGCTGGCAAATGGACGGTTTGCGATACGTCATTCTGTGACGGCAGCTAAAGATCAGACGTACGCTCTGTACAATCTGACTCAGGAACAGCTTTCCCGGACTCTGATGCCTGTAGGGGCTTATACCAAGGAGGAAATCCGTGAATTCGCAGGGCGCCTGGGTCTGAGCGTGGCGGACAAGCCGGACAGTCAGGAGATTTGTTTTGTACCGGATCAGGATTATGCAGGATTTATTGAAAAAACTGCGGGAAAACCATCTGAGGAAGGTAATTTTGTGACAAAGGACGGAGAAATTCTCGGCCGCCACAAAGGGATTATCCACTATACGATTGGACAGCGCAGAGGACTGGGACTTCCCATGGGACGCCGGGTGGTCGTGACTGAAATACGGCCGGATACAAATGAGGTTGTGATTGGCGAGCAGGAGGATGTATTTACCAGGACGCTGTATGCGGACAGGATAAATTGTATGGCAGAACCGACTATCCCGACAGGGCGGAAAATCCGGGCGAAAATCCGTTATAATCATCAGGGATCTGACTGTACCGTTTATCCTGAGGGAACGGACCGGATACGGGTGGAATTTGAAGAACCGGTGAGGGCAGTGACGCCGGGCCAGGCTGTTGTTTTTTATGATGGAGATTATGTACTGGGCGGGGGTACGATTCTGTAAAGGCAGAATCGTACCCTGTGTGTAAGACAGAGGTATTTATCCTTACAGAGAAATAAATTCGGCTTTCCGTTCCCGGAATACGGTGAAATAGCGAAAACCGCAGTACCTGAGGAGCTCTTTTGCATCTTCAAAACGGTATCCGATGTATTCAGGCGTATGGGCATCTGACCCCATGGTGATGATTTCGCCTCCAAGTTCCCGATAGCGTCTGAGCACATCCCTGCATGGATTAGGTTCAGCAAGTCCGGCCTTCCATCCGCCGGTATTGATTTCGATTCCTTTGCCTTTATCGAGCAGAAGACGAAGAATGGCGTCAATCTGTTCTGCGTGGGCAGAATAAGAGAAAAAGCGCTCCTGTTCCGGGGCATAGCGTACGATATAGTCCAGGTGGCCATATACGTCAAAATTATCGAAGCTCCGGATATTTTCCAGGGTAATGTCAAGAAAACGTCCCACCGCCTGCCTGGTATTACGGGAATGCCAGAAATCCGGGTAATAGGGGTCCAGACGATCGGCTATATGGGTAGAAGCTATGAGAAAATCAAAGTGAAAGCCATCGGCTTCGCATGCTGTCAGCCAGTTCTGCAGAAAGGTTCCAAGATGGGGCTGGATGCCGAGTTCCGCGCCGATACGTATCTCAGGGTGTGAGCCAAAAAGATTCTGAAGCCGGCGCATTTCAGAAAAATAGGCAGAAACGTCAAGCTCCATGGATACATCCGGATATGGATAATCCGGATCAAAATGTTCTGTAAAACACATCAGATCAAGACCTTTTTCAAAAGCCGTACGTACGGCGGTTTCCGGACAGGTTTCGCTGTCTCCTGAGAAAGAAGAATGCAGATGATAATCAGCAGTCATGAGAACATCTCCTTTAATATATGAAATATATGAGAAAATACCGAAGTGCTGCCCTTATCTTATCGGAAAATTCTGCAGATGGCAAGGAAGAAGACAGGAAATCGGCTGTTCCGACAAAAATTGATTCTTATTGAACAAAATTAGAAATGGGACTTGCATTTTTGCAGTGGATTCGTTACAATAAAAACAGGCTGGGCATTTCCAAATGCAGGGATAGCCCATAAGTCAAAATCTAAATTCATTTTTAGGAGGAATTCAAAAATGGCAGTAAAAGTAGCGATTAACGGTTTCGGACG
>CALWGE010000071.1 GCA_944378225.1 uncultured Merdimonas sp.
TGGCGGAATGGCAGACGCGCAGGCTTCAGGTGCCTGTAGTCGCAAGGCTGTGTGGGTTCAAGTCCCATCTCCTGCATAAAAAAGAAGCTGTGAAGACAGCTTCTTTTTTTATAAATTATGTTCCAAATGAAAAAAGAGCCGTTACAAAAGCAGATGTTCCCACCCCGCTCTCACAACAGCTCATTTTTATTCTTTAACCTATTGTCCGGTATTCATTGTTCTTTTTCCATCCAATATTCTATACATGAATCACCTTATGTCCTGCGGCCTTCAGAAGGCGGTTCATGATTGCAGGACCTATAGAAGCTTCTTCAAAGGATTCAGAATATATACAATCCACATCTGTATCATCAAAATCACGCAGTACCTCAAAGAGGTGCATTGCGATTTCTTCTTCATGCTTTCTCTCACCAAGGCTGAAAACTGTTCCTCGCGCATACCGCGCAGCCGTTTCATCCGTCGCGATGATCCCAACCTTTTTCCCTTGTTCTTCATCCTGCTCTGCCATGCGGTTGATAGCCGCAATCACAGCTTCTGTTGTTCCTTCTACCACTGCCAGATCCGCCCGGGGAGCATAATGCCGGTATTTCATACCGGGAGCCTTCGGTTTCACGCCGGAATCCGGAGCGATAATAGCTTTATCCACCTCCAGATTTCCTATAACCGCTTCCATCATTTCTTTTGTTACTGCTCCGGGACGGAGAATTACAGGAGGCTCGGTACTCATATCCACAATAGTGGATTCCAGCCCGATAACAGCCTGTCCGCCGTCCAGAATCATCTCGATACGGCCATTCAGATCCTCCTCCACATGTGCTGCCGTGGTCGTACTGGGACGCCCCGATACATTTGCACTGGGTGCCGCCACAAATCCCCCTGCAGCTTTGATGAGAGCCGATGCTATCCTGTCACTGGGCATCCGCACAGCTACTGTATCAAGACCGCCCGTAGTTGTCTCCGGCACCTGCTCATTTTTATAAAATATCATCGTAAGAGGTCCGGGCCAGAAAGACTCCATCAGACGTTCTGCCTTTTCAGGTACCTCCCGCACAATCCGGTAAAGATCCTTTTTATCTGCAATGTGCACAATCAGCGGATTATCGGAAGGCCGTCCCTTCGCTGCATATATTTTTTCGGAAGACTCCGGATTCAAAGCATCTCCTCCAAGTCCGTAAACTGTTTCGGTGGGGAAAGCCACCAGACCGCCGTTTCTGAGTATCTGTCCGGCCTCGTTGATAATATTGTCATCAATTTTGTCATAATCCAGTCTTCTGATTTGTGTTTCCATCTTCTGTCACTCCGTACTCTATCTTTCTTTTCCTGATTTCCTGCAAAAAATCAGGGACTCACCAGAGCCCCTGACTGTATTCATCCTGGTACAGCATCACTGTACCATGTTCTTTTGTTTTTTTCAAGTCTATCACCCTCTGATTGGAGCTTCCGCGAAACCGAAGAGTCAGATCCCTCTCCTTTTCCAGATAGGGACCGTCTACCAGAAGATCAGCCAGTTCCAGAAGTCCCAGAACCGCAGGACGCTTCTGTCCAATCTCCAGAAGCCTCTCGTAGGTATAACCTGAGTAAATCATCAGGTGCTTTCCCATAGCCTTAATTTCCCGCCCGAGTTTCAAAAGAGCTTCCGGCTGACAGAAAGGCTCTCCCCCCGAAAACGTCACACCGGACAAAAGAGGATTATTTTGAATTTCTTCCAGAATCATCTGCGAATCTGCCTCATACCCTCCTGAGAAATCATGGGTCTGCGGATTATGGCAGCCCGGACAGTGATGGGGACATCCCTGTACAAAAATGGTATACCGGATTCCAGGGCCATCCACGATGGAATCCTCCACCGTACCAGCCAGACGCAGCGCCCCCTTCGGAACACCGGAAACAGTCGCTTTACAGTCCATGTTTTACTCTGTCATGCTCCTCTGCCCGCTTTGCGTTGTTAAACCGGTCCGTTGTTCCCACCAGATATCCTGTAATCCGGCGTATACGGTCAAATTTCACATTTTCTCCTACCATTCCATTATTCGGCAGCACTCTTCCAATCATATCTGTTCCCTCCTGTATTCCAATTATTTTCAGAACTTTTGCTATTTCAGCCTGATTCTCTTTTATTCTCTTTTCAACTGTCAGTGTGTCGGATCCGCGTACACAGGCATATCCGGATACTTCTTCCGGAGTTCCCGCAGCTTTTCCACCGGAACCGCTTCACCTTCGCGCCGTCCGCAGCGTGGACATACTTCATCAATAACTCCTGTATAACCACAGACCGGATCCCGGTCCACCGGATGGTTTACTGAACCATAGCCGACTCCGGCTTCTTTCATGCAGCGGATAACTGCCTCGAAGGCCTCCGGATTCTTGGATGTATCTCCATCCAGTTCCACATAACTGATGTGGCCGGCATTGGTAAGAGCATGATAAGGCGCCTCCAGCCGAATCTTGTCAAAGGCACGAATAGGATAGTACACCGGAATGTGGAACGAGTTCGTATAATACTCCCTGTCCGTAATTCCGGGCAGTTCCCCGAAACGTTTTTTGTCAATCCGCACAAAACGACCGGACAGCCCCTCCGCAGGTGTGGCAAGCAGAGTAAAGTTAAGTCCTGTTTCCTCAGATTTTTCATCCATCTTCTGTCGCATGTGTCCGATGATTTCCAGTCCGAGTTTCTGACTCTCCGGGCTCTCACCATGATGCTTTCCGGTCAGGGCAACCAGCGTTTCTGCCAGACCGATAAAACCGACGCTTAAGGTTCCATGCTTCAGAACTTCCGCAACAGAATCGTCCACATCCAGCTTATCTGAATCCAGCCAGATTCCCTGTCCCATCAGGAAGGGGTAATTGCGCACCTTTTTCTTACACTGGATGGCAAACCGGTGCAGCAGCTGGCGGCAGGCCAGATCAATCATTTTATCAAGGCTCTCATAAAAACTCTGCAGATCACCCTGAGCCTTGATTCCAAGCCTTGGAAGATTAATTGACACAAAACTCAGATTTCCACGGCCACAGGTAACCTCTCTGGAAGGATCGTACCGGTTTCCCATAACACGGGTTCGACAGCCCATGTAAGCCACTTCCGTATTATAATCACCTTCCTTATAATACTGCAGATTGAAAGGTGCGTCCAGAAAACTGAAATTAGGAAACAACCTTTTAGCCGAGGTACGCACCGCAAGCCGGAACAAATCATAATTGGGATCTCCCGGATTATAATTCACGCCTTCTTTTACTTTAAAAATCTGCACCGGAAAGATGGGAGTCTCGCCATTTCCAAGCCCTGCATCTGTAGCCAGCAGAAGATTCCGAATAACCATACGGCCCTCCGGCGAAGTATCCGTACCATAATTCACAGAGCTGAACGGTACCTGAGCGCCTGCCCTGGAGTTCATCGTATTCAGATTGTGAATCAGCGCTTCCATAGCCTGATAAGCAGCGTTATCTGTCTCTTTCAGCGCCATATCCATTACACAGACGTGCGCCTTGCGCATGTCCTCAGACAGAAGAAGTCTGTCACCGCAGATAATTTCCCCGCCGTTTACCCAGTCTTCCAGCTTCTTTCCATATTCATCCGCCTCGCCCATACGGATATCGGTTCCCAGCGCAGTCTTCATTGCCTGTATAAAAGCAGATGCATCCTCCGGAATGAGATCATACTTTACGCGCAGATATTTTTCCATCGCTTTAAAATATTCTTTCCGGAACGTACGGACAATACCGTCCGCCATAGCATAATCAAAATTCGGAACCGACTGACCTCCGTGCATCTCATTCTGATTGGCCTGAATCGCAATGCATGCCAGAGCCGCATAGGTCTGAATGGAATTCGGCTCCCGGATATAACCATGTCCTGTGCAGAAGCCGTCCTTGAAAAGCCTGATCAAATCTATCTGGCAGCAGGTCTCTGTCAGCATGTAAAAATCTTTGTCGTGAATATGGATATCGCCGTTCAGATGAGCCGCGGCAATGTCCTTGGGCAGAATATAGTTATCCACAAAATAATTGGCTCCCTCAGAGCCGTATTTCAGCATGGTCCCCATGGACGTATCTGCATCAATATTGGCATTTTCCCGCTTGATATCCGCATCTGCCGCGCTGGTAAAAGTAAGCTCCCGGTAAATCTTTACCAGATCTGCCTCTGATTTTCGCACCTTGGTATGTTCGGCACGGTACAGAATATAAGCCTTCGCTGTCTTCGCAAAACCTCCGGCGATCAGTTTTTCTTCCACAATATCCTGAACCTGCTCCACCTCCGGAATACTGTCCTTTGGTATCTCACGGAGCACTTCCTCTACAAGCTGCTGAAACTGCAGGGGCGAAATCGCCTCCACCTGGGCCGCTATATTTGCCTTACGGATAGCATTTCGGATTTTCTCCGCATCAAAAGGTACTGGTACGCCATTCCGTTTCCGGATCAGTTCCGGATAAACTGCCTTCCCTGTTTCTTCCATAAAAAACCTCCCCTGCGCTACTATATATAGTATTGCTTTTTTCTCACTATACTATATAAGCTAGCACAAGGGAGTTCAAATTGCAATAGGAAGTTTATCTTGCCATACGGTAAATCTCTTCCATGTCTTTTCTTCCCAGCGCCTGTACGCCGCCAACGGTACGCGTCTCCTTAAAACTGCACTTGTACGCCAGTTCTTCAATCTGTGCATCCGTCAGTTCCACGCCCAGTTCTGAGATGCTGACAGGCATATGAATAGAACGGAAGAAGTTTTCCATAGCTTCGATACCTTCCAGAGCCGTCTTTTCAGGATCCGCATAGTCATAGGGAACGCCCAGCACATCTACAGCCAGCTTTGCAAACCGCTCTATATCAGACTTATGTACATAGCGCGCCCAGCTTCCCCATACAGCAGCCAGTCCGGCTCCATGAGTGACATCAAACATGCCGCCAAGCTCATGCTCCAGCTGATGGCAGGCCCAGTCACCCGCACGGCCGCAGCCTGTCAGTCCATTATGGGAAAGGCTGCCTGCCCAGAACACTTCAGAACGCGCCTCATAGTCCCGCGGATTTTTCAGAAGCACCTTCGCCTGGTGTATTACTGTTTTCAGGACGCCTTCTGCCAGATAATCTGTCAGTTCTGTATCCTTCTCATGAGAAAACCACCGTTCCAGAGTATGCATCATAATATCCACACATCCGCTCATGGTCTGATATTCGGGCAGCGTATAGGTTAACTCAGGGTTCATGATCGCAAACCGCGGCCGTCCCAGATCACTGTTGCAGCCACGCTTAAGCCAGCCTTCTTCTTTGGTGATAACTGATGAGTTGCTCATCTCGCTTCCGGTAGCTGCTAGAGTAAGAACTACTCCTACCGGAACCGCATCTTCCGGCATTCTGATCTTCTGATAGAAATCCCAGACATCTCCGTCGTATTTTACTCCATAAGCGATAGCCTTGGCTGAGTCAATAGCACTTCCTCCGCCCACAGCCAGAATAAAATCCACTCCCTCTTTTTTGCAAAGTTCAATTCCCTCATAAACCAGAGACAGTCTCGGATTGGGAACAGCTCCTCCAAGCTCCACGTGCGGCAGTCCGGCCTCATCCAGAGAGGCCAGTACCCTGTCCAGGAGACCGCTTCTCTTTACACTGCCTGTGCCATAATGAACAAGGACCTTCGTTCCCTTCTGTTCCTTCACCAGCGCTCCTGCCCGGCTCTCGGTATCCTTCCCGAAGACAACCTTCGTCGGTGTATAATACTCAAATCCCTGCATAGTCTTCTGCTCCTTTTGTTTTCTTTCTATTATAACGAAAAGGAGTCCCTCTTACAAGCAGACTCCTCCTGTTTTTCTGTTTTCTCCTGTTCCCGGATTCCCTTATTCGTAGCGGAGAGCCTCTATGGGATTCATCTTCGCTGCCTTATTTGCAGGATAATATCCAAAAAACACCCCGATAAAGACAGAGAATGTTACAGAAAAGATGATACCTTCCACCGACGGACTCGCTGCATATCCCAGCATATTCGATACTCCAGCCGCAATACCCAGTCCTATGACAATTCCGATAAAGCCTCCTGTCAGGCAGATTACAATAGATTCTACAATAAACTGGAGGCGAATGGAACCATTGGTAGCTCCAAGCGCCTTTCGGGTACCAATCTCACGGGTTCGTTCCGTAATAGATACCAGCATAATATTCATGACCCCGATCCCTCCAACCAGAAGAGAGATCCCGGCAATAACCGAAATGGCAACGGACACCGTAGACAGCATTTCTGTCATGGAAGATACCATGCTTTCCATACTGCTGGCTGTTACCTCAAAGCCATGCTTCCGCTGCTTTCCAGCAGAGGTGTACTGAGGTAAACTGTCATGCCTTCGGAAATTTCATCACTGCTGACTTCAATATAATAATCTGTCTCGATTCCTGTCTCTACCACAACTTCTTTTCGCTGTCCATTATCATCTACATAAATGACGCTATCTCCGGAAGCGTTTGTCTGCACGCAGTCATAAGGTACCGCCAGCGTATCTCTTCTTTCTTCCAGAGCAATACTTACAGAAGCCGTCATTCCTGAACGAAGCTTCTCCTGAGGTTCATTGATAGTTATCTGTATCTCATAGGAAGCCGTCCCGCTGGCTGAGCCCATAGTCTGCCCGCTGGTTCCCACAGGCGACACGTACGTCACGACCCCTTCCAGTTCCTCATCTCCCAGGGAATCTGTTACCACATACGCTGTCTGTCTTTCTTCGATATCAACAACGTCATACTCATCCACTGTTGCTTCTACAATAAAATTGTGTACATCCTGGATTTCATAAATGGTTCCGCCGGTAAAAACCCCGCCTTCTTCTACATTGAGCGCTGTAACAGTACCCGTCATTGATGCATATACGGTACAGTCCTCCAGCTGTTCTTCATAATCTTCAATCCGGTTCAGTTCATCATCTTCCGTAATCAGCTGAGATTCCAGTTTCGCCTTTTCATAAGTCTCTTCGGCCTGTTCTACCGTATTGTCATATTGCTCCTGTACACTTTCCTTCTGGGACTGAGCCTGTTCATAGGCTGATGCCGCAGAAGAAGTATTCTGCTGGGCCTGCTGGTAGGACGTTTCTGCTTCCGCTACAGCATTCTGTGCTTTTTCCCAGGCAGATTTCGCATCATCATACAGCTTTTTCAGCTCCATATAATTTCCCGGAAGCGCTCCGTTATTTTCACTGCTGACAGTACTGATATAGCTGTCCAGGTCAGTAATTGTAATGCCCGCGGCGGTCTCGATTGCCGTCTTTAAATTCTCAGCGGCAGTCTCATACGCAGCTTTCAGGGATTCTGTATTGTACTGACTTTTTACTTCGTTCAGTTTGTTCAGAGCCTCTTCCTCTGCCTGTACCGCGCTCTCATAAGCGCTTCGATATGCATCCCGTGTATCCCGGGCATCCTGAAGAGATTCTTCTGCTTCTTCAATCGTGTCTGCATACTCTGTCTCATAATTGTTGAGAGAATCCAGCTGCTGATTTACGGCATAATTACTTTTGGCATCTGCCAGCGCCTCTTCAATATCTGACGAATCAAACGTGCAGATAATATCTCCCTCCTGCACCTCATCTCCCACTTCCACATATACTTCGGTTACTTTAATATTTTCCAGAGTTGTAGTCCCCGTCTTTCCTTCTGCAGTTGCAAGAGTCCCGGTGACGCCTATGGAATTGCTCAAATCCATTTTTTCAATCACCGCTGTTTCCGTCAGGTTTCTCTGTTCCGGCAGTTGTGTGTGATTTTTCTTCTGCCAGATCAGGATTCCGGCTGCAGCCGCCGCCAGAAGCAGTATCAGAAAAGCTGCCAGTACCTTATGTCTTTTTAAAATGCTGAAAATGCGTTTTGCAGCCTTTTTCACTCTTGCAGCTGCATTTTTTCCCCACAGGGAATTTCTTTGTCTTCCTTTTTTACTTTCCACAGCTTCACGTATCAGTCCTCCTCATCATTCCTGTTTCCGGAAAGAACAAAGCGAAGTCCGTGCCTTACGGCACGGACTGTCCTTTGTCCTTTGCTATTATTATCTTAATGGAAATTTGTGTTTGATTTTTGTAGAAGCTGTGATTTTTCTGTGTTTGAATTATGAGATTTCTGTGTCCTGAAACATTACAGAAGAAGCATGGACACAAGAACTGTAATAATGCCGCAGACCCCGATAGCCAGTCCACTCATGGCTCCTTCCGTCTCGCCAAGCTCCAGGGCCCGGGATGTACCTACTGCATGGCTGCAGGTACCGATGGCCAGTCCTGCCGCCACAGGATCTGCCACCCGGAATACGCGGATCAGAAAAGGAGCGAGAATGCTGCCCAGAATACCTGTGAAAATAACGGCAATCACCGTGACCGGGACAATTCCGCCATTCGCCTCGCAGACCCCCATGGCAATGGGCGTGGTAACAGATTTGGGAATCAGGGAAACTGTCATGGCTTCATCCAGACCAAACAGACGGCAGAGCAGCCACACACTTCCCATGGAAGCCAGAGACCCCACTGTGCATCCCACGACAATGGGAATCCATTTTTCCTGCAGAATTTTTATTTTCGTGTAGATAGAAACTGCCAGGCAGGCTGTAGCCGGTGTCAGAAACATATTGATGACAGAGCCGCCCTCATTATAACTCTCATAAGGAATATCAAAAATCAACAGTACTGCCGACGTGAGTAAAATCGCTATCAGTAACGGATTAAACAGTACGGATTTCAGTTTCTTCTGAATCAGCGTCCCAATCCAGAAGGTCAGAACACTTAAAGCAATTCCAAAGAATGGCGAAGCAAATATTTCACTCATGACGGACTCCTTTCTTCCTGCACTGCAAAATCATCACAAGGCGGATACTGTATGCAGCAGCCGCAAAGGTAACTACTGTCGTTATTACACAAATCAGCAGAAGCGGCAGCCAGTTTTCCTTCAGGATATCCAGATAATTAATTACATTCACGCCTGCAGGGACAAAAAAGAACGCCATATTCGCCAGAAGAAAATCTGACTTTTCCCGAATATGATCAATCTTCAGGACACCTGTAAGCAGGCAGAATAAAAGCAGCAGCATGCCAATCACACTGGCCGGGAATGCGATAGGCAGCAGTTTTTCAATAACCACGGCAATCCAGCACAGAGAAAAAATAATTCCAAACTGTTTAATAATTTTCATAATACAACTCCCTCCTGCCGCCTGTACAGACGGCAATTTTCTCTTTAGCTCTGTTAGATCCAGCCTCCGTCCAGCCGGATGATCTGTCCGGTCAGATAAGGGGACTGAGCAGCGACAGTCCAAATCAAATCTGCCGCCTCCCTGGGAAGCCCAAAACGTCCCGCAGGAATCTCTTCTGCAATTTCTTCCTTCTCTTCAGGTGAAAAGCAGGCATTCATATCTGTATCAATGGCACCGCAGGCTACTGCATTAACTGCAATACCGCTCGGAGCCAGTTCCTTTGCCACCGCCTGAGTCAGGGCATTCACTGCTCCTTTTGATGCAGAATAAGCAGCTTCACAGGAGGCTCCCACACAGCCCCATACGGAAGAAATATTGATGATTGAACCTGATTTCCGGCGCAGCATCAATGGAATAACTGCTTTTGTACACAGAAAAACAGAGGTCACATTTGTTCGCATAACCTCCTCCCATTGGGAAAGCGGCATGCTTTCCAGAAGCCCCACCCGGGAAATCCCTGCATTATTAACCAGTACATTCACATCTCCAAAAGTACATTCTGTCTTCCGGAAAAATTCACGGACAGCCTCTTCTTCTCCCATATCACCCGTATAAGTCAGACAGGTAACTCCATAGGCGTCATGCAGATATTCTGCCAGCTGTTCCAGCTTCTCGGAGGAATGCACGCAGGAAAGCGCCAGATTCCAGCCTTCGGCTGCAAATCTCTCCGCTGTGGCCGCACCGATTCCCCTGGACGCTCCTGTAATCACTGCACATTTTGATTTCATTTTCTGCAGTTCCTTTCTGTTCTCATATCTGTTGTCATAAAATCGTATCTATCATACACCACTTTATTTCCCTGCACAAGACACAGATTAAATGCATATCTTAGTTTTGAAGAATGTACTTTCAATCGATAAGGAGATTATATGGCGACAAAAATCGCAGTAGATGCCGGGCATGGCGGACCGTGGTATAAAATACAGCTATAAGCCCCCGGATCTCTCCGAGGGCTTTTGACTTGCTGGTAATTTGCCGGTAACTTACTGTCCTATGACGCAATAAACGCATCAAATCCGGCTGCTCTCAGTTTTTCTTTCATAGCTTCGGCATTTTCCTTTACGCTATACGCACCGACCTGCACACGGTAAAGCGTCCCCTTGTCGCCAACAGGAGTTTCTTCGTCCGGCTCTGCAGGTTTAGTCTCTTCCGGCTGATAGTAAACCTGGCCGGTAATACCTTTCACAATGGAAGATGCCATCTTGCGGTAATCGTAAAGCTCTGCATCGTCTTTGTCATCCACAAAGCAACACTCAATCAGCATAGCCGGAGCTTTTGTGTGTTTCAGCACATAAAGGCTTGTGCTATACTTGACGCCACGGTTCCTGAAACCAAGAGCGGAAATTTCTGCGCATACCTTTTCTGCGTATGTTTTCGCTTCGCTGGATGCAGAAAAAACAAAGACTTCTACGCCGGTTGTCTTCTTATTTCCTTCTTTATCTTTTGCTCCGCTGTTAAAATGAATAGAAATATCCAGATCTACATCATGTGCGTTGCACTTTGCAACGATCTTTTTCAGTACATCAGACTGACCAGACCCGTTGTTTTCCGTGCAATCATAGGCTGTATGACCAAGTGCCTGAAGCTGTGCGATTACTTCATCCTTGACTTTTCTGTTTTCAATGGACTCATTCAAAAGCCCTACCGCTCCACAAGCGATTTTTCCTGCCGGATTGTGTCCTGCATGTACGTTAAATTTCATATTAATCTCTCCTTTTATTCTGCAAAAATCCAGTCTTCCGCAAGCACATCTGTTTGTGACGGCGCCCACGGAACCACACCGTTATAATTAGTTTTTATGGCAAAATACGGATAAAGAGTACCGCAAATAGATGCGTGTTCAACAACATGAAAGTTCTTGTTGCAATACGGATCAATATAAAAAATATACTGATTCTCCGCATTCCATCCCTGCCGTTTTACTTTCATCCCACGCTTCATGTACTTAATAGCGTCACCAAACCCGAACGTCGGAGTGCCGCCAAGAATTTTTGTGTTTTCGGATGTTGCAGGCTGCCATTTATCAGAAAGAACATTGAGAAGAGTGTACTCTACTCTCTGCGTTTCTCTAATATCAAGGGTGTCTTTTCCGGTATCAGAATCTTTTTCTCTGCAGTGCATCATAATTGTTTCTTTTTCCGGATCCCAGCTCCAATATCCGCCCCATGATGGGAGCTTCATCGGGATTCCCTGCTTCATCAGCTTCAGTGCCTGTATAAATTTCATAATTTACCTTCCTTTCTCCGGCTCTTGCGCCGGCGCAAAAGGGGCAGATGCCCGCCCCTGGTTACTCTATTTCCCCTTCG
>CALWGE010000072.1 GCA_944378225.1 uncultured Merdimonas sp.
ACAAAGGGGAAAAAAGATATAAATATCAAGCTCAACTAGCAAAAACTAACTTTGTAAATGCAGTTGTAGATGCATTTTATGTTCAAAAGTTTTCTGTGGATTTTGCTGAGACTGATGAAGATGGCGAAGCAATTGTTACACTCTATAAAACTGATGTTAAAACAGAAGAAATATTCCGTGCCATTGGAATTGACTATTTGAATGCGAAACAGATTGATGAAAATACTATTTTGCTCCGGCCTGACGAAATTGCACGCTTGAAAGAAAACGCCCCATACCTAATTGCTATGAAGGTACGTGACTTAAGAGAGATTCCAGTCGAAGACAGCGTGATGAACGATTCTGGGGTGGTGCAAATTCCTTCGCCTAAACAGGAGCCTATTATAGGCGTTATTGATACGCCGTTTTCTAAGGATGTTTATTTTAAAGAGTGGGTCACCTATGAAAACATGTTAGACGAGAATATTAAATTAGATCAGGATGACTACATTCACGGTACGGAAGTTACTTCAATTATCGTTGATGGCCCAACTATTAATCCTGCCTTGGACGATGGATGTGGACGATTCAGAGTAAAGCATTTTGGTGTCGCTAAGCGAGGAAGATTTAGCTCATATTCCATACTTCGCTCAATTCGTAAAGCTGTTTCTCAAAATCGAGATATAAAGGTTTGGAATCTTTCTCTCGGATCTATATTGCCGATAAAGCCTAATTTTATTTCACCGGAAGCGGCAGAATTAGATAAAATACAGAGCGAATTTGATGTAGTCTTTGTTATCGCAGGAACGAATGGCGATCCGGACAAAAAAAGGATGGCAATTGGCGCACCGGCCGATTCACTAAATTCATTGGTGGTTAATTCAGTAACCCTTGAAGGTATGCCCGCCTCCTATCATCGAGTGGGTCCAGTCCTTTCCTTCTTTCACAAACCTGATATTAGTTATTATGGCGGTGATATCGGACAACCTATGCATGTATGTGCTCCAACAGGAGAAAATTTTGTAAAAGGAACATCATTTTCCGCTCCTTGGATCTCTCGCAAAATGGCGTATTTGATTTGTACATTGGGTTTTTCACGCGAAGTTGCAAAAGCACTAATCATCGATGCAGCTGCTGGTTGGGATAGAAAAGATGACGCATCCTGTTCCATTGGATATGGCATAGTTCCACAGCGAATAGAAGATATTGTTAAAACCCCCGATGATGAAATCCGTTTTGTAATGATGGGCACAACAGATGCTTATGAAACTTACACATACAGAATTCCTGTTCCGATTTATAACGACAGACAGCCATTCTACGCACGAGCAACGCTTTGCTATTTCCCAAAGTGCGTGAGAGATCAGGGCGTTGATTATACTACCACTGAGATGGACATTCATTTTGGCCGTGTGAAAGAAAAGGGCGGGAAGGCAGTTATTGCAAGTATTAACTCCAACTCACAAGGCGATGATGACGGATGCCATCTTCACGAACCTGAAGCTCGTCAATTATATCGAAAATGGGATAATGTCAAGTTAATCAGCGAGGAGTTAAAGGATCGAGCAGTCCCTCGTAAGGTATATGGCGCAGGAATGTGGGGATTGAGTATAAAAACAAAAGAAAGACTAAAGGAAAAGAATGGACGAGGTCTTTCGTTTGGCGTTGTTGTTACTTTGAAGGAAATGTATGGAGAAAATCGTATTGACGATTTTATTAAACTTTGTATGCTTCGCGGCTGGGTCGTTAATCGCGTTGACATTGAAAATCAGATTGATATTTATAATAAAGCAGAAGAAGAAATTGAGTTTTAATATGGGAGGTGCTCAAAAGATATGAACCACAAAACCAGTAGCAAATCTATGGCATCTAAAGCTGCAAAAGCGTCAACTGATAAGGGTGCGTCCAAGCTTCAGAAGTCTCTTGCGGCTAGTGTCCTTTCACAGCGATCCGCACAAAAACAAACAGGTGCTAATATGGAGGACGTTGCTTCCAAAGTATTGCAAAGCAGTAAGTACTCTGACAAAACTAAGAGTTTTGCCGCCAGCGTTCTTTCTCAATCGAATGACAAGAGATAAGGTTCCATAATGCATAGTAACGGGAGAGGTGTCACTATCGCGTAACTTCTCCCATTGTTTTTCAGGCTTAAAAATATACTGCTAAAATAAAACAACTGCATCACTTGTATAAATGATTAATATTGAGGTGTTAAGTGAGGTGCTAAGATGGATAGTCAAGAAAAGGGATATAAACAAGAAGCATGGAAAAGTGAGTTACGCTCAAAAATGATTACTGCCCTTATTGGAGCCCCTTCTGAAAAAATACAAGCATATAATGAAGTAGGGTATTACTATCAATGCTATGCCTCATCCTCGTTATATAAATATTATTCAGATACAGAATTGTGTTTGAATAGCATTCAAAACAACCAGATGTGGTATTCTGCACCATGCAATTTTAATGATGTATTCGATTGTGACATTTCTATTGATGATAAGAAGGTTTTTAACGAAGCATTAAAACTATTTCCAGATAAGCGAGGAATACGTCCAGGGAGTAATGCGTGGAAAAATTTTCGGCTAACTATGAATCAACAACTTCGAGTGCTGCGAGCTACTTTTGAAGAGTTAAGAAAAACAACAGGTGTATCTTGTTTTAGCGAATTAAACGATTCATTATTGATGTGGGCACATTATGCGAATAATCATCGTGGAATTTGTGTGGAGTATGACTTGATAGAAATAAATAGAGTTATGCAGTTTACAGCAATTCCGGTAATATATTCTGACGAAAGACCATGCTTTAGATTTTTTGATCCGAAGAGTATTGAAAAAGATATACATAGGCTCTTTATCCATAGTCTTACTTCAAAATCACCTGAATGGAGCTATGAAAAAGAATGGCGAATAGTTCGGGATCAAGGAGCGTGCGGCGATAATTGGAATATAGATAAAAAAGGAGCATTACTTAAAATGATTCAACCATCTTCCATTACCCTAGGATGCGCTGCACAGACAGAATTTGAGCAGAAAGTAAAAAATTATTGCTCTAGTAGAAAAATTAATCTCTACAAGATGGAAAAAGACCCGATTCAGTATCGGCTAAATAAAAAAGTTGTTTTGGAGTTTGATGAAGAATCCTAGAAAGATTATATCCCTTTAGTGATTTGAATATAAGACACAATTAAAGAGGCTTTGTTAAGGACTCTATAATTCGGACAAATGTAAAAAAATTACCTTTGCAAGTTTCCTATATTTCGGATATAAATGTAAAAAACAAAATGGCAAATCAGAAAGCTATAATTCGTTTCTTAATGTAAAAACAGCACCGAAATAGAGGTAATATGATTCCGATATAAATGTCGAAAAACAACAGCAGGAAATAAAATATCAGCCTGAAGACAGGCAAAAGAAGGAATGTGAATATTTTTATGAAGAAACAAAACATATTAAAAGAACTCCTGATTCTTACCGGAGCCATTGCGCTTATTGACATTTCTGTCTATTTCTTTCTGATTCCGAGTCATACTGCCATCAGCAGCATTTCAGGACTTGCAATTGTACTGTCAAATTTTATACCGTTGTCCATTTCAGCAATTTCGATGGTGCTGAATGTGGGACTTCTGATTGTCGGATTTGTACTCTGCGGGCCGGAATTTGGATATAAGACAGTTTATACATCAATTGTATTTCCGATATTTTTGGCTGCCCTGGAAGTAGCTGTACCGAATAACCAGTCTCTGACAGGAGACCAGACGCTGGATGTGGTTGCCTATATCCTGATTGTAAGTGTAGGACTCAGTATTCTGTTTAACCGGAACGCATCATCAGGCGGCCTGGATATTGTCGCGAAGATCCTGAATAAATTTTTTCATATTGAACTCGGAAAAGCGATGGCTCTTGCCGGGATGTGCGTGGCGCTTTCGGCGGCGCTGGTATATGATTCCAAGACCGTTGTACTGAGCGTGATTGGAACTTATTTTAATGGAATCGCAGTGGATTACTTTATTTTCGGACAGAATGAAAAGAAGCGTGTATGTATCGTTTCCCGGAAAGAGGAGGAGATCCGGACTTACATTCTGCACGAATTGCACAGCGGTGCTACGATTTACGAAGCAATTGGTGCGTACGAGCTGGAGAAGCACCGGGAAATCATTGCGATTGTAGATAAGCATGAGTATCAGAAACTGATGAATTTCCTGAATGAGAAAGATCCGGATGCCTTTATCACCGTATATTCCGTACATGATATGAGATATAAACCAAAGACGCGTTAATGGAAAAGCCATTGCGCAGAACTTCTGTTTCCGCTATAATGTAGAAAGTGCAGATTTGGAGAGGTGGAAAAAAATGAGTTTTCAGATTGCGATTGACGGACCGGCAGGAGCCGGAAAAAGTACGATAGCAAAGGCTGTTTCAAAAAAGCTGGGTTATATTTATGTGGATACCGGGGCCATGTACCGTGCGATGGCGCTGTACCTGCTGCGGCAGCATGTTGACGTATCGGATTCGTCGGCTATCAGTGCGGCAGCCGGAAATGCGGATATCACGATTTCTTACGTGGACGGGGCGCAGCAGGTGATGCTGAACGGCGAGAACGTAACAGGTCTTTTGCGTACTGAGGAAGTGGGAAATATGGCTTCCGTTTCTTCTGCAAATCCGGATGTGCGGGCGAAGCTGGTGGAACTTCAGCAGGCGCTTGCGGCACGGGAAAATGTGGTAATGGATGGCAGGGATATCGGAACCTGTGTGCTGCCGAAGGCGGACGTCAAGGTATATCTGACAGCCAGTACACAGTGCAGGGCGAAGCGTCGTTATGATGAGCTTTGTGCAAAAGGAGAAAGCTGCGATTTGGATGAGATCGAAGCAGATATCCGGGATCGGGACGAACGGGATATGACACGGGAGGTTTCGCCTCTGCGCCAGGCAGAGGACGCCGTACTGGTGGATTCTTCGGACATGTCTATAGAGGAAGTTGTTGCAGAAATTATTTCTCTGGCTCAGAAAGGATAACCGATTATGAAAATCATGCTTGCGAAGACAGCCGGGTTCTGTTTCGGAGTCCGCAGAGCTGTGGATACGGTATATGAGCAGGTGGAAAAGGCAGAACCGCCTATCTATACCTATGGCCCGATTGTACATAATGAGACAGTCGTACAGGAACTGGAGGAAAAGGGTGTCCGAGTCCTTGATTCGGCAGAGGAGCTTTCTGCGTTGGAAGAAGGCACTGTGATTATCCGTGCTCACGGAGTGGGGAGAGCGATTTATGATCTTCTGGAAAAGAAAGGCATTCGTCTTGTGGATGCCACCTGTCCTTTTGTAAAGAAAATTCACCGAATTGTGCAGCGGGAGGAAGCAAACGGCAGGACGATCCTGATTATCGGAAACGCAAAACATCCCGAGGTAGAGGGAATCCGGGGGTGGTGCACCAAAAATTCTTACGTGATAGAATCTGCGGAAGAAGCTGAAAAATTCGCAGCTCCGCTGACGGAAAAACTCTGTATCGTATCCCAGACGACATTTAACTACAATAAATTTGAAGATTTAGTTGAAATTATTTCGAAAAAGGGGTATGATATACTTGTTTTAAATACGATTTGCAGTGCAACAGAGGAGCGACAGACAGAAGCGGGGCAGATCGCATCAGAAGTGGACGCGATGATTGTCATTGGCGGCAGTCACAGCTCCAACACGCAGAAGTTATTTGAAATATGCAAAAAGGAATGTGAAAATACTTACTATATACAGTCACTAGATGATTTGGATTTGAAGACATCGAAGTCCATCCGTTGCGTAGGTATTACAGCAGGGGCTTCAACCCCCAACAAAATTATTGAGGAGGTTCAAAAACACATGTCAGAATTAAGTTTTGAACAAATGCTTGAAGATTCACTGAAAACAATAAGAAATGGGGAGGTTGTCGAAGGCACTGTTATTGATGTCAAGGAAGATGAAGCTATCCTGAACATTGGCTATAAATCAGACGGTATCCTGACGAAGAGCGAGTACAGCAATACACCGGTTGACCTGACGACCTGCATCCATGTAGGAGACACCATGGAAGTAAAGGTCCTGAAAGTGAATGACGGAGAAGGACAGGTTCTCCTGACCTACAAGCGTCTGGCTGCAGAGAAGGGCAGCAAGCGTCTGAAAGAGGCATTTGAGAGCGGTGAGGTTCTTACCGCAGCCGTAACACAGGTACTGGAAGGCGGTCTGAGCGTTGTTGTGGATGAGTCCCGTGTATTCATTCCGGCCAGCCTGGTGTCAGATACTTACGAGAAGAATCTGGGCAAGTATGAAGGACAGGAGATCAGCTTTGTAATCACAGAGTTCAATCCCCGCAGAGGACGTATCATCGGTAACCGTAAGCAGCTGATTCTTGCGCAGAAGGAAGAGCAGCAGAAGGCTCTGTTTGAGCGTATCCATGTAGGCGATGTTGTCGAAGGCGTTGTAAAGAACGTGACAGACTTCGGTGCATTTGTGGATCTGGGCGGAGCAGACGGTCTGCTTCACATTTCCGAGATGTCCTGGGGACGCGTAGAGAACCCGAAGAAGGTCTTCAAGGTTGGCGAGCAGCTGACTGTCCTGATTAAGGATATCCGCGATACCAAGATTGCCCTGAGCCTGAAATTTGAAGATCAGAATCCGTGGCTGGATGCAGCTGAGAAGTATGCGGTTGGAAACATTGTAACCGGTCATGTGGCAAGAATGACTGACTTCGGCGCTTTCGTTGAGCTGGAGCCGGGAGTTGATGCTCTGCTTCATGTATCTCAGATTTCCAGAGAGCATGTTGAGAAGCCTTCCGATGTACTGAGCATTGGACAGGAGATTGAGGCTAAGGTTGTAGATTTCAACGGCGATGAGAAGAAGATTTCTCTGAGCATGAAGGCTCTTCAGAATTCACAGGACTACCATACAGATGTAGAGGATGTGGACATTGATGCGGTTGCTTCCGAGACGGAAGAGTAAGACCGACAGAATACTGACAAATGAATATCCTGCTCTGCAGGATAGTTAGAGACTGACGGGAGGACAGGCACTGGACGCGTGCGTGTCCTCGTGTCTTGTCCGGGGTTTTTTCAGACCGGATGGCTTCCACAGTAATGGAAGAAAGGCAACAGGTGCGGAACACAGATGAATATATGGGAACTGAAGATTGCAGGAGTGGATTTTTATCATATTATTAACTGGTTTTTTATTTACAGTTTTCTCGGCTGGGTCTGGGAGAGCGCTTACGTTTCTGCAAAAGAAAAGAAACTGGTAAACCGTGGATTTGTGACAGGACCTGTCTGTACCATCTATGGATGCGGTGCAGTAGCAGTATATCTGATTCTGAGGCGTGTTTCCGATAATCTGCTGATCCTTTTTCTGGGAGGAATTCTTGTACCCACAGTGCTGGAATACCTGACAGCAGTGCTGATGGAAGCGGTTTTTCACACGAGATGGTGGGATTACAGTAAAAACCGGTATAATTTTCAGGGACGTATTTGTCTTGGAGCGTCTCTGGGATGGGGAGTGTTTACTGTTATCCTGTTTTATGTGCTGCAGCCGTTTGTGGAATGGATTGTTTCGCTCTATTCAGTGGCGGCTGGCAGGCTGCTGGTATGCGCGGCAGGTTTTCTTTATCTTGTGGATTTTGGAATTTCCTTTGCGAATGCCATGCAGATCGGGAAAAGGCTGCGGAATGTGGACGAGATTCTGGACGAGATTTACGAATTTGTACAGACTTCAAGACTTTATGAAAGCGCTGAAGAGCTGCGCGGCAGACTGGCTTTCTATCGTCTGTCTGAGTACAGAGCGGAACTTCGGAAACGGCTGGACGACAGAGTAGATGCAGTCATTGCTTTTACTTCAGAGCTTACTCCGGAAGAAAAGAAGAACAGAAGAGAACTCTGGAGAGAACAGATCGAGGAAGCCTTTACTGCTGCACAGAGTCGTTACGAGCAGCTGAAGGGGCATAAAAATATCTTTATCCGTCGTACCATGAATGCGTACCCGAATATGAAATCAAGGGCGCAGGCTCTTAAAGAGCGCGCAGTCGGCCGTAAGGATAAAAAGAACCGCGAATGAAATAAGACACATACAAAGGATGTGAGAGCAGATGGGACATATGACTTTTAGAGGCGGAGTATTTCCGCACAGGAGAAAGCGTTTTACAAGAGACGGAGAACTGGAAGAATATCTTCCGAAGGGCGATCTGGTATATCCTCTGCTTCAGCATATCGGAGGCATGGCAGTACCTGTAACAGAAGTAGGTGAGCGGGTGCTGGAAGGGCAGATGATCGCGAAAGCCAGCGGTGATATTTCCGCACCTGTGCATGCTTCTGTATCCGGAATTGTGCGGGCTATCGAGCCGCGGAAGACAGTTTCCGGCAAACAGATTCCATGTATTGTGGTGGAGAATGACGGGGAATATGAGCAGTATCCGGCGACGGAAATGAAGCCGTGGAAGGAACAGGAACCCGGCGAGAAAATCAGACGCATCCGGGATGCGGGAATTGTGGGAATGGGCGGAGCAGGGTTTCCGACACATGTAAAGCTGTCTGTTCGTAATCCGAAGAAAATCCGGTATGTAATTGTAAATGGCACAGAATGCGAACCCTATATGACGAGCGATTACCGGCGTATGGTGGAAGAACCGGAACACCTTGCGGAAGGTCTGGAGATTGTACTGAGTCTGTTTGAACGGGCTGTAGGCATTATTGCTTTGGAAGACAATAAGAGAGACGCCGTTACGGCCCTGCAGCTGGCAGTGCTGCATGAGCCGCGCATAGAGGTGCGGGTTTTTGAAACAAAATATCCTCAGGGTTCAGAGCGTATGCTGATTTATTCTGTTACAGGAAAAGAGATTGATTCCACGCAGCTTCCGGAAGAGGCCGGATGCATTGTGCTGAATGTGGAGACAGTCTGTGCCGTTCGCCAGGCTTTTCTGGAGGGACGTCCGGTGACACGCCGTGCGATTACTGTGACAGGAAAGGCGCTGAAATCCCCGAAGAATCTTCTGGTGCGTCTTGGAACCAGTTTTGCGGAGCTTCCGGAGGCGGCCGGCGGTTTTGCACGGGAACCGAAGAAATTTGTCTGCGGCGGTCCTATGAGGGGCGTTGCGCTTCCCGATCTGGATGTTCCTGTGATAAAGACTTCGGCCGGACTGCTGTGTATGAGCCGGGATTATCTGTTCAAACCTACAGCCTGTATCCGCTGCGGAGCGTGTATGGAGGTATGCCCTATTCGTCTGCTTCCGGTAAGACTGGCAGAACTGGCCGCTGCAGATAAGGAAGAGGAATTCCGCCGTCTGCATGGAATGGAGTGTCTGGGATGCGGAAGCTGCAGCTATGTGTGTCCGGCCAGAAGAGCTCTGGCGCCGACGATTCAGGGTATGAGAAAAAAGCTTCTGGCGCAGGGAAAACGATAGAGAGGAGAGCGGTTTTTTGGAAGAGAAGAAATATGGATGGACATTTCCTCATGTGAAGGGAACGATGTCCACGGCCAATATCATGCGGATGGTGCTGCTGGCTCTGCTGCCTGCTGCCGTATTTGGTGTTGTCTTTTTCGGATTAAAAGCTTTCTGGCATATTCTGATCTGTGTTGTAACATGTATGCTGACAGAGTTTGTTTTTGAAGCTTTTACCGATCGCCCTCTGGCAGTGACAGACTGCAGCGCTGCAGTGACAGGCTTGCTGCTGGCATTTATGATGCCTGTGGGTGCGCCCCTGTGGATGGGAATTCTGGGCAGTGTTTTTGCGATTGCTGTGATCAAGATGGCTTTTGGCGGAATCGGAAAGAACCGCCTGAATCCTGCCTTAAGCGGTTATTGCCTGCTTCTGCTTCTGTTTTCCGATACGATGCGTGATTACAGTATCAGGGACATGGGAAGCTCCACGCTTCTGGGCAGACTTCTGCAGGGAGAAACTGTCGATCCGCTTCCTATGATTCTGGGAAATACAAACGGCGGAATAGGACAGACCTCCACAATTGCAATTGTGGCAGGAGCGATCCTCCTTCTCTCTTTTGGAATTATCCGTCTGCGGATACCGCTGGCAGGAACCTTTGCGTTTCTTCTGACACTTACCGTGTTTGGAGGAAGAGGTTTTGATCAGCTCTGGCTGACAACACAGCTTTGCGGGGGAGGATTTGTTCTGGGAATCTGGTTTATGGCTGAGGATTATACCACATCGCCTGTTACCAGGAGCGGTCAGCTGGTTTACGGAGTTCTGATTGGGATACTGGCAGCTGCCATGCGTCTGAAGGGGATCGAAGAGGCGATTGTGTATGCAATTCTTCTGGCAAATCTGACAACGCCTCTGATTGAAAAAATGACAGTTCCGATGGCCTTTGGTCAGAGAAAAATGATAAAGATTTCAAAAGATTAGCTGAAATAAGGAGACAGAACAGGCATGATGGCATATATCAGAGGCCGGTTCCAATACGCGGAGCCGGAGGAAGGGACGGCTGTGCTGGAAGCCGGTGGAATCGGATATCAGATTTATCTGTCGGGCAGAGATTTGCAGCTTCTCCCGGCGGCAGGAGAGGAAGTGCGTCTTTACACCTATCTTCAGGTGCGTGAGGACGCCTTTGTTCTCTATGGTTTTTTTACACGCGAGGACAGAAAGCTTTTCGGGCAGCTTCTGGGAGTCAGCGGAATCGGTCCCAAAGGAGCGTTAGGGATTCTTTCCGCCTTATCAGCCGATGACCTGCGGTTTGCTGTTCTTGCAGATGATG
>CALWGE010000073.1 GCA_944378225.1 uncultured Merdimonas sp.
AATTATCCTCATCAGCTTTCAGGCGGACAGTGTCAGCGTGTGGCTATAGCCAGAGCTCTTGCGCTGAAACCGGATATTCTGTGTTTTGATGAGCCGACATCAGCCCTTGACCCGGAGCTTACCGGAGAAGTTCTGAAGGTCATTAAAGAACTGGCAGACAAAAAGACCACGATGATCATTGTTACCCATGAGATGGCATTTGCTCATGACGTGGCAAGCAAAGTGATTTTTATGGATGAAGGAATGATTCTGGAGCAGGGTACGCCGGAAGAAGTATTTGAGCATACCAGACAGGAAAGAACAAAACAGTTCCTGTCACGCTACACGAAAAATGAACAGTTTGGATGAAAAGAGTCCTCATCCGGAAGCCGCAGATAAAATGTGGTATTTCCGGATGAGGATATTTTTTGGTTGAAATCCGGTTCGTTTGATACTAAAATAGAAAAGATTGAGCGAAAAAGCTTTCGGTGCCGCCGAAAGGAGAAAGGAAGGAAGTCCATGGGAGAACAGAAAAAAGAACCGCTTGTAGTTCTTGCAGGTCCTACGGCCGTAGGAAAGACGAAGCTTTCCATTGAACTGGCACATGCCATAGGCGGGGAAATTATTTCCGCAGATTCCATGCAGGTTTATCGGCGCATGGACATTGGATCGGCAAAAATACGTCCGGAGGAAATGGAAGGAATTCCCCATCACCTGATTGATGTTCTGGAGCCGGAAGAAGAATTTCATGTGGTACGTTTCCAGCAGATGGCCAAAGAGGCTTTCCGGAAAATCCGCGAAAATGGACATATTCCCATCCTTGCAGGAGGCACCGGTTTTTATATTCAGGCTTTGCTCTATGATATTGATTTTACAGAAAATGAAGCACAGACAGGAATCCGCGAAGAACTGGCAGAACTGGCGGAACGGGAAGGAGCGGAGAAACTTCATGCTCTCCTTGCAGAGGCAGACCCGAAAGCGGCAGAAATGATTCATGCCCATAATGTAAAACGTGTTATCCGGGCGCTGGAATTTTATCGCCTTACCGGGAAAAAAATTTCGGAGCACAATGAGGAGCAGCAGAAAAAGGAATCACCTTATAACTTTGCCTGTTTTGTATTGAATGACGATCGGGAACAGCTTTACCGGCGGATAGATGCACGCGTGGATCAGATGATGGAGGAAGGGCTTCTCGAGGAAGTGAAAAGGCTGAAGTCAGAGGGGCTCTGCAGGGGGATGGTTTCCATGCAGGGGCTTGGATATAAGGAACTGCTGGCGTACCTGGAAGGGGAATGTTCGCTGGAAGAAGCAGTGAGAATTCTGAAACGGGATACAAGACATTTTGCGAAACGCCAGCTTACCTGGTTCCGCAGGGAACGTGATGTTATCTGGCTGGACAGACAATGCCTGGGAAGTGATGAAGCGATTCTGGAGAAAATGCTGAGTATACTGAGACAGAAGGAGATCCTTACAGAGGCAGATTCCAGATACAGATAGCAGATGCTGCAGTCTGTATATACAGCAGTATAGAAGTAAGGCAGAAAGATAAACACAAAGACGGTTAAAAAGATAATATGAAAAGAATCGGAGGAAGATTACAGAACATGATGAATGAAACGATGCACAGAGAAGACATGTACCGGGAGCTGGGGATTCGAAAGGAAGTCTGGGACTTCGGGCAGAAAATAGAAAAGCAGCTGAAGGAACGGTTTGACGCCATTGATGAGACGGCAGAGTATAATCAGCTGAAAGTGGTTGGTGCCATGCAGAAAAGCCGTGTGGAAGCTGCGTGTTTTGCTGCAACCAGCGGTTATGGATACAATGATTTGGGGCGGGAGAAGCTGGAGGAAGTTTATGCGGCAGCTTTTCATGCAGAAGCGGCGCTGGTACGGCCGCAGATCGCCTGCGGAACTCACGCGCTGGCAGTTGCTCTGTCGGGAAATCTTCGTCCGGGAGATGAACTGCTTTCGCCGGTTGGAAAGCCTTATGATACATTAGAGGAAGTAATCGGTATCCGCCCGTCCAATGGCTCGCTGGCAGAGTATGGGGTGACATACCGGCAGGTGGATCTTCTGGAGGACGGAACGTTTGACTATCCGGGAATTGAGGCGGCTTTAAACGAAAAGACAAAGCTGGTAACGATTCAGAGATCAAAAGGATATCAGACGAGACCGACTTTTTCCGTAAAGCAAATCGGGGAGCTGATTGCCTTTATAAAAGAACGGAGGCCAGATGTGATCTGTATGGTAGACAACTGCTACGGAGAATTTGTGGAACGGATAGAGCCGACAGATGTAGGCGCTGATCTCTGTGTGGGTTCTCTTATAAAAAATCCCGGCGGCGGTCTGGCGCCCATTGGCGGTTATATCGTGGGAAAAGAAAAATACGTGGAAAATGCAGCATACAGGCTTACATCCCCGGGACTTGGAAAAGAAGTGGGAGCGTCTCTCGGCGTGATGCAGAGTTTTTATCAGGGATTCTTTCTGGCTCCTACCGTGACGGCCGCAGCGCTGAAGGGCGCCATATTTGCTGCCAATATTTATGAGAAGCTGGGATTCCCTGTTATTCCGAACGGTACAGAAAGCCGTCACGATATTATTCAGGCAGTAACCTTTGGATGTCCGGAGGGAGTCATCGCTTTCTGTCAGGGAATTCAGGCAGCGGCTCCTGTGGACAGCTACGTGACACCGGAACCCTGGGCTATGCCGGGCTATGACAGCGACGTGATTATGGCAGCCGGAGCTTTTGTACAGGGATCTTCGATTGAACTGTCTGCAGACGGACCTATCAAACCGCCGTATGCTGTGTATTTTCAGGGCGGCCTGACCTGGTCTCATGCGAAATTTGGAATTCTCATGTCTCTGCAGAAACTCATGGATGCCGGACTGGTGAAACTGTCATGAAAAAAGTACTGGTCATTGGAGGCGGGGCTTCGGGCCTGATGGCTGCCATAGCAGCCGCAGAGCATGGCGCCAAAGTGACGCTGCTGGAGCGAAACCGGCAGGTAGGGAAAAAAATACTGGTTACAGGAAACGGGCGCTGTAATCTGACAAATATGAATCAGGATTCTGCCTGTTACAGGGGAGGAGAACCTGGGTTTGCATCAACGGTGTTCCGACAGTTCGGTCTTTCAGAGACGCTGCGTTTTTTTGAAAAAGCAGGGGTGTATACAAGAAACAGAAACGGATATCTCTATCCGTACAGTGATCAGGCATCTTCTGTGGCAGACGCACTGCGTATGGAGGCAGAGCATCTGGGAGTCAGACTCGCGCTGGGGAACCGGGTTCTGAGGTTGAAAGTTTCGGGAAATAACGTATCTGGTCCCAGATTTACAGCCTGTACAGAAGGATGGAACTATGAAGGAGATGCCTGTGTTCTGGCGGCAGGGTCGGCAGCGTTTCCGTCTGCAGGCTCAGATGGAAGCAGTTATACTCTGGCGAAAAGTCTGGGTCATCATATTATAAAACCTCTTCCCGCGCTGACATCTCTTCAGTGCAGAGAAGGATTTTACGGACGTCTTGCGGGTCTTCGGATGGAAGCTTCTGTCCGGATTCTGGTAAATGGAGCAGAACTGGCGTCTGATCGGGGAGAAGTACAGTTTACGAAAACAGGTATTTCCGGTATTCCCGTCTTTCAGGTAAGCCGCTATGCTGTCCGTGCTCTGGATGAAGGAAAGAAGGTGGAAGCCAGACTGAATCTGCTCCCGGTTTTCGGTGAAGAAAAAGTGACGGAAGAGACCAAAGAAGCAGACACGGCTCTGGAAGAGTTTTTCCGGAAACGCATCCGGGAGAGCGGGTGGAAGAGCGGAGAAGCGTTCTTTTCCGGCCTGTTTGCAGGAAAGATGGCGCAATGTCTGCTGGAGAGGTCTGGGATTCCCAAGGGAAAAAAGGCAGAAGAATGGAGCGAAAAAGAACTTTTCCGGCTTTTGTCCTGTATCCGGGAATTTCGGACAGATATTTTGGCCGGAGGAAATATGGAGCAGGCGCAGGTTTGTTCAGGAGGGGTGGACACTTCAGAAATCTGTCCTGAAACCATGGAATCCCTTCTTGTGCCGGGACTTTATCTGGCCGGAGAAGCTTTGGATATTGACGGAGCCTGCGGCGGCTATAACCTGCAGTGGGCCTGGAGCAGCGGCTATACGGCAGGACTTCATGCAGCGGAAAACACACAATCGTTCATTGGGAAAGGAGAAAATCTGTGATTCGGATCAGTCAGATGAAACTGCCGATTACCCACTCTGTGGATGATTTAAAAAAGCAGGCAGCCCGGGAGCTGAAAGTTCCAAAGGAACGCATTCGTACACTCCGCATCAGCCGGAAATCTGTGGATGCAAGAAAAAGACCGGTGCTGTATGTCTATACGGTAGATGTGGAATTGGCGGAAGAAAAAAAACAGATGAAAAGAATTCGCAGCAAGAATGTATCTCTGGTACAGCCGAAGATCTACCGGTTTCCGCAGCCGGGAGAAAAAGAGGCACAGCACAGGCCCGTAATTGTGGGAACGGGTCCGGCAGGTCTTTTCTGCGGCCTGATGCTGGCGAAAGCGGGATATCGGCCTTTGCTTCTGGAAAGAGGCGAAACGGCGCGCGCACGGAAACGGACGGTAGACAGGTTCTGGGCTACAGGAGAACTGGTCGCCGATTCCAATGTACAGTTCGGAGAGGGAGGAGCAGGAACCTTTTCTGACGGTAAGCTCAATACGCTTGTGAAAGATCCGGACGGCCGGGGCCAGCTGGTACTGGAGACCTTTGTGCAGGCGGGAGCTCCGGAAGAAATTCTGTACTGGAATAAACCGCACCTCGGTACAGACGTTCTGATTGGGGTGGTGGAACGTATCCGGGAAGAAATCGTTTCTCTCGGCGGAGAAGTGCGTTTCGGTACCACAATGACAGATATTGATATCAAAGACGGAGCTGTCCGTGGAATCCGTATCTGCACAAAGACACAGGCAGAGGAAAATTCTGCGTTATGGAATGAGACGGAGGAATATCTGCCCTGCGATATACTGGTTCTGGCTATCGGGCACAGTGCCAGAGATACCTTTTCCAGACTGGCAGAGAAAGGCATTCCGATGGAGCAGAAAGCGTTTGCAGTAGGAGTGCGGATTGAACATCCCCAGGAGCTTATTAATGAAAGTCAGTATGGAAAAAATTATCCGGAAGAGCTTCCTGCGGCAGCCTATAAGCTGACCAGAAAGACAGAAAGCGGGCGCGGGGTTTATTCTTTCTGCATGTGTCCCGGCGGCTATGTAGTGAACGCGTCTTCAGAGCCGGAGCGTCTGGCAGTGAATGGTATGAGCTATCAGGCACGGGACGGACGGAACGCCAACAGCGCCATGATTGTAACTGTGCGCCCTGAGGATTTCGGCGGGACAGATGTTCTGGCAGGAATGGAATTTCAGAGAAGACTGGAACAGGCTGCATACAGAGCAGGACAGGGACATGTCCCGGTACAGCTGCTGGCAGATTTCCGGAAACGCCAGAACAGCAGAAGTCTGGGAGAGATAGAGCCATGTATCAAAGGTACCTGGGAATTCGGTGACGTAAGGGGGATTTTCCCGGAGGAACTTTCGGCAGCTCTGGAAGAAGGAATTCTGGGCTGTGGGCAGATTATTGCCGGATTTGACAGAGGAGACGCCGTTCTCTGCGGTGTGGAAAGCAGGACTTCATCTCCTGTGCGTATTCTGCGCGGAGACACAATGGAGAGCGCGGTACAGGGACTGTATCCCTGCGGAGAGGGAGCCGGATATGCGGGCGGCATTACTTCTGCAGCCATGGACGGTGTAAAAACGGCAGAAGCCATTGCGTCGAAGTATCGAAGACTGTCGAAACAGGAAGAATCTTAAGAGAAGTTAAGGAATTCTTATCTATACAAGAAGATGGCTTTGTGCTATGATATAATTTGATATGATTTCCAGAGTTTCTGGTTATGTAAACCGAAAATCGGCAGATTTTTGGAGAAAATCAGTGAACCTGGAGGCTTCTGCAACGGAAGGAGCAGAGGCGGATCATGAATACGAAAGACGGAGGCTGACATGAGATCAAAGAACGGCTGGGTACTGCTGATTATGCTTCTGTCAGGCATTGTGCTGGGAGGTTTTCTCGGCATGCTTACAGAAAAAGTAGAGGTGCTGAGCTGGCTGAATTATGGACAGGGATTTGGGCTGGAATCACCCGTTGTCCTGGATCTGGGTCTTCTGGTACTCACCTTTGGCCTGACGATCCACATATCCATAGCCAGCATTATCGGAGTAGTGCTTGCGATTATTATTTACAGGAAACTGTAAATAAAAGTTGTCAGAGGGAGAAACCGCTGCCTGGAGAGCGCAGAAGGGAGAACCATGAAGACAACGATGAAAGATTTATACAGAGAAGAGCGTCCTTATGAAAAGTGTCTGGCCTGTGGACCGGAGGGACTTTCCGATACGGAACTTCTGGCTGTAATGCTGAGAACCGGAACTGCGGGAGAGACTGTCTGTCAGCTGGCAGGCCGTATTTTAAGCCTGCCGGATTACGAAGGACTTCCGGGATTGTGCCGGGTTCCGATGGAGCGCCTGCTGGAACTCAGAGGCGTTGGAAAAGTCAAGGCTGTACAGCTGAAATGTCTGGCAGAACTTGCGGCGCGCATGGCGAAAGCCTCCGCGGGCGAGCGGCTCTGTTTTGATACGCCGGCTACGATTGCCGATTATTTCATGGAAGAGCTGCGCCATAAGGAACAGGAGTATCTGATTGCGCTTTTTTTGAACACAAAGAACAAACTGCTTCGGGAAAAACTGATGTTCAAGGGAACTGTAAACGCTTCCATTCTGTCTCCCAGAGAAATTTTTCTGGAAGCTCTGGAGGTACATGCTGTACAGCTGATACTGGTGCATAATCATCCCAGCGGCGACCCTTCGCCAAGTGTGGAGGATATCCGGGTAACAAAGCGGATTGAAGAAGCCGGAGAGTTGCTCGGGATCCAGCTTTTGGATCATGTCATTATCGGCGACAGGTGTTATAGCTCTTTGAGAGAACGGGGAATACTGTCAGATGCGGGATGATAAGCATGCGTGTTCTGACAGACCGCAGGAAGCAGATAAGCCCGTATCCGCACTGGAGTCCGCGGATGGGTGATGAATAAGAGGAACAGAAGAAAGAGAGGGAGACGAAATGTCCGCACAGAGTTTTGGCTGCGATTTCGGTACAAGCAGCATCAAGATTTACAGCAGAGAGAGTGATACCATATACTGCGAAAAAAATATGGTGGCCATAGAGGAAAAGAAAGGAATGATCGCCTATGGAAACGAGGCCTTTGATATGCATGAAAAGGCTCCTTCCAATATCGAGGTGCTCTATCCCATGTCATTCGGTACTGTCGCCAGCATCACCTATATGCAGCAGTTCCTGCGTTCTTTTCTGGAAGAACGTACGAAAGGAAATCTGAAGGGAGCGGAATTTATCGTAGCTCTTCCCACAGATGTACAGGATCGTGTGTTTACAACACTGATTCACGGAACCGGTATTAAGACAAAAAATGTAGAGCTGATTGATAAACCGGTGGCAGCCGGACTGGGACTTGGAATTGACGTGACACAGGCACAGGGCGTTATGCTGGTAGATGTGGGAGCGGATACAACAGAGATTTCCATTCTTTCCCTGGGCGGTACGGTAACCAGCAAGCTGATTAAAAATGGCGGAAATAAAATTGACGAGGCTATTTCCAGCGCTATCCGCCGGGAATACGGATATTTTATCGGCAATAAAACGGCTGAGATTCTGAAGAATGAACTGGGTTACATGCCGGGAGATACTACGACAAAGAGAGAAATCTGCGGACGCAATATGGCGCTGGGCCTTCCGGCACTGCTGGAAATTACAGCGGATTTTGTGGCGAATGCCATTGCCGAGCAGCTTAAGGCCATTGTGGACGCGATTAAGATGATTCTGGAGCGTACGCCGCCCGAGCTGGGTGTGGATATTATCCGTAATGGTATTTTCCTTACCGGAGGTGTGGCAAATCTGAAAGGTCTGGACGGTCTGATTGCCGATGCCACCAATATTAAAGTAAATCTGGTGGAAAAGCCTGAGGAATGTGTGGCGAGAGGGCTGGAACGTGTGATTAAAGAGAAACAGTTCCGCAGCCTGACCTTTATTACAAAAGAGCAGGATTATAAATAATTTGGGTGAGATATGAAAAAAAAGAATCGTTTTTCCGTGCCGTCAAAATACATATTTGCGGCGCTGGCCCTGCTTTGCATTGCCATGATGTTTGCTTCTTATACGACAGGCTTTGCAGGTGAAACGCTGGGAAGAATTTCCGGCTATATCTTTGTACCTTTTGAAAGAGGAATCAATGCAGTAGGCGGCTGGGCCCGGGAAAAGGCGGACAGCCTGGAGGATCTGGCAGATGCGCAGGCCCGCAGTGAAGAGCTGCAGGCACAGGTGGACGAGCTTACACTGGAGAACAGCCGTCTGACCCAGAATCAGTACCGTCTGGAGGAACTGGAAGAGCTTTACGAGCTGGATCAGACCTACAGTGAGTATAACAAGGTGGCAGCCAATATTATTGCCAGTGACGCGGGAAACTGGTTTAATACTTTTGTCATCGACAAAGGCTCTGAGGACGGAATCGAGAAAGACATGAACGTGATCGCAGGCAGCGGCCTGGTGGGGATTGTGACAAAAGTAGGCAGCAACTGGGCTCAGGTGCGTTCTATTATCGATGATATGAGCAATGTAAGCGCGCAGGTGCTTTCCACATCTGACCTCTGTTTTGTAAAAGGCGATTTACAGCTTATGGACACCGGGCTGATCCAGATCTCTCAGCTGCGTGATCCGGAGGGAGAAGCATCCATCGGTGATACGGTAGTGACTTCTCATGTGAGCGATAAATATCATGCCGGAATTCTGATTGGCTATATTAATGAACTCAGTCTGGATTCCAATAATCTGACGCGTTCAGGAACGCTGACTCCCGCAGTGGATTTCGAACATCTTCATACAGTACTGGTTATTACAGATCAGAAGCAGACGATGGAGGAAGAATAGCGAAGGAGGAAAAGAATGAGGAGGAAAGCAGTTACAGCGCTCTTAATTATCATATGCTTTATCCTGCAGTGCACAGTATGTCAGTCACTGGCTCTGGCAGGAATCTCCCCGAACCTTCTTCTGATTGTAACTACATCTCTTGGCTTTATCCGGGGAGAAAAAACAGGTATGGCAGCAGGCTTTTTCTGCGGACTTCTGTCGGATATATTTTTTGGCAGCCTCTTTGGCTTCTACACTCTTCTGTACACCTTTCTGGGGTACGGAAGCGGCCTGTTTCATATGATGTTCTATGATGAGGATATCAAAATGCCCATGGTGTGGATAGCGTTGTCAGAACTGGTATACGGGCTGAGTGTATATTTCTTTCTGTTCCTTATGCGGAGCAGATTTGAGTTTGGATTTTATTTGACGAATATTATTCTGCCGGAGCTGGTTTATACGGTAGTGGTAACGCTGGTGATGTACCGCCTGATCCGCCGCCTGGATCAGCTGCTGGAAAGCTGGGAAGAACCGCCCTCGGAATACTCTGCTCTTTCAGGGAATCCGGGTGGTCTGGACAAGCATACGGAGGACTTTGAGTGAAACTGTTCAGAGAAATCAGAGACATCTTGTGGAATCTAATAAAATCACGGACTTTCATTCTGAGTGCAGTCTTTATTCTGTTTTTCGGAATTCTTCTGCAGAGAGTTTTTTATTTGCAGATAGTCAAAGGAGCCGAATATCAGGAATCGTTTTCTCTGCGTACAGAGCGGGAAGTATCTCTTGCAAGTACGAGAGGAAATATTTACGATCGGGACGGCGAAGTTCTGGCAAGCAGCGAACTGTCGTATTCGGTAACGATTCTGGATAATGGAAGTTATCCTGATTCCGCGACAAAAAATGCACAGCTCAACGAGACAATTTACAGGCTGATTCAGCTGATTGAAAAAAACGGGGACAGTGTGGTCAGCGATTTGGGTATCGTGTATCAGAATGGAAAGTATGAATATACTCTTACCGGGACTTCGCTTCTGCGTTTAAAGGCAGATGTATATGGAGAGACTCAGATCAGTGATCTGGATCCAAGTCAGGAACTGGCCTCTGCTGATACTCTGATGGAATATATGTGCAGTGACAAAAAGTACGGAATCCGGTCTTCTTACACAGAAGAAGAGAAAGAAAAATACGGTATTTCCGTAGATGGATATACTTCTGAAGAGCAGCTGCAGATTGCTACAATCCGTTTTGGAATTTCTGCGAAAAGTTATAAAAGATATGTGACCAGT
>CALWGE010000074.1 GCA_944378225.1 uncultured Merdimonas sp.
TTCTATGTGACTTTTGTCTATGGGGAAATTCCCGCGCTGACCTTTTCTCTTCTGGCGGTCTGGTGTTTTATGGAATACCGGAAAAAAGGAGGATGGCTGTGGGTGGCCGGCTGTTGTGCTGCCTGTACTCTGGCCTGTCTGATACGGAATAACAGCATGATTCTTCTGATTGCATTTGTTCTCATTCTGCTTGTGACAGCAGCAGGAGAGAGAAAGCTGCGGCCTGTTCTGACAGCGATTCTCCTGGTTGCGGTATTTCTGGGTGGCCGGACTGGTCTGCGGATAGTTTATGAACTGCGTTCCGGTGAAAAGATAAATGACGGTGCGCCTATGATTCTTTATGTGGCTATGGGAATGCAGAAAGGCGAAGGGGCTCCGGGCTGGTCCAACGGATACATTCTCCATAATTACTGGGGAGAATGCGAATTCGATTCGGAGGCTTCCACTGCGATGGCCATTCGGGATATTAAGACATCGGCAGAGGAATTTGCTGAGAAACCGGTGTATGCCGTTCAATTTTATGTTGAAAAATTCACCAGTCAATGGAATGATCCGACTTATGAATGTTTTGCCATGACACATGTTAACGGAACAGCCAGAGGACCTGTAGCCAACAGCATGTTTGACGGAAAACTTCACACACTGATGACATGGTTTATGAATCAGTATCAGAGTCTGGTGTTTATTGGTGTGTTTTTCTGGCTTTTATCCAGTTTCTGGACAAAAAAGGGACTGGAGAATCATACGCTTCTGATTACAATTATCGGAGGATTTCTGTTTCATATGATCTGGGAAGCAAAAGGACGCTATATCCTGCCCTATTTTGTCATGATGCTGCCAATGGCGGCTGTGGGACTGGCATCTTTGTCGCTCCGCATAGAGATGTGGATGAGAAAAAGAGGTTTGGTCCAGTCTGCATAACCCTTGTCAGATTACGCATAATAACTCCAGTATCAGATTGGAGGTAAATGCAAAATGACAAGATTAGACTGTACTGTAACCAGCTGTCTGTACAACAGAGAGCGCTGCTGCTGCAAAGACAATATTGAAGTGGAAGGAAGCCGGGCGCGCCATTCCAGAGATACCTGCTGCGCCAGCTTCCGGGAACGCTCCGGCAGCGGTGTAACCAGTTCCGTGGATATTCCTACCAAAAATACAGATGTAGCCTGCCAGGTGATGGAATGTACCTTTAACGAAGGCTGTCATTGTCAGGCAAAGCATATAGGCATAGCCGGCGGGGCAGCCTGCGAATGCAGAGAAACGGAGTGTACTGCATTTCGCTGCAAGTGCGAGTAGAATGAGGCTCAGGAAACCATTCCACCCAGGGTCCCTCCTGCCGTGCAGAGGATCAGTACTGTGATAAAATGAGAAGAACTGCCGGATAAACCCTGGCTGACAGCCAGTGAAATGACGGCCAGAATGATAAAGTAGAGAAGACCCAGAAGGCTTCCCCAGAGGAATCTGCGGTTTTTCATCATCTTTCCTTCCAGAAAGCCGCCGACAAAACAGGATATTACGTAGACGGCTATCACGCCCACGTTAACGGCAGATTCGGAGAGACGCAGTTTATACAGCAGGAGAGCCAGAATAAGCAGCAGAACCCCGGCGATAATATAAGCTGCAAGCAGAGACTTTATCATACGTACAGCAGTGTCCTGATATGCTTTTCCTTTTTCCATGGTGATTCCTCCCGATTTTAGACTGTTATACTATATGAACAGGCATCTAAAAAAATGCTTTTAAATCTCACCAGGATATGATATACTCATTTAAAGACGGGAGCGTACAGTCAGGCGCCACCCGGGATAAGAGACAGGAGGGAAGTTATCATGAAGCATATTCAGACACTGAATACACAGATTCTGCAGAACACCGTGAAGAAAGGCGGCTGTGGAGAGTGCCAGACGTCCTGCCAGTCTGCATGCAAGACATCCTGCACCGTAGGCAATCAGACGTGCGAGCATCACAAATAGGAACCTGAAAAATAAGGTTAAAAAACAAGGATGTCTCAGAAGCTCCGGGAATACAGGGCTTTTGGGACATCCTTGTTGTGATGTAACCACTGTCTCGGACAACATATTTACAGATAATATTTCATATTATAAATAATTTTACATAAGGAGCAGAAAGATGATTCATCGCTATTACAACAACGGTTACTATATTGTTCTGGATGTGAACAGCGGAGCTGTTCATGTGGTGGACGAACTGGCCTATGAGGTTATCGGCCTGTATGAGGAAAGCACACAGGAAGAGATTGTGGAGAAACTGAAAGACAGGTGGGCAGAAGAAGAGATTCGGGAAGTTCTGGAAGATGTGGAGAGTCTGAAGGAGCAGGGAACGCTCTTTACAGAAGATACTTATAAGGATAAGGTAATAGATTTCAAACAGCGTTCCACAGTAGTAAAAGCTCTTTGCCTTCACATTGCTCATGACTGTAATCTGGCCTGTCGCTACTGCTTTGCTGAAGAAGGAGAGTACCACGGACGCCGGGCGCTGATGAGCTTTGAAGTAGGAAAACAGGCGCTTGATTTTCTGATTGCCAATTCCGGAAACCGCCGCAATCTGGAAGTGGATTTCTTCGGAGGAGAACCTCTGATGAACTGGCAGGTGGTTAAGGATCTGGTGGCTTACGGACGGGAACAGGAAAAGATTCATGACAAAAATTTCCGCTTCACCCTGACTACAAACGGCATTTTGCTGAATGATGAGGTACAGGAATTCCTGAACCGGGAAATGAGCAATGTGGTATTAAGCATTGATGGACGCAAAGAAGTGAATGATAAAATGCGTCCCTTCCGAAACGGTCATGGAAGCTATGATTTGATTGTGCCGAAATTCCGGAAGCTGGCAGAAAGCCGGGAACAGAATAATTACTATGTACGAGGCACTTTCACGCGTAATAATCTGGATTTCTCTGAGGATGTGCTGCATCTGGCGGATCTGGGATTCAAACAGATTTCTGTGGAACCTGTTGTGGCGGCTCCGGAAGAGCCTTATGCCCTTCGCGAAGAGGATATTCCCGTGATTTGCGAGCAGTATGACAAGCTGGCAGCAGAGATGGTGAAGCGTCATGGAACGGATAAGGATTTCAATTTCTTCCATTTCATGATTGATCTGACCGGAGGCCCCTGTGTCTACAAACGGCTGTCCGGCTGTGGATCCGGAACAGAGTATCTGGCTGTGACGCCCTGGGGCGATCTGTACCCCTGCCATCAGTTTGTGGGAAATGAAAAGTTCCTGATGGGAAATGTTTTTGACGGTGTGACAAATACAGAGCTTCGTGATGAGTTCAAGTGCTGCAATGTATATGCAAAAGAAAAATGTCAGAAGTGTTTTGCGAAATTTTACTGCAGTGGCGGCTGCGCAGCCAACTCCTATAATTTCCATGGCTCTATCACAGACGCCTATGATGTGGGCTGCGAGCTGGAGAGAAAGCGTGTGGAGTGCGCGATTATGATAAAGGCTGCCACCGCGGAAGCTCAGGAATCATAATTATGAGAGAACGATGGGTGGAGGCGCCCCGGATTACGGGAAATGAGGAACTGGCCCGTCTGTTTTCGGTCAGTCCGATGACCATGCGTCTTATACGCAGCCGCGCAGGGGAAAGTGAGGCGGAGGTGCGGAGATATCTGACGGGAACCGTGGCAGATCTGGCAGATCCGTATCTTATGAAGGGGATGCGGGAGGCAGTCTGTCTCCTGATGGAAAAAATACATTCCGGAGCCCGGATCCGCATTATCGGAGATTACGATATTGACGGGGTAAATGCCACACATATTCTGATTTCAGCATTCCGCCGGGCAGGCGCAAAGGCGGATACAGTCATTCCGGATCGGCTGAAGGACGGATATGGGATTAATGAACATCTTATAGAAGATGCAGTGAATGCAGGCGTGGATACCATTGTCACCTGTGACAACGGAATCGCGGCTGCGAAAGAAATTGCCTATGCAAAAGAAAAAGGGATGACGGTGATTGTAACTGATCACCATGATATTCCCTACCGGGAAGAGGAAGACGGAACACGTACCACACTGCTTCCTCCGGCGGATGTGATTGTGAATCCCAAGCAGGAAGACTGCGCTTATCCGTTTAAAAAGCTGTGCGGTGCAGCCGTGGCCTGGAGGCTTGCAGAAGCTCTTTACAGAGAGGCAGGAGTGCCGCGGGAGGAATATCTGGAGCTGGCGGAGTTTGCCGCGGTGGCTACGGTGGGAGATATCATGGATCTGACAGGCGAGAACCGGATTATTGTGCAATACGGGCTCAGACGGCTGGAACAGACAAAAAATCCCGGATACCGTGCTCTTCTGGCAGTGAACGGACTGGAAGGGAAAAAACTGAACGCCTACCACATTGGTTTTGTTATTGGCCCCTGTATCAACGCCAGCGGAAGACTGGACACGGCAAAGAGAGCGCTTCAGCTCCTGGGAACCGGTTCAAAGGCGGAGGCAGAAGAACTGGCAGGCGACTTAAAGGCGCTGAATGACAGCCGCAAGGATTTGACAGTGAAAGGGACACAGAAAGCCATAGACCTGATAGAAACAACGGAATTGAAACAGGATCGGGTTCTGGTAGTGTACCTGCCGGACTGCCATGAAAGCCTGGCCGGGATTATTGCAGGCAGAATCCGGGAAAAATATTATAAACCCTGTTTTGTGCTGACAGATGGTGAGGACGGGGTGAAGGGATCCGGACGTTCGATTCCCGGGTATCATATGTTTGAGGAAATGACCAGGGTACGTGAGCTCTTTACAAAATTCGGCGGCCATCCTATGGCAGCAGGACTGTCCCTTCCCAAAGAGAACGTGGAGGTTTTTCGCAGGACTATAAACGAAAACTGCAGGCTGACGGAGGAAGAACTGACGCCCAGGCTTGATTACGATGGCGTACTGCCTATCTGTTACGCAGGAGAACAGCTGATCCGGGAACTGGAGCTTCTGGAACCGTTCGGAAAAGCAAATGAAAAACCCCTGTTTGCAGCCGCGCATCTTACCGTGAAAAGCGCCCGTATTATAGGGAAAAACCAGAATGTACTCAAAGCAGTTCTGGAAGGACCTGATGGAACACGACTGGATACCATAAGCTTTGGAGACGTGAAGGAAAATCTGGCGTATATTGAAGGAAGACAGGAAGTCTGCATTCTGTACTATCCGCAGATCAATGAATACCAGGGACGAAGAAATATACAGCTGACAGTAGAAAGCTGGCGGTAAAGCGAAAATCTTGTCAAATATGGCTGTTCATGCTATACTATACCTTGTTTTTATGCGTTAATTTGCAGGTGAAACCCTAGGAAAAGAGGATTACAGATATGAAAAAACTGGAAGACTATGTAAGAAGCATTCCGGATTTTCCGGAACCGGGAATTATATTCCGGGATATTACTTCCGTTCTGCAGGATGCGGACGGTCTGCAGCTGGCGATAGACTCCATGCAGGAACTTCTGAAAGATGTGGACTTTGATGTGATCGTAGGAGCTGAATCCAGAGGCTTTGTCTTTGGGGCACCTATTGCGTATAATATGCATAAACCCTTCGTTCTGATTCGAAAGAAGGGAAAACTGCCCTGTGAGACAGTATCGAAGGAATATGATCTGGAATATGGCAGCGCCGAGATTGAGATGCATAAGGATTCTATCCGGCCGGGACAGAAAGTGGTTCTGGTAGATGATCTGATTGCCACAGGAGGAACCATCCAGGCAGCTGCGGAATTGGTCGAATCCTTGGGTGGCGAAGTGGTAAAGGTTCTTTTTCTGATGGAGCTGGCAGGGTTGAAAGGGCGCGAGCGCCTGAAAAAGTACGATGTGGCTTCTGTGATCTGTTATGAGGGGAAATAGGCAGAAGCAGGTGAAATAGAATGCAGCAGAAGGCAGGTGTTGACAATGGCAGAGATGAAAATTGGCGTGAAAAACCGGGATATGGAAGTGAGCCACGATGATGAGAATGTAAAAGCCATGCAGGATTTTACCAGTCCGGATGTGCTGTACAAAGAACTGATCAGCAGTGTGCACAAATACCATCCGTCTACCGATATCAGCATGATTGAAAAGGCGTATAAGATAGCTTATACAGCCCATAATGGACAGCTCCGCAAATCCGGAGAACCCTATATCATCCATCCTCTCTGCGTTGCCATCATACTGGCGGATCTGGAGCTGGACAAAGAAACGATTGTAGCGGGGCTTCTGCATGATGCGGTGGAAGATACCGTCATGACTACAGAAGAGATTACAAAGGAATTCAGCGAAGAAGTGGCGCTTCTGGTAGACGGTGTTACCAAGCTGGGCCAGCTGTCCTATTCTGCTGACAAGATCGAGGTGCAGGCAGAAAATCTGCGGAAAATGTTCCTGGCCATGGCCAAGGATATCCGTGTAATTCTGATTAAACTCGCTGACCGTCTTCATAACATGCGGACCCTTCAGTACATGAAGCCGGAAAAGCAGAAAGAAAAAGCCAGAGAGACCATGGACATTTATGCGCCTATTGCGCAGAGACTTGGTATCTCCAAGGTGAAAAATGAACTGGATGATCTGTCCCTGAAATATTTGGAGCCGGAAGTCTATTATGATCTGAAGGAACAGATTGCGGAGAAAAGAAGCGACAGGGAAGCTTTTGTGCAGCGGATTGTATCAGAAGTTCAGCAGCATATGAAGAATGCAGGTATAGAAGCTCATGTGGACGGACGGGTAAAGCATTTCTTCAGCATTTACAAGAAAATGGTGAACCAGCATAAGACGCTGGATCAGATTTATGATTTGTTTGCGGTGCGGATTATTGTGGAGACTGTTAAGGACTGCTATGCTGCTCTGGGCGTCATCCATGAGATGTATAAGCCGATTCCCGGCCGTTTTAAGGATTATATCGCCATGCCCAAAGCGAATATGTATCAGTCGCTGCATACCACTCTGATCGGACCTACCGGCCAGCCTTTTGAAATTCAGATCCGTACTTATGAAATGCATAAAACGGCAGAATACGGTATCGCAGCCCACTGGAAATATAAAGAGAGCAGTGACGGTAAGAAAACGGTAGATCAGCAGGAAGCAGAAAAGATGACCTGGCTGCGCCAGATTCTGGAGTGGCAGCGGGATATGTCCGACAACAGAGAGTTTATGAATCTGTTGAAGAGCGATCTGGATCTGTTTTCTGAGAGTGTGTATTGCTTTACACCAAAGGGAGAGGTGAAAGCTCTGCCCAGCGGTTCCACTCCTATTGATTTTGCCTATAGTGTACACAGCGCTGTGGGAAATAAGATGATAGGCGCCCGTGTAAACGGCAAACTGGTGACCATCGATTACAAGATTCAGAATGGCGACCGGATTGAAATTATCACATCCCAGAATTCCAGAGGGCCGAGCCGTGACTGGCTGAATGTGGTTAAGAGTACGCAGGCCAAGAACAAGATTAATCAGTGGTTCAAGAATGAATTCAAGGAAGAGAATATACTGAAGGGCAAGGAAATGCTTGCCCAGTATTGCAAGCTTAAATCCATCAATACGGCTAATATTATGAAACCGGAGTTCCAGGCCGCAATTATGCGCAAATATGGTTTTCGTGACTGGGATTCCGTACTGGCAGCCATCGGGCACGGAGGTCTCAAAGAGGGCCAGGTCATCAATAAGATGGCAGAAGAATATGAAAAGGTTCATAAGAAGGAAATTACTGATGAAAAGGTAATGGAAGCCGTTACGGACAATAAAAATAATAAGCTCAAGCTGGCCAAATCCAAGAGCGGTATTGTGGTCAAGGGGCTTTCCGATGTGTCTGTCCGTTTTTCCAAATGCTGCAATCCGGTTCCGGGAGACGAGATCGTAGGCTTTGTAACCCGGGGACGAGGGGTCTCCATTCACAGAACTGACTGTATCAATGTAATCAACCTTCAGGAGTCGGAGCGTCAGCGTCTGATTGATGCGGAATGGCAGGATATGGGAGGCTCTTCCTCAAAGGAGAAGTATGCTACGGAGATCAAGATTTATGCCAATAACCGTACCGGACTTCTGGTGGATATTTCCCGCATCTTTACAGAACGGGGCATTGATATGACGAGTATGAACGTGAGAACCAGTAAACAGGGAACGGCTACGATTTCCATTACTTTTGACATTGCGGGTAAGGATGAGCTTCAGAAAATTGCAGAGAAGCTCTATCAGGTAGAAAGCGTACTGGATGTAGAACGCGCTACAGGCTGATGCCAGACAGAAGTTCTTCCGGAAGATGCTGTACAGACATGGGAACAGGAGGATGCTGTTATGAAGATTGAACATATGGTGTTGGGTGCCGTGGCTACCAACTGCTATCTGGTAATTAATGAGAAGACAAAAGAAGCGATTGTGGTGGATCCCGCAGATCGGGCAGATGTGATTCTCCGGAAAGCAGCAGAAAAAGATGTGACGCTCAGAGCAATCTTTTTGACTCATGGACATGGAGATCACATTCTGGCAGTTCCGGAACTTCGGGAAAAGGCAGGGATTCCGGTATACGCCTGCAGAGCAGAGGAAGCGCTGCTGCAGGATCCGAAGCAGAATCTGACAAGCATGCTGTTTGGAAAGCCTCTTTCTCTGAAGGCGGATATTCTGGCAGACGACGGGGAAGAGCTCAATGTGGGAGGTATGCGGTTCCGTCTCCTGTTTACACCCGGCCATACCCCGGGCGGCTGCTGCTATTATAATGAGGAAGATGGAGTGCTGTTTTCCGGTGATACATTGTTTGCCGGTTCGGTGGGCAGAACAGATTTTCCGGGCGGCTCTATGAAGACGCTGATGCGTTCCCTGGCGGAAAAGATTTTGTGTCTGCCTGATTCAGTCCGTGTATATCCGGGGCATCAGGAGGATACCACGATAGGAGAGGAACGACTCTGCAATCCATATTTTAGAGAATACTGATATGATGATAGAAGTAAAAATCAATGATGAAAGTTTTGCCTATGACATACACTCGCTGATTCAGGCGTTCTATCCGGGAACAGAGGTGCAGGTCCGGGCCAAAGAAACATTTACGGAAGATACTCCCAATCGCATGGAGGTTTCTGTAGATGAAAAGGAAATACATTTTGCTGTTCTGGAGAACGGGGATATCCGACAGGAGGGAAAAGTTTCTGTGGAAGATCCGGACAGGAAAGCAGTAAAAAATCAGATGAAAAAGCTTCTGTATGAGAAGCTGTGCGCATATACAGGCAGAAAACTGCCATGGGGAACCCTTACGGGTATACGACCTGTGAAAATTCCCATGGCCATGCTGGAAGAAGGGCATTCCAATCTGGAAATTGCCCGCTATATGTGGGAAACTTATGACTGCAGTAAGGAAAAGGCTGCTCTGGCTATTTCCATCGCTCACAGAGAGAAGGAAGTTCTGGAAGGCATTGATTATGAAAATGGATACAGCCTTTATGTAGGAATTCCATTCTGCCCCAGCATTTGTCTCTACTGTTCCTTTTCTTCCTCTCCCATCAAGCTCTGGGAGAAGCGGATCGAGGATTATCTGGAGGCTCTCTTCCGGGAACTGGCTTTTCTGGGAAAAGCCTATGCAGGGAGAAAACTGAATACGGTGTATGTGGGCGGAGGAACGCCTACCACATTGAACGCATCACAGCTGGACCGGCTTCTGACCTGTATTGAAGAGAACTTTGATTTTTCGGATTTGAAAGAGCTGACCGTAGAGGCGGGAAGGCCTGACAGTGTATCGCCGGAAAAATTCCGTGTGCTGAAAGACCATAACGTAACCCGGATTTCCATCAATCCGCAGACCATGAACCAGAAGACGCTGGATTTGATTGGAAGAAAGCATACGGCAGACCAGATTAAAGAAGCGTACCGGATGGCCCGGGAGGCAGGTTTTGATAACATTAATATGGATTTGATTGTGGGACTTCCCGGTGAAGATATCGAGGATGTTCGCCATACCATGGAAGAACTGAAGGTTCTCGACCCGGACAGTATTACAGTGCATTCTCTGGCGGTTAAGAGAGCGGCCAGACTGAAACTGTTCCGTGATACTTATGAGGTGCTGGGCTTTCAGAACAGTCAGGAGATTATGGATCTCACCTACCGTTACTGCGTGGAACAGGGGGTATATCCCTATTATCTGTACCGTCAGAAAAATATGGCCGGTAATTTTGAAAATGTGGGTTATGCAAAGGTTGACAAAGCAGGGATTTACAATATACTGATAATGGAAGAAAAACAGACGATTCTGGCCGCGGGAGCAGGCGCTTCTTCCAAGTTCGTCTTTGCCGCAGATCATATCGAGCGCGTGGAAAACG
>CALWGE010000075.1 GCA_944378225.1 uncultured Merdimonas sp.
AAAGCTGTAGGAGAAGGACTGGGTGATCGCATTTTTTATCTGACGGCGAAAACTGTGACACGCACAGTGGCAGAGGAGGCCTTTCGTGTGCTGAGAAGAAATGGCCTGCGTATGAAAACGGTAACGCTGACAGCGAAAGAAAAGCTCTGCATCTGTGATGAAGTGCAGTGCAATCCGGATGCCTGTCCCCACGCCAAAGGACATTTCGATCGTGTGAATCAGGCTGTTTTTGAATTGCTGACAGAAGGCCCGGATGAACTGAACCGGGAAGTTATTCTGGAACAGGCGTATAAACACAGAGTGTGTCCGTTTGAGCTGAGCCTGGATACGGCATCATGGACGGATGCGGTTATTTGTGACTATAATTATGTTTTTGATCCGAATGTGCGTTTGAAACGATTTTTTGCGGAAGGGCAGAAAGGAGAGTATCTGTTTTTAATAGATGAAGCACATAATCTGGTGGATCGGGGGCGCGAAATGTTCAGCGCATCTCTCTGTAAAGAGGATTTTCTGGAACTTAAGAGAAAGCTGAACGGACGGTATAAGAAGGCTGAGCGTTGTCTGGAACGCTGCAATAAATATCTGCTTGGTTTAAAAAAAGAGTGTGATACCTACCAGATTCATGAAGATGTGGGAGCGTTTGTTCTGCAGCTTCTGTCGCTTTCCACGGAGCTCGACCGGATTCGGGAAGAGGGAAATGCAGAACCAGAGCTGCTGGAGGCTGTGGTTGATTTCTGGTTTCAGGTGCGGGATTTTCTGAATACGGCTGAGCAGCTGGATGAAAATTATGTGATTTACAGTGAAATTGGAGAAGATGGACATTTCCGTCTGAAGCTGTACTGTGTGGAAACAGCGAAGAATCTGAGGGAATGCCTGGATAAGGGCAATGCAGCAGTCTTTTTTTCTGCGACTCTGCTTCCTATGCCTTATTACAAGCATCTTCTGGGAGACGGAGAGGATTATGCGGTCTATGCCCGTTCTCCCTTTTTGCGTGAACATCGTCTCCTTTTGCTTGGAAAAGATGTGAGCAGCCGATATACCCGAAGAAACAGGGATGAATATGAGAGAATTGCGGAATGGCTGGCTGTTATGGCAGGTGGAAAAAAAGGAAATTATCTCGCTTTCTTTCCTTCCTATCGCATGATGCAGGAAGTTTTTGAAGTTTTTCTGGAACAGCACGAGGAGACGGCAGAATGTGTGATGCAGCATGCAGGCATGAAAGAAGAAGAAAGGGAAGCTTTTCTGAAACAATTTGAAGAAACTGCCGGTTTATGCGGACGGGAGAAAAGCAGACTGGGATTCTGCGTGCTGGGAGGTATTTTTTCGGAAGGAATTGATTTAAAAGGAGATGCTCTGATTGGAACAGCTGTGATCGGGACGGGACTTCCGCAGATCTGTCATGAAAGAGAGATTCTGCGGGGATATTATGAAGAACGCGGGATGGATGGATTTGCCTATGCTTATCGTTACCCGGGGATGAATAAAGTGCTTCAGGCGGCAGGCCGTGTTATTCGCACGGATGAAGACCGAGGTGTAATTCTGCTCCTGGATAATCGCTTTTTGGGAAGCGATTACCGGAGACTTTTCCCGCTGGAATGGGAAGGATACCAGACAAGCGGACTTTCAGAAGCCAGAAAAAAGATCGGAGCTTTCTGGGAAGAAGATGAAGAGAACGTCACAAAAAATACTCCATAAATTTCCTGGCTGCAGGACTTAAAGGAAGCTGTTCGCTGTGTACGATCATTAACTGCCGGGGAGGCAGCTCTTCAGCAAGCGAAAGCTGAAACAAATCCGGTGAAGCAGCCGGCAGACAGTAGTCCGGAACAAAGGCAATACCAAGACCGATGGAAGCCAGATCCAGCAGCAGGTCATTGCTGCTCAGTTCAATTTCAGGAACCAGATCCAGCTGATGCTGCTGAAAAAGATTGTGCAGATATTCGCTGGTGGTACTCTGGCGGGTAAGCATCAGAATAGGATAGTTAAGCAGTTCGCGGAAACTCAGTTTCTGATTTTCCAGATCATAATAGTGCCGGTTCGCGATAAAGATATCCTGAAAACTGCGGATTTTTTTCATGTGTCCTGAATTCCCCAGTCGGGAATTCGGATAATTGGTAAAAATCAGATCAACCTGCCCGTTCTCCAGCAGATCAACACAGCCGATGGAAGTCTGATTGGTTACTTTAATATGAATACCCGGGAATTCTTTGTGAAAGCGGCTGAGATAAGGAACGAGAAAATAGCGGCAGATGGTGTCGCTGGCTCCGATCCGCAGCTGTCCTCCCCCCAGAGAGCCGGCTTCCATAAGCTGGTTTTCTCCCCGCTGAATCAGGTGAATCGCAGGTTCAATATGGCGCAGCAGAATCTCCCCTTCGGGAGTCAGCTGCACTTTTTTTGTGCTCCGGATAAAGAGATTCTGATTCAGCTTTTTTTCAAGAACCTTAATAGACTGGCTGACAGCCGACTGGGAAATGAAAAGCTGTTTGGATGCTTCTGAAAAACTTAATGAAACAGCCACATGATAGAAAACTTTATAAAGTTCGTAATTAATATCCATATCTAATCCTCTTTTCTTTTCCGCCTGGATAACACAGCCAGAGTAATAAGGGCGCAGAGTGTGATAAGGGAAACGGCATCTCCCACCCGCCACAGGACAGGGGTTTCAAAGGATACCCGGACAGTTCCTGAGGATGCTTCCGGCAGAAGAACTCGCAGGCGGAGCATATCGGTAATTCCCGTGGAAAGTTCATTTCCGTCCTCGTCGTGAGCGCGGTAATAGGGATAATAGTTAAAAGATACTTCCACATAAGCATTATCAGTCCCCTCCGGCTTTTGGTAGCTAAAGGAGGCTTCTGTACCTTCCCGTGATACGTCAGAGAGAGTTACTCCTTCAGAAGTGTTGAAGGATACATCCTGAGCCAGGAAGGTGCGGTAGCTGTAGTACTCTCCATCGTTTGTAACAAGGTACAGGTTATCTGTATCATTGACATGATCCATCTGTGTATGCCATGATACAAGGCTTTCTGCTTCGTTGGAAAAATTGCCGAAATAATCGCCGGCACTCCAGGTAAGGAAAAAGGCACAGCCCAGAAATACCAGTTTTCTGACAGATTTTTCACGGAACAGGTGGTACATGGCTATGGCCGAGGTAACACACAGAAATACTGTGGCAAAGGGCAGAAAGCGGAATGCAAACTGAATCGCTCCTGCAATCCGGTTCAGGATTTCTATTCTCTGTATGGCATCCCAGGGGAAATATACACTGGTTGCATAAACAGACAGAAATCCGAAAGCCAGACACCAGCAGCCAAGTGTTTTATGCCAGGCGGGAAGCTTCTGGTTTTTACGGAAACACAGACCGATAAACAGCAGACTGCCGACCAGCAGGAGAAGACCGATGGAATAAGGCATTTCTCCTGACACAGAGCTTGGTCCCAACGCTTCGCCGATGGGATTGGAAAAGGATGGATCAAAGAGCTGAAGGGCGAACAGTGTATATCCTGAAAGTTTTCTCACATCCCCGGATACCTGAAGGGGATAACGCAGCATATCCAGGATCGGAAGAATAGCCCACAGATTCAGCAGAACTGTAGTACCTGCCGCCAGAAGAAGATGGATCAGGCGCTTTTTGTCACGAAGACGCAGGATACTGAACAGTCCGAAAAGAGCGCTGAATCCCAGAGCAAGTTCCGTGGAAATCATGTGAGACTGGAAAAGACCTGTGAAAGCAATTACTGCAGTAATCCATCGGCGGGAGTCTCCGTAAAACAGCTGGTACATGCCCAGAATCAGAAGGGGCAGGAAAACAGCCGCCAGTACTTCTCCCAGAGCGGCCCGTGTATAGAGATTCACCAGACGGTAGGAGGCCAGCATATAAAAGAAGGATGTCATAAGCCCCAGTCTTCTGGAACGGCACAGCCGGGAAAAGGAATAATAGGATATGCCGGCGGTCGCAAAATTCACGCACAGAAACAGTAATTTATAGCAGCCGATGGGAGACATACCCATGCGAATCAGGAGCGCAAAGGGGTAGAGAAAAGTCTCTGCGTAAAAAGTAGGGCTCATGTAACCGAAGCCTTTGAAAAGGTGCGGGTGGATGCGTATGGGAAAATCACCGGAAAACAGATCCCGGGACAGATTAAACAGCCTTCCGTAATGGAAATAGAGGTCATGTCCCTTCTGAAGCCATGGGAAACAGAGGGGAATCGAAGACCAGATGGCAGCAAACGAAAGGATAAGAAGGATTTCCGGCCGTATTTTCCGTTTGCTGCGATAAAGCAGAAGCAGGGCAGAACCAAGAAGCACCAGTCCTGCGCAGATATATGGATCGTTGTACAGGCCTCTGTCGGAGAGCAGAGAAATTCCGGTGAAGGTCAGCGCGCTGTCTGTCTGTACCCGGAACTGTATACAGGACAGATACTCGTCCACAGTAAAGGTCAGTTCTGCAGAATCCTCTCCCGCGGGGATGTCCGCCTGAGCCAGGATGCGTCCCGAAGTATTGTCAGGATTCAGATAAAGCGGATCATAGATTTCCACAGTATTTCCTTCAGCAGGGGAGCTTACGAAAAAGGCTACCTTATAAGTGCCTTTTTTGAAAAAAAAGTCATCGCTGTTCAGCGTAATATGACCGGCTCCGTCCGGAACAGTCAGAAGTCCTCCGGCTTCGCTGACAATACCGATAGAGTCCTCAGGATAGTTCATGTCTTTTGCGGAAAATTCACGTTCCGCATAATCCTGAAAAGGCATGGCAAGAATTGCAAGAAATAAAAACAGAGTAAGCAGAAGCTGCCCTCTGCAGGTACGAATCAAATTCATAAACGGATACTCCTTCTGTCAGAAATCAAAAATTTATAGTTATTATAACACAGGGAAAGAATAAAAACCATCCAAAGGAAACGGGGCGTAAAAAATGACAGGCGTTTTAAAGGATGGAAAAAGCGGAATTGCGATAAAAAGAAATATAAAATTAGAGATAGTTATAAATAATTTTAGATTTATTAATTATACTTATGGAAAGTTTTATGCTATCATGAAGGCAGGAATTGTTACAAAAGGGATTATATAGTATAATAATTCAAACAGGATTGTTATACGGATACTGTTCCGGAAAATGCAGGAGGTCGGTTATGGGCAACGTAAGACGAGTATATGTCGAAAAGAAAAAAGACTTTGCGGTAAAGGCAAAGGAGCTTCAGGAAGAAATCAGGAGTTATCTTGGAATTCAGGGAGTAACAGGTGTTCGGGTGCTGATGCGCTATGATGTGGAAAATATTTCAGATGAAGTATTTGAACGTGCCTGCAGGACGGTGTTTTCTGAACCGCCTGTAGATATGCTTTATCAGGAAAGCTTTGAAAAAAATCCGGAAGATCGTGTATTCAGCGTGGAATATCTGCCGGGACAGTTTGACCAGAGAGCAGATTCCGCAGTACAGTGTGTGCGCTTTCTCCGGGAGGATGAGGAGCCGGTAATCCGCACAGCCACTACCTATGTAATAGAGGGAAATGTTTCTGAAGAAGAATTTGCATCTATTCAGAGCTTCTGCATTAACCCGGTGGATTCCCGTCAGTCTGACGAGACAAAACCGGAGACTCTGGTGACGGTATTTGAGGAGCCTGCGGATGTGAAGATTTTTGAGGGCTTCTGCGCAATGGAAGAAGCGGCTCTGAAGGAACTGTATGATTCATTGAATCTGGCGATGACTTTCCGGGATTTTCTGCATATTCAGAATTATTTCAGAAATGAGGAAAAAAGAGAGCCATCCATGACAGAAATCCGGGTGCTGGACACTTACTGGTCTGATCATTGCCGCCACACCACTTTCTCTACAGAACTTACAGATGTAAGTTTTGCGGATGGATATTACCGCAGACCTATTGAAGAAACCTATCAGAAGTATCTGTCCGATCGTGAGGAGATTTTTAAAGGCCGCAAGGACAAATTTGTCTGCCTGATGGATCTGGCGCTGATGGCTATGCGTAAGCTCAAGGCAGAAGGGAAACTTGCGGATCAGGAAGAATCAGATGAAATTAACGCCTGCTCCATCGTAGTACCTGTGGAAATCGACGGACAGACAGAGGAATGGCTGGTAAACTTTAAAAATGAGACCCACAATCATCCGACTGAGATTGAGCCCTTTGGAGGAGCGGCTACCTGCCTTGGAGGAGCTATCCGTGATCCCCTGTCAGGCAGAACCTATGTATATCAGGCCATGCGTGTGACCGGAGCGGCGGATCCGACGGTGTCCGTACAGGAAACACTGAAGGGCAAGCTGCCCCAGAAGAAGCTGGTACGCGGCGCGGCCCAGGGTTACAGCTCTTACGGAAACCAGATTGGATTGGCTACCGGTTATGTAAAGGAGATTTATCATCCGGACTATGTGGCAAAGCGCATGGAGATAGGAGCGGTTATGGGCGCGGCTCCGCGGAAGGATGTAATTCGTGAGACCTCTGATCCGGGAGATCTGATCATTCTCCTGGGAGGAAGAACGGGACGTGACGGCTGCGGCGGAGCTACAGGTTCCTCCAAGGTTCATACAGAGGCCTCCATTGAGACCTGCGGCGCTGAGGTACAGAAAGGAAACGCGCCTACTGAGCGGAAGATACAGAGACTGTTCCGCCGCCCGGAGGTGACCCGTCTTATCAAAAAGTGCAATGACTTTGGCGCAGGCGGCGTATCTGTAGCAATCGGAGAACTGGCAGACGGACTCCGGGTAAATCTGGATCTGGTTCCGAAAAAATATGCCGGCCTGGACGGTACAGAAATTGCTATTTCCGAGTCTCAGGAGCGTATGGCAGTAGTAGTGGATAAGAAGGATGAAGAAGCTTTTCTGAAATACGCGGCAGAGGAAAATCTGGAGGCGACCACAGTGGCAGTTGTGACAGAAAGTCCCAGACTGGTGCTTCTGTGGAGAGGAAAAGAAATTGTAAATATTTCCCGAGCGTTTCTGGATACCAACGGGGCTCATCAGGAGACGGCTGTGGCTGTAGATATGCCGGATGAGAATAAGAAATATTTTGTAAGAAATGATGTGGCTGATGTCCGCGAAAAATGGATGAATACTCTGAAAGATCTGAATGTATGCTCTCAGAAAGGTCTGGTAGAGATGTTTGACAGTTCCATCGGGGCAGGCAGCGTGCTGATGCCTTACGGCGGAAAATATCAGCTGACAGAGACACAGGCTATGGTTGCAAAGCTCCCTGTACTGAAGGGAAAAACGGATACAGTGACGATGATGAGTTACGGTTTTGACCCCTACCTGTCCAGCTGGAGTCCCTACCATGGAGCCGTTTACGCGGTGATTGAGTCTGTGGCAAGAATTGTGGCTGCAGGCGGAGATTACAGTAAGATTCGTTTTACCTTCCAGGAGTATTTCCGCCGGATGACAGAGGATCCGCACCGCTGGAGTCAGCCTTTCGCGGCACTGCTGGGAGCCTACAGCGCACAGCTGGGATTTGGACTGCCGTCTATCGGAGGAAAGGACAGTATGTCGGGTACCTTCAATGACATTGATGTGCCGCCTACACTCGTTTCTTTCGCGGTGGATATCGGAAACCAGAAAAATATCCTTACCCCGGAACTCAAGAAGGCAGGCAATAAGCTGGTGCTGCTGCGCATTGACAGGGACAGCTATGATTTGCCGGATTATGAGCAGATTAAGGACCTGTACGGAAAATTCTTCGAGGATGTGAAAGCGGGACGTATTATTTCCGCGTATGCTCTGGATGGATCCGGTCTTGCGGCTGCTGTCAGCAAGATGTCCTTTGGAAACAAGCTTGGAGTAAAAATTGAGCATAATGTAGATCCGAGAGATCTGTTTACTGCAGGATTTGGAAATATTGTGGCAGAGGTTCCGGACGGACGCGTGGGAGAACTGGCTATTACCTATACATTGATTGGTGAAGTGACTGAAAGCGGAATTTCTTACGGCAATATGAAAATTGAGACAGAAGAGGCTCTGACAGCCTGGGAGGAGCCCCTGGAGAAGGTATTCCCCACTGTGGCGGTTCCGGGCGCAGACAAAGTGGAAAGCCCTCTGTATCATGCGGCTGAAGTACATGTGTGCCGGCATAAAGTAGCAAGACCGACTGTATTTATTCCGGTATTCCCGGGTACAAACTGTGAGTATGACAGCGCAAAGGCATTTGAGCGCGCAGGCGCGGATGTGGTAACAAAAGTGTTCCGCAATCTGACCGCGTCTGATATCCGTGAGTCTGTGGAGGAGTTTGAAAAAGCTATCAGTCAGGCCCAGATTATCATGTTCCCCGGCGGATTTTCCGCAGGAGATGAACCGGACGGCTCCGCAAAGTTCTTTGCGACTGCCTTCCAGAATGCTCATATTAAAGAGGCTGTTATGAGACTTCTCAATGAGAGAGATGGTCTGGCTCTGGGTATCTGCAATGGTTTCCAGGCTCTGATCAAGCTGGGACTGGTACCCTATGGTGAAATCGTGGGACAGACCCCGGATTCTCCGACTCTGACCTTTAATACGATTAACCGCCATGTGTCAAAGATGGTTTACACAAAGGTTATGACAGACAAGTCTCCGTGGCTGCGCAAGGCAGAGCTTGGAAAGACTTATGTGAATCCGGCTTCCCACGGTGAAGGACGTTTTGTCGCAAGTCAGGAATGGATCGACAGGCTTTTTGCAAATGGTCAGGTGGCAACTCAGTATGTAACACCAGAGGGTGAGGCCAGCATGGATGAGTACTGGAATGTAAACGGTTCCTATGCGGCTATCGAAGGAATAACCAGTCCGGACGGACGTGTTCTTGGAAAGATGGCGCACAGTGAGCGCCGCGGAGACGCCGTAGCTATGAATATCTACGGAGAGCAGGACATGAAGATATTTGAGTCCGGCGTGGAATATTTTAAATAAAATCAGGAAATCAAGAAGAATTATTACGGGGCGGGGCTGCAAAAGCAGCCTCCGCCCTTAGTATGCAGGCAGGATACCAAGATGATTCCCATGGCCGCGGGAGGACTTGCAGAGCTTTCCGGGCACATTGGAAAATGGAGGACAAAAGATGAGGCTATTGAAAACGGCTGACAGGACAGTGTCGATCCTGGGACTTCTTCTCTTTGGCGTGCTGACAGGAGTCAGTCTGTTTACGACTGTGTATTTCAGGACCACTTATGAGGAAATTCCTTATCAGACGGGGGACATTTTTCCACTGGTACTCGTATGCAGCGGAGCCGCTGTCTGGCTGCTGTATCAGGTATCTGCCTGGATTCTGAAGGAAGAAAAAGGCCAGGAAAAACGGATTCATATTCTGCTGGCGGCTGTGTTGTGCTGGACTTTTTTCTTTACCGTCTGGTGGATTTTTGCGGCGAAGTGTATTCCGGTAGGAGATCAGGCTTCTGTGTGTACTTCTGCGGAAGGATTTCGGAATGGAGATTATTCCATGCTGACGATGGATTCTTATGAAAGATATCTCTATATCCATCCTCATCAGCTGGGCCTTACTGCACTGATTGAATTGGTTTTTGCCGTTTTTGGGAATGGAAATCATATGGCTTTTCAGTTTATGAATTGTCTGGGAGCAGTGGTCTGCGTGTTCAGCGGGTATCGGATCACGCGGCTTTTGACAGAGGAAAGGCGGGCATGGATTTACTACCTGTTTCTGGCTGCGGTTTGTTTCCCGTTATTTTTCT